>CATOKC010000021.1 GCA_951800675.1 uncultured Oscillibacter sp.
TGTGGGGCCACAGGGCGTAGGACTGGAACACCAGGTTCAGCCCGCGCTTGCTGGGTTCGGCATAATAGGCGTCGTCGGCGTTGATCATTTCCACCCCGTCGATGGTCATGATGCCGTTTTGGGGCTTTTCCAGGCCGGAGACCACGCGGAGGGTGGTGGTCTTGCCGCAGCCGGAGGGGCCCAGCAGGGTCATGAAGTCGCCGTCCTCAATGGTCAGGTTGATGTTGCGGAGGACGTGGTTGTTGCCGTAAAATTTGTCAATATTTTTCAGTTCAATGCGGCTCATATGGCACGTTTCCTTTCTGTTCTTATATAAAGTCCGTGGCTCGCTGGGTTACCAACTCTTTCCGATGTCGGCGCCGGCGACCTTGTTGGCGAAGATGTAGCAGAACAGGATGAACAGCAGCACGCACACGGAAATGGCGTCGGACATCTGGGCGTAGCCCTCCTGGGAGTAGGTGAAGGCCAGATAGGACATGGTCCGGGTGGTGGGCGTCATCATGATGATGATGAGGTCCAGCTCCTTGGCGATGGAGATGAACACCAGCATCAGGCCGGAGATGAAGCCGTTCTTCGCCAGGGGGACGATGATGGTGGCCATCCGCTTCCAGAAGCTGGCGCCGGCAATGTCCGCGGCTTCCTCCAGCTCCACGCTGATGGAGAGCATGTTGGCGGTGCCGGAGCGGCTGGCGAAGGGGAAGTGCTTGACCACGGAGGTGAGAACGATCAGGGTGAAGGTGCCGTAAAGGGAGGGGATCAGCCCGCCGAAGTGAGGCACGCTGAACATGGAGAAATACATGGTGGAGAAGGCCACGCCGCTCATCAGGTAGGGAACGAACACCAGCTGCTCGGTGAGGTTGCCGTACCACTTGCCCCGGCCGCGGGAGCTGATGTAGCCCAGGAACTGGCCGCAGAAGGCGGTGATGAGGGAGGTGATGATGGTCAGGCGGACCGTGTTCCACAGGGCGCTGAAGAACTCGGGGTTGCGGAAGATGCCCGCGTAGTTGGTATACTTCTCCGCTTCTCCGGCCTCGCCGATCCAGTTGTAGAGGGTCAGGTTTTCGGGACCGTAGCCCGCGCCGGTGGTGATCTGGAAGGTCTCCATAATCAGCACAAAGAAAGGCATGACCATGGCCAGGAACAGGAAGACAGCCAGGAACGCCATCATGGGCTTCTTTGCCGCGCCAAGAGGCATCAGGGTGCTGCGGCCGCCCTTGCCGCCCACGGTGGCATAGGACTTGCGCACGCCGATGGCCCTCTGGTTGCTCATCAGAATCAAAGCCGCCAGGCCGACCAGGACGATGGACATGGCGTAGCCCACGCCCCGGGGACCCTGGTCGATGTAGACGCGCATGCGGGTGGCCAGGGTGTAGTAGCCGATGCGGTTGCCCAGGTTGGCCGCCACGCCGTAAGTACCGATGGACTTGGAGACGGTCATGACCAGGGCGGAGAGCACGGAGGGAAGAATCAGCGGCAGGGTGATGTAGCGGAGAATCTGGGCCTTATTGGCGCCCTGAATCTCGCCCATCTCCTCCAGCTCCGAGTTGATGGAGCGGAGGGCGCCGGAGACCTGAATGTAAGAGAACGCGTAGTAGTGCATGGACATGCACAGCACGATGGCCGTGGGCCCGTAGGCCAGCCAGTCGGGAATCGGGATGCCCATGCCGGTGAGGAATCCGTTCGCGCCGCTGGTGGGCGTGCGGAATACCGCCAGCCAGGCGATGGCCTTGGTCCAGGAGGGAATCATGTAGGGCACGGTAATGAGAATGCCCAGAACTTTCTTGCCGGGGAGGTCGGTACGGATCATCAGCCAGGCCAGCACCGAGCCCAGAGGCACGGAAATCAGCGTGGTGAAGAAGCCGCAGACAAAGGAGTGCAGCAGGGGCTCCCACAGCACGGCCTTGGACATGTTGCTCATCAGCATGTACTGCCAATAGTAGAGCGTGAAGTCGCCCACTTTGCCGTCCACACGGCGAAGCTCGCCTTGCGCCAGGGTGAAGGTGGACTTAATCATGGTCAGCAGGGGAATGACGATCAGGCAGAACAACACGATCAGGCTGACCAGCACGACCATGTTGAAGGGGTTTTTGAGCACGTTCAGGATCAGGTTCTTCAACCGACGTGCCGTCAATTTCTTTCTGGGGGGTCTTTCCTTGGTCACGGTTACTGCATTTGACACGATAACACCTCTTTCTGATAACTGCCAGGAACTCCCCAGGCGATCGAGTCCTCCCAATCCGGTCACGCCCAGGGCTGTTCACGCAGGGCGGAAATGCGTCCGCTTTGCGCAAACGTTTGCGACTTCCTGCGTCCATTATAAAGAATCCAAAGCGGGTTTGTCAATTGTCAGCCTCCCGATTTTAAGAGGGGTTTTTTGTTTGTTTTCACGGTTTGTTTACAATTTAGACAAAGAGTGGTGGTGCGTTTTTGCTATTTTGTCAATTGAAATTTTTTCGATTTTCTGAAACTACGAATACGTTTTCGCCGGGTTTTTCCAAAATCAGGATTGTAATTGAGCGGCGTAGAGCTGGGCGTAAACGCCGCCGGCGGCCAGCAGCTCCCGATGGGTGCCCTGTTCCACCGCGCCGCCCTGGTCCAGCACCAAAATGTGGTCCGCCCCCCGGATGGTGGCTAGGCGGTGGGCGATGACAAAGCAGGTCCGCCCTTGGCGGAGCCGTTCCATGGCAAGGCTAATCTCCCCCTCGGTCTCCGTGTCCACGTTGCTGGTGGCTTCGTCCAGGATGACGACATCCGCGTCGGTGAGGAGGCACCGGGCGATGGCCAGAAGCTGCTTCTGGCCTTTGGAAATGCCCTCGTCGGTGAGAACGGTGTCGTAGCCCAGGGGAAGGGAGGAGATGAAGCGGTGGATATGGGCGGCCTTGGCGGCTTCCACAATCTGTTCCCGGGTGGCTCCCGGCGCGCCGTAGGCGATGTTCTCGGCGATGGTGCCGCCAAAGAGCCAGGTGTCCTGGAGCACCAGGGCCAAACGGCGGCGGAGACCGTCCCGGCTGTAGGCGTCTAGGGGCACGCCGTCCATGGTGATGGTGCCGCCTTGGGGATGGTAAAACCGGAGGAGAAGGGAGACCAGGGTGGTCTTACCCGCTCCCGTGGGACCAACGACGGCGGCCAGGCTCCCCGCCGGGATGTGGGCGGTGAAGTCCTGAAGAACGGGACGGGCGGGGTCGTAGCCGAAGGTCACATGGTCAAAGCGGATGTCGCCCCGCAGATGCTCCACAGGGATGGCCTCCGGCAAATCCGCCGCCTCCGGCTCCTCGTCCAGCAGGTCCATCACCCGTTCCGCGGCGGCGGCGCTGGCCTGGAGCTCCGCCAGGAGGTTGGCCGCCTCCCGGATGGGACCGGAGAACTTCCGGGAGTAGAGGACGAAGGAGGAGAGGCTTCCCAGGGACAGGCTGCCCCCCAGGTACAGTAGCGCCCCAAAGACGCTGACGGCGGCCAGGGAGAGGTTGTTGATGAAATTCACCGAGGGCCCCAGGGCCGCGCTGGCCCGGTCCGCGTCATAATAGGCCTTGGAGGCTGCGTCGTTGCGTTGGTCAAAAAGGCGCAGGTCCTCGCTCTCCACGCCATAGGTCCGAATGGACTTGCGGCAGCCCATCCGCTCTTCGGCAAAGCCGTTGAGGGCTCCTAGCTCTTTGGAGCGTAGACGGAAGAGGGGGTGGATGCGCTTCATTTGAAATCGGGTCAGAGCCGCCGACAGGGGAACCGTGACCAGAAAGACCAGGGTCAGCCGAGGGGAGAGGAGCAGCAGCATGAGAAAAGACCCTGCCACGGTGAATACGCTGGTTCCCAATTGCAAGAGGTCGGTGGAGAGAGTGGCGTTTACGGTGTCCACATCGTAACAGATCCGGCTAATGAGGTCTCCTGCCGGGTGGGTGTCAAAGTAGTCCACCGGCAGCTCGCTCATGCGGTCGAAGGCGGCTTTGCGGAGATCGTGGGATACGGCCCGAGACACCCGGATCAGCCGGGAGGAAACCATATAATTTAATAAGGAAGATAGGGCATAGCAGCCCAGCATCTGCGCGCAGTTCCGGAACACGCTGGGGAAATCCACTCCGCCCGCCCGGATGCCTACCGCATCTACCGCCCGGCCGGAGAGCAGAGGGGCGGCTAGGGATAAGAGGTTGCCCGCCATCAGCAGAGCCAGCAGAAGCAGAAAGTGGAGCCCATAGGGGCGCAGAAAGCGGCTCAGGCGGACAAGCGTCGATTTCTTCATAAGGCCCCTCCCATCTGTAGTTCCGCCATGCGGCGATACCGCCCGCAGGACTGAAGAAGCTCTTCGTGGGTCCCCTGGGCGGAAATTACACCGTCTTCCAGCACCAGAATGTGGTTTGCGTCCCGGAGGGAGGCCACCCGTTCGGAGATTACCACCAGCGTCACGTCAGGGAAGTCCCGGTGAAGGGCGGCATGAAGAGTGGCGGCGGTACGGTAGTCCAGGGCGCTGTCGGCGCTGTCCAAAATCAAAATACCGGGCCGGGCTGCTAGGGCCCGGGCGATGAGCAGCCGCTGGCGCTGCCCGCCGGAGAGGTTGGCTCCCCGGATGTCCAATTGGGCGTCCAGCCCCTTGGGCAGGTTTTCAATGAACTCCCAGGCTTGAGCGGTTTTTGCGGCGGCAATGACCGCTTCCCGGGGGAGATTCCGCAGGAAGGAAATGTTTTCATATACGCTATCATTCAGCAGGGCCTCATTTTGAAAGACTACACCGAAGCGGCCTCGGAGCTGCTCCCGGCTGAGGGTGGAGATATCCCTACCACCGGCCCAGACCACGCCGCCGTCCGCGTCGTACAGCCGGAGGAGCAGGGAGACCAGAGTGGTTTTTCCTGCGCCGGTGGGGCCTAAGATGCCAAGGGTCTCCCCTTTATTTAAAGCGAAGGATGCGCCGTCCAGGTCCTTTTCCACGCCCAGATAGGAGAACGAAGCGTCCCTCATGCCCAGTTCCGGCCCCTGGAGGTCTGGTTCCTTTGCCGGGCGGACCCGCTGGTCCTCTGGAGTTAGCAGAATCTCCTCAATCCGTCGGGCGGAAGCCACGCCTTTGCTGTATTTGACAAAGAGCTTGGCCAAGCCCAAGGTGGCGGTTTGAATGATGGTGAAATAGGAGAGGAAAGCCACGATCTGCCCGGAGGACATCCAGCCCCGATTTACCAATAGAGCTCCCGCCAGCACTACCAGCACCAAACCCAAATTCAGCAGAAAATCCGACAGGGGGTTGGCGGCGGCCATGATGCTTCCGGCGGCGGCTTCCGCCTCCTTGGAGGCCCGACTGGCGGCGGTGAAGCGTTCCCGTTCCCGCCCCTGGCAGGCCAGGGCCTTGACAACCCGGACACCGGCGGCGTTTTCCCGGAGGATGCGGACCACGGTGTCCACTGCCTCCTGGGCCCGGGTGTAACGAGGAATGCCTTGCCGGGTCACCAGCCAGATGGCAAAAAAGGTGACGGAGCAGATTGCCAGTTGTACCAGGGCCAAAGGCGGGGCCTGGAAAAAGGTCAGGGCTAGCCCTCCCAGCACCAGCATGGGGGCTCGGATGCCTCCGCGCTGAATTTTATCAAACATTTGATGAACATTATAGGTGTCGTTGGTTAGCCGGGAGACGATGGAGGACACGGAGAACAGGTCCAGCTGAGCCTGGGACAGAAGCAGTGTTCGATGATATAGGTCCCGGCGGAGCTGCCGGGTCATATCCATGGATACCCAGGCCGCCATGCGGTTGGCGGTGATGTTGCAAAAGGCTGCCCCAAAGGCCATGACCAGCATTAGTCCGCCTGCCCGGAAAACTCCGGGGAGATCTTGAGTGGGGACACAATCGTCAATGATATGGGCCAATAGCAAGGGGAGCAGCAGCTCCAGCAGGGCGGCGGTGAACTTCACCGTTACGCCTACCGCTACCCGGGGAGCGTGGGGGCGGAGGTAGCCTAAGATTGTTTTCACTCCGGGCCTCCTTTCGCGCATAGGCGCTCAAACGTTTGCGAAATGGTTGCTTTTATCATACTACGGCTTCGGGCGGCAAGTCAATCCGCATTTTGAAGGAACAGGATGAGGGCATTTTCTACGGCTGAAAATTTTGAAAATGTTTGACGTTTGAGAGGAAGGCACGAGAGGCCTGTGAGGCGCGGGGATAAAGTTACATACATATAATAAAATAAATTGTCAGTATATTCTGCGACATTAGGAAAATAGATTTAAAGTTAAACAAAAAATTCAGAATTTTTAGCAAGTTATCAGAAAAAAGGAGAGTTTCCAAAGGAAGGTTGCTTTGTTACTGTTATGTTACAACTATTGATAACATATTGATTTTCAAAAAGCGCTATGTTATATTCATCATGCGGCACGGATGAGGCGGCAGTCCCGGGGTAGATACGGGAACGGCTAGCCACTGTATGTGCGCCGGAAAAGCCGACGCGTCCCGGTCCGCAAATAACGGCGGTGAACTTCCCGCCGCAAAACAAGGAGGATGAAAATCCATGAAGAAGTTCTTATCCCTGGTCCTCGCTCTGGTTATGGCCATGTCCTTGGTCACCATCAGCGCTGGGGCCACCGAGTACAAGGACCTCGCCGATAAGGATGAGATCCAGTACGAGGAAGCTGTTGCGGTTCTGAACCGTATCGGCATTATCACCGGCTATGAGGACGGTTCTTTCCGTCCCGAGACCGAGCTGACCCGCGGCGCCGCCGCCAAGATCATCGTCTCCCTGATGATCGGCCCCGATGCTGCCGCGGCTCTGCCCAATGACACGAGCCCCTACCCCGACGTTCCCGCTGGCCACACCTTCGCGGGCGTCATCGGCTACTGCAAGACGGCCGGTTACATCAGCGGCTATGGCGACGGCACCTTCAAGCCCGCCAACTCCCTGACCGGCTATGCGTTCGCCAAGATGCTCCTGGGCGCCGTTGGCTACAAGAGCGATATTGAGGGCTTCACCGGCACCGGCTGGACCATGAACGTGGCCCGGATCGGCAATGAGGCTCATCTGTTCAATCGCCTGGACTTCGTAGGTGCGGACGCTGTAAACCGTGAAGAGGCTTGCCAGCTGGCCCTGAACACCCTGAAGGCCACCATGGTCGAGTACACCGGAGGCGTGAACATTAGCACCTCCTCGGGAGACACCATGACGGTGAATCCCACCCGTACTTACAAAACCAGCAACCAGTCCTATGCTGCCAATATCAGCAACCGGAAGCTGGACACCCAGGGTAACGCCGTCGCGAACAACCACTACACCGTGGAGTTCGGCGAGGAGCACTTCAAGGACCTGCGCCTGAACGACGAGCACGTGAGCGCCCGTGACAGCTTCGGCCGTCCCTCTAACGAGTGGAGCTACAAGAAGGTTACCATCGGCGTATTCCCCATTGCCGCTGATTTCACCTTCGACAAGCAGATGGCCTACGCTGACAAAACCGACGCTGTGAAGAACCGGGCCACCGGTCTGGGCAGCTATGACCTGAGCGGCGTGGATAAGAACGGTAAGGCCGCCACCACCAGCTTCTGGGTCAACGGTGTGGAGCACACTCTTACCGAGACCAAAACTTCCATCACTTGGACCAACGATGATTTTGTCAAAACCGATGACACCACTCTGATTGCCGCCGGCAATGCGGCCAAGGTCTCCAACATCTGCGACCTGACCGACAACGGCACCGTCGTTGAGGTCTATGTCTCCGAGGATGACGCTGACTTCATCACCGACGTTGTGGTGGTTAAGAGCCAGCTCATGGAGGTCAAGAAGATCGGTTCCGATTATGTCTCCCTGGAGAAGAACGATCCCGATGACGGCAACAAGAACTTCCCCGGCTTCAACCAGGATCCCATCGACGTGAAGGTCGGCAACGTCCAGGCTGAAGATGTCGCCTACTCCGCCCTGAAGGACCTGAAGGCCGGCGACAATGTGGTCGTCATCCCTGTGGCGGTCGACCATGACAAAAAGGAGTTCGAGGTTGCCGAGGCTTATGAGCCCGAGACCGTGTCCGGCGCCCTGACCGGCGTGAAGGACTACGGCCCCACCAACAAGACCAAGAACGCCGTCTCCCTGACCGTGGGCGGCACCGAGTACAGCATCTCCCTGTGGAACAAGGATATGTCCGAAATCGACGGGGACAAGATCAAGGTTACTAAGAAGGACGTCACCCTGACCCTCGACAAGCACGGCTATGCCCTGCTGGCTGAGGATGTGGGCTCTACGAACGACTGGATGGTCGTCGGTTCCTTCCGCTCCAACGTGGAGAACGGCCGCATTGTGACCGTCGTCACCGGCTGGGATATCTCCGGCGAGCCCGTGGAGCTGAACCTTGGCCCCAACTACAACCAGAACACCACTGGTGTTCGTCCCGGCGACCTGGTGAAGTACGAGAGCACTTCCGTGAGCAACCTGTATGACTGGAAGATCAGTGAGAGCGGTGTGTATAACGTATTCACCGGCGTGGATACGAATACCGGCGATCCCTACAAGATCAAGGCCAGCAACGTTAAGGTTGAGCTGCGCGACTATGCCGATGACGAGGCCCTCTTCATTGACAAGGGCGTGAAGTTCATCTACGTGACCTTTGACGTTGACAACGAGGTTGAGTCCATCGAGGTCAAGTCCGAGGTTAAGAATGTCGAGAACAAGGAACTCCGCACCACCGCTAAGGGTGTGATTCCCAATGAGACCGATGGCGGTGTTGCCATCGAGGACGACAAGATCGCCTATCAGATTGAAAACTTCAACGCCGCTCAGGCTGCTGTGACCGACAAGGGCGCCATCAAGGCCGTGGTCATTAAGCAGGAGAGCAATGAGGCCGACAGCGCTTCCATGCTGTATGTCCGCGATATGCCCGGCGGAGCCCACTATGACGCGACCGGCAAGATGGTCTACGTTTACACTGTGGTCATGAACACTGCCGACGGCGTTCGCGAGGAGGAGACCATTTACTCCTACGATCGTCTGTACCGTGGCGACTTCGCTTCCTATGCCAAAACTGAGCACGCGGAGTACGACGAGTTCTACACCCTGCGTCAGCGCAACAACTTCACCCAGCGCACGACCTCCACTTTCCAGGCTGACATCATGGACGTTGTGAACGTCAACGCTAGCTTGGTGGAGCTCGACCGCTACAGCAGAGTTGATTCTGGCGACGCTCACACTGCTCTGCTCCCGGATTATCAGGAGCCCAATGTCAAGGACGGCAGCCTGAAGGCCAACCTGGGCGTTGGCGATGAGGCGGACGTTGTGAGCCTGCGCACGGCTGCGTTTGTCGACCTGACTGGCAACGACATCGACAGCTTCGATGACCTCAAGACCTACATGTACACCAAAGTCTCCGACAATAAGGAGTACAAGTGGCGTCAGAACACCGTTGAGGCCCAGCTGGTTGTCAACGACAACCCCGACACCGACGGCTTCCGCCGTGTGTCCCTGGTGATCATCACCGATGTTGATGTGTCTGAGGATAGCTCTACCAAGAACCAGAAGAATCTGACCGCCGCCATCATTGGCGACCAGAAGTCTGCTGATGGTGACATCACCATCCCCGCTGCCAATGGTTCCACGACCGTTACCCTGACCGAGAAGGTCGCTAAGGACGCCGTGATCCGCTTTGCCTATGAGGGCAAGGATATGGAGATTGAGCTGAATGGCACGAAGATTTCCAATGGTTCCTCTCACGAGCTGCATGCGAGTGACGCGATTGTGGTTACCGTGACCGACCTCGATGGTCAGTCTGTAACGTACACGTTCAACATCGCTGCTCTGACTCCCGCTGCCTACCAGAACAGCACTGCTCTGGCCCATGCGACTGCTACTGGCTATACCGCGACCGATTGGGACAACACGGTTGCCTCTAATGTTACCCTGACTGGCCTTGACTTCGACTTCCCGTTCTTCCAGACCGGCGTGCGGGATGACACGAAGGCTCAGCTTGAAGAGGCGATTGCCTACTACAATGATAGCAATTCCCTCGACAATCCTCTGGGTGCGCCCACCTATGTCAACAACGGCATCTGGGGCATCCCCATGGGTGCGCTTACCGTGACCTTCGACGAGTCTACTGCCGCTAACACCAAGGTCCTCATCAAGATTGATAACGGCACTGCTGTTGCGGAGTCGATTGTTGCGGCGACCGCCACCATCACCAGTGGTACTTCCCTGACTCAGATTGTTAAGGAAACCGAGGCCGATGGCATTACTGTGAACTACTACAAGACTGCTGGCCTGAGCAGCGTTGTGAAGCCCGGTGCGACTTATAAGGGCGCTTGCGCCGCTGAACTGACGTTGAGCACTGTCAGCGGTACTGGTGCGGCTCTGTTCGATGTAGCCTACAAGGATGCCGCTGGCAAGGTCCTGAGCGCTGGCGACTTCCTTGAGGAGGACGATGTGATTACCGTTACTCTGACGGCTAAGAATGACATTGACCTGAGCCCTGCCACAACCGCGCTTAGCGTGACGGCGGCTTCTGCTGTTGACGCGAATCTGGTGTGCTCCGATAACACCAATGTGGACTCCGCCAGCACGACGGCTATCACCTTCACGAAGGGTACCGCGGGTGCGGAGCTGCTCCAGGGTGCAACGATCACCTTCACAGTGACTGTTGCCAGCACTCACATTGCGACTGGAACCGCTGCGATTGCTGTTCCCAATCTTACGATTGTTGCCCCGGCTGCGTAAGCTATAGCAAAACCAAAGCAATCCCACACACAGAGAAGGACCCGCCCCGCCTGGGGCGGGCCCTTTTTTGCCCTGCGGAGAAGCGGCCCGAAATCTTCCCGCAAGTCATGCGTGACAAACTCCCGCAAATGTGCTATGATAAGGAAAAACCCGGAAAGGAGGCCCGCCCTGTGATTGAAAACCACGGCCTGATTGAATACCTTTTAACCGCCGGCGGGGACTTCTCAGACCGGGAGAGTCTCACCGCCCGGCAGATCAAGCACTTCACCGACGAGATGCCCGGGGGCTTCTTCATTTACCGGAACAGCGACGGTCAAATCCTCTACGTCAACCGCGCGGTTCTCCAGATCTTCGGTTGCGAGACGGAGGAGGAGTTCCGGGCCCTGACCGGCGGAACCTTCCAGGGCATGATTCATCCTGAGGACGCGGAGGATGTGGAGGACAGCATCCGGGAGCAGATCGCCCAGAACAGCTTTGACCTGGATTACGTGGAGTACCGCATCGTCCGAAAAGACGGATCCGTCTGCTGGGTAGAGGATTTCGGCCACTTTATCCAAACGGAGAATCTGGGAGGCGTGTTCTACGTTTTCCTGGCCGACATCACCGAGCGGTACCGCCGCCGGGTCGCAGAGCGGGCCGCCATTCTGGAGGAGAAGCTTCAAAAGGAACGGGAGCTCCAGGAGCAGGCGGATCAGACCCTGGATTTTCTGGAGCAGATGAACGACGAGCTGGTCCGGCGGCTGGAGCTGATCGAGGGCCTCAGCGCGGACTATGAGATGGTGTTCCACGCGGACCTGGAGGCGGACGTGATCCAGCCCTACCGGGTCAGCCGCCGGGAGTGCTTCCAATTTGGCCGGGATTTACAGGTTCGGCTTTTTACCGGCTTTGCCGAAGGCTATGCCAAACGCTGGGTCCACCCGGAGGACCGGGAGCGTTTCCGCCGGGAGGTAGGTCCGGCCTATATTCGGGAGACTCTGAAAAAGCAGAAATCCTATCATATCAATTACCGTATTCTCCGCCAGGGGGACCCGGAATACGTCCAGGCATTTATCGTCAACGTCAGCCCCGACGAGGAGGCGACGCAGATTATGTTCGCCTGCCGGACCGTGGACGAGGAGGTCCGCCGGGAGCGGGAGCGTTCCGCCATTTTGGAGGAGGCCCTGGCCCGGGCGAAGCTGGCGGGAGACGCCCGGAATACCTTCCTGTCCAACATTTCCCACGATATGCGCACACCTATGAACGCCATCGTAGGCTTCGCGGCCCTGGCGAAACGGCATTTGGAGCAGCCCGAACGGCTGAAAAAAGACCTGGAGCGGATCGAGGCGTCCAGCGCCCAGCTGATGGGCCTTTTGAATAACGTGCTGGAGTTGAGCTGGCTGGAATCCGGTCAGATTCATATTGAGGAGGCGGCCTGTGCTTTGCCGGAACTGGCCCGGGAGGTCTGGGAGGAGATTCTTCCCCAGGCGAAGGAGCGGGGCGTGGAGTTGTCCCTTTCCAGCCTGGGCGCGGAGCATCCCAAAGTTTGGTGCGACCGCCAGAAGCTCCGCCAGTCCTTAGAGCGTCTGGCCCTGGGAGCGGTGCGTCAGACAGAGCCGGGCGGACGGGTGGAGTTGTCCCTCCAGGAACGGAGCGCTACCCGGGCCTATGGGTCTTATCAATTTACCGCCCTGTGTTCCGCCACGGCGGCGCCCCTCAGCAACCAGATTTTCTCCGCCTTTTCCCGCCAGGAGATCACCGCTGCCGCCGATGCGGCGGGGGCGGATCTGGGACTCCCCATCGCGAAGCATGTCATGGAGCTGATGGGGGGCACAGTGACCGCTCAGTCCCTGCCGGACGGCGGCGGCAGTCTTACGGCGTCGCTGAACCTGCGGCTTCAGGAGGAAACACAGGCTCATACCGTTCCGCTTTCAGGGGGAGAACGCCGGGTGCTGGTGGTGGAGGACAATGAGCTGAACCGGGAGATCGCCGTAGACCTGTTGGAGGAGGCGGGCTTCCTGGCCGACACCGCTGGAGACGGCGCGGAGGCCGTGGAGAAGGTAAAGAACTCCCGCCCTGGCTATTATGCCCTGGTGCTGATGGATCTGCGGATGCCAGTGATGGACGGCCACAGCGCCGCCCGGGCCATCCGGGCCTTAGAGAATCCGGAGCTGGCCAATGTGCCCATTGTGGCCCTGTCGGCCAACACCTTCGACGAGGACCGGAAGCAGTCTGCGGAATGTGGCATGAACGCCCACCTGGCCAAGCCCCTGGACATTGACCACCTGCTGGAATTGATCGACGGCATGACGGCAAACGGAGTGTAAAAAAACCACCGTGAGAACTCACGGTGGTTTTTTTCCGCCCCGCCAGGGTCCGAAGAGCCGGGGCGCGATGTCCCGGACCTCCGGCCACATGAGGAAAGCGGCGTGGAAGCCCATCCCCGCCCCCAGGCGGAGCTTCTGGTTCAGGGTGTCCGCGTCGTCGAAGAGGACGAAGTGGGCCTCTCCGTCCCGGCTGTAGGTGAAGTATCGGGCGCACAGGTCCTGGGAGAAGAAAACGGCGGGGTGTTCCCGCTCCATTAGCTTCTCCAGGGCCTCCCCGGTAAGGGGTTCCCCCTCCCCGGACCGGGCGGGGAGACGAAAGTCCATGCGGAGCCGCTGCACGTCTAGGGCCAGCCGTCCGGCCCCGCCCGCCTGGGTGACGGCCTCCTGGAGGTATTGAGAGAAGCTGCCGCCGGAGACGGCCGTGCAGAGGAGAACCACCGCCCCAGGGGCGGCTCCCGCATAGCTCTCCGGCAGATACAGTGTCCGCCGGGAGGCGGACAGGGCCGGGGCCAGGGCGGAGACGAAAGCCGTCCGATCTCGTCGGGGAGGTTCCTCAAAATCCAGCAGCACGCCGGTATAGCCTCGCCGCCCGCACTCCCGCAGCGCCGCGTCCCGCAGGTCCTCCGGGCTGTCGATGAAGGGGGCCTCCCGATCGCTGACGGACAAAAGCCCCCCCTTGTTCTGCAAAAGCAGGCTCTGCCTCAGCAGCGCCGAACCGGGGCCAATGCGGTATGCCACGTGGGCCAGGTTCCGGCAATGGCCCAGGGCCTCCTGGGACGCCTCCGGCGTCACGGCCAGATAGATCTGCAATTCCCACTCCCCCTTGCGCCCGGATTGAAAAGCTGGTATACTGGAAATGACTTCAAGAGACTCTATGCGAGGAGGCCGCCGCCTATGCCCCTTTCTCTGATTCCCAGCCGCCTGTTCCGGAACTATCGCGAGGTGACGCCGGAGTTTCTGCGGAATGTGGGGGTGACGCTGCTGCTCAGCGATTTGGACTTCACCCTGGCGCCCAAATCCGTCCGCCGCCCCGACCCGGACCTCCGGACCTGGATTGGGGAGATGCGGGCGGCGGATATCCAGGTGATGATTGTCTCCAACAACCGCTCTGGAACCCGGGTAACGGAATTTTGCGCGGACCTGGGCATTCCCTACCAGGGCCATGCCGGGAAGCCCTCCACCCAGGGATTAAAAGCCGCTATGGCCCGGGCGGGAGCAGACCGGACACATACCGCCATGCTGGGTGACAAACTGCTGACAGACATGCTGGCGGCCAACCGGGCCGGGGTGCTGGCTCTGATGGTGGAGCCCTTGGGCGGGGCCGTGACGCTGTGGCAGAAAGTTCTCCATGCGCTCCAAGCTCCCTTTAAGGCGGTCTGCCGCCGCCGGACGGAGAAGCGGAGTTAGGGGCTGTCCAAAATATTTTTGCATGGTCCTGGACAATTAGCGGAAAAATACTTGCAATCGCCGCCTATATGGGATAAAATAGCTACGGCTATAATGGAAGAACCATGGAAAGAGAGAAAATGTCCTCACGCAGGTCGTTTTCTCGGATAAAGATTTGTGAGGAGGATTTTATTATGCCGACAATTTCCGCGGGCGATTTTCGCAAGGGAATGATTTTCGAGATGGAAGGCAAGCCCATGCTGGTGGTGGACTTCCAGCACGTCAAGCCCGGCAAGGGCGCGGCTTTCGTGCGTACCAAGTACAAAAACGTCATCACCGGGGCCATCCGGGAGGAGTCCTTCAACCCCACCGCCAAGTTTGAGCAGGCCAGTGTGGAGCGCAAGGATGCCGAATACAGCTACAACGACGGCGATTTGTATTACTTCATGGACCCCGAGACCTACGATATGTCCCCCCTGAACCGGGACGTGCTGGGCGAGGCATTCAAGTTCATGAAGGAGAATACCGTCTGCAAGCTGGTGAGCTATAAGGGCAGCGTTTTCACCGTGGAGGTCCCCAACTTCATGGACCTGGAGGTCACCGAGACCGAGCCCGGCGTCAAAGGCGACACCGCCACCAATGTGACGAAAAAGGCCACCCTGGAGACTGGCGCGGTGATCCAGGTGCCCCTGTTTATCAACGAGGGCGAGAAAATCCAGGTGGATACCCGCACCGGCGAGTATTTGGGACGTTGTAAAGAATGAGTGCTGAAAGGGGGGGAGCCGTTCCCCCCTTTTGCCCACAAAAATCAACCGCTTGAAGGACGAAAAGGAGGTCATTGACTATGGAAATCACGGAGAAGGTCGCGTATCTAAAGGGCCTTGCGGAAGGCATGGAGCTGAACACCGAAAAGAAGGAGGGCAAGCTCCTGGCCGCCATCATCGACGTGCTAGAGGACATCGCCCTGGAGCTCAGCGACATTGAGGACGCCCAGGAGGAGCTGGGCGAGGGGCTGGACGCCGTCAGCGACGATCTGGAGGACGTGGAGGACCTGCTCTACGGCGAGGACGACGAGGACAGCGAATACGAGCTGGACGACCTGGGGGAGGATGAGGACTGCTACGCCACCACCTGCCCCACTTGCGAGGAGAGCATCTACTTCGACGAGTCCGTTCTGGAGGACGGCGAAGTCATTTGCCCCAACTGCGGCGAGAAGCTGGAGTTTGACCTGGAGAGCCTGGACGAGGACGACGGGGAAGACGGCGAAGAGTAAGCAAAACGAATATGGGGGCCGGGCAGCCTTCGGGCGCCCGGCCTTTTCAAAGGAGCCACTTCCATGATTCGAGAAAAGACCTTCTACCGCGCCTTCTTCGCCCTAACGCTGTCCCTGGCCCTGCAAAATCTGCTGACCTTCGGCGTGAACCTGATGGACACCGTTATGCTGGGCCGTTACAGCCAGGAGGCCATGAGCGGTGTCAGCCTCTGCAACCAGATTCAGTTCCTGCTTCAGATGCTGGTGGGCGGCGCGGGAGAGGGGGCCGTGGTGCTGGGGTCCCAGTATTGGGGCGGAAAGAAGCTGGAGCCCATTCCCCATATCATCGGCGTGGCCCTGCGCTTTGGGGCGGCGCTGTCGGCCCTGCTGTTTGGGGCGGTGCTGCTGTTTCCCATTCAGCTGCTGGGTCTGCTGTCCAACGATGCCGGGGTCATCGCCCAAGGGGCGGCCTACTTCCAGATCATCTGCTTTTCCTACATGATTTTCACCGTCACCAACATCCTGGTGGCCTCCCTCCGGTCCGTCGGCGTGGTGAAGATCGGCTATGCCATCTCCTTCTCCACCCTCTGCATCAACGTCACGCTGAACTACCTGCTGATTTACGGCAATTTTGGTTGTCCGGAGTTGGGCGTTCGAGGAGCGGCCGTGGCCACCCTGGTGTCCCGCTGTGTGGAGCTGCTGATTGTGGTGTACTATTTAAAGTATCGGGAGAAGCAGTTGAACCTGACGTTGAAAAAGCTCCTCTTCATCGACAGAAGCTATCTCCGGGACTACAACCGGGTCTCCGCCCCGGTGCTGGTGAACCAGGCCCTCTGGGGCGTGGCCCAGATGGTGCAGACGGGCATCCTGGGCCACCTGGGAGGCGACGTGACGGCGGCCAACGCCATTGCGGTTCAGGTTTATCAGGTGCTCTCCGTTGTGGCCTACGGCGCGGCCTCCGCCTCTGGCATCGTGGTGGGACGGAGCATCGGAGAGGGACGAAAGGACGCGCTCCGGCCCCTGGTGACTACGCTGCAAGTGCTGTTTGTGGCCATTGGACTGCTTTCCGGCGGGCTGATCTTCCTGGCCCGAAATCCCATACTCCTGGTTTTCGGCGGAACGCTGACGGAGCGTGCCCGGGAGTTGGCCCTCCGATTCATGGCGGTCATTGCCGTCACCACCGTGGGCACCTCTTATCAGATGGCCTGTGACACCGGCGTCATCCGGGGCGGGGGAGACACGGCCTTTAGCGCCAAAATGAATCTCATCAGCATGTGGGGCGTCGTGGTGCCATTCTCCGCCATGGCGGCGTTTTGGTGGGAGAGCTCTCCGGAGGTGGTGTTTTTTCTCTTGAAATGGGACCAGATTTACAAGATCATTCCCGTAGCCCTCCGGCTTCACAGCTGGAAGTGGGCGCGGAGCGTCACCCGGCCCGGCGGGGCGGAAAAGGAGGAAATCCATGTCTAAGCCCAAGGCCCCCAAGGGGCCCATCAACCCCAGAACCCGCGCCAATGTCTACACCCTGGCGGCGCTGTACCTGGTCTATCTCTTCTATCAGGTGGCCAAGCCCTACCTGACCCACGACCCTTACGGGCCCACTACGTTCCAGATCATCCTGGCGGCGGTGGTTCTGGGAGGAGGCGCGGCGGCTTTGGGCTTTCTGGCCTGGAAAATGTTCAAGGTCCCCCTGCCAGAGGAGCCGGAGGAGGAAGCCCCTCTGCCGGAAGAGGCGGAGGAAGAGGATACCCCTTTGCTGGAGGAAGCCGAAGAGGACGAGGAGAATTGACAAAGAGCGAGACCCTGAAAACCGGGTCCCGCTCTCTTTTTATGCCTAAGCCTCTGTTCCCGCCGGGAACCACCGCCGGAGCAAGGACTGCATGTCCTCCGGCAAAGGCGTGGAAACCTCCACACGCTCTCCAGTGACAGGGTGGTCCAGCGTCACCCGCCGGGAGTGCAGGGCGGGCCGGGCAATAAGCTCCGGCTCCTCCACACCATAGAGCCAGTCCCCCGCCAGGGGGCAGCCCAGGGAGGCCATGTGGACCCGCAGCTGGTGAGTCCGCCCGGTCTCCGGCCGGAGGTCCAGCAGACTGAGCCGCTCCCCCTGGGCCAGAACCTCGTAATGGGACACGGCGAAAGCGCCGTCCGGCCGGATTTTCCGAGCCACAACGGAGGCGTCGTCCCGCCCGATGGGAGCCTCCACCGTCCCACGCTCCGGCGTGGGACAGCCCAGGCAGATGGCCCGGTATTCCCGCCGGAAGCGCTCTGAGTGCAGCAGCCGCCGGAGTAGGTCGTGGACATAGCCGCTCTTGGCGATGACCATCAGCCCGGTGGTACCCTTGTCCAGACGGTTCACCGGATGAAAAATAAAGTCCATCCCCCGGCTCCAGGCCAGGGCCCCCGCCACCGTAGGCGTGTCCGGCAGGAAGTTGGAGGCGTGGGCCGTCATGCCCGCGGGCTTGTCCACAAGCAGCAGGTACTCGTCCTCCCAGACCACGGGCAAAGGCCAGTTTCCAGGGGTGACGGCGGCCTTGGGCGGGCGTCGGTCCTCCGTCTCCACCGCCAGCACGTCTCCGGCCCGGAGCACATGAGGCGTATGGACAGGGACCCCGTTGACAAATATGCACGTCCCGCCATGGGCCAGCCGGGAGACGGCATGAGAGGAGAAGTGGAGCTTGGCCCGAAGAATGTGCCGGACAGTGGCCCCATCCTCCTCCGGTGAAATGACCTTGGTGACGACCGCCATCACTCCACCCCTCTTCTGGCGCGGCTTAAATCCAGCCTTACCAAGGTCCCCTGGCCCGGGCGGGAGGAAATGGAAATGCCGTGATTCAAGCGGTCCAGCACCTGATGGCAGAGATAAAGCCCGATGCCGGTGGACTTCTTGTCCTCCCGGCCGTTGAAGCCGGTGAAGCCCTTCTCAAAGACCCGGGGTAGATCCTCCGGCCGGATGCCAATGCCGCTGTCGGCAATGACCAGAGTCTCCCCGTCGCCATAGATGCGGACCCGCCCGCCCTCGGGGGTGTACTTCACCGCGTTGGACAACAGCTGCTCCAAGACAAAGGCCAGCCATTTTTCGTCGGTCAGCACCGTCCTCCCGGTTTCCTGGAAGTCCAGGGAGATTTTTTTCAGGATGAACAGGCGGGCGTATTTCCGCAAAGACTGCCGGAGCAGGGTGTCCAGGTCGTATTTCCGAAAAACGTAGTCCGTAGTCTCGCTGCCCAGGCGGAGGTAGCCCAGAACCATCTCCACATACTGCTCGATTTTCAAAAGCTCCCCCTCCAGCTCCGGCCGGGGCGACTCCTGGAGGAGAAGCCGCATGGCGGCGATGGGGGTTTTGATCTGGTGAGCCCAGAGGGTATAGTAGTCCGTCATGTCCTGAAGCCGGTTCCGGCTCTCCAGAGCCAGGGCGGCCCGCTCCGCAGCCAAGGCTTGGAGCAAGGCTTGATAGTCCTCCTCCAATAGTCCCTTGGGAGGCGGCAGGGGGAGAACTTTTTCCCGGACCTGGACCAGCAGGCGCTCCAGCTCCCGGTGCCGCCGGAGAAACTGGAAGTAACCAATGACAAACAGGGTGAGCCCCAGGGCGAAGCACAGCACAAAGGCGTAGCCCACCGATTCCAGAGGCAGACCATAGAGATAGAAGATGACAGAGCAGATGCCAAGACACCCGCCCAGCAAAAAAAGCAGCTTCCAGTGCCGCCAACAATACGCCCGCAGGACCCTCATGCCTCTCGCTCCTCCACCAGATAGCCCGCGCCCTTTTTCGTGCGGATAAACTCCGGCAGCCCCGCCGCCTCCAGCTTCCGCCGGAGGCGGTTCACGTTGACGGACAAGGTGTTTTCATCCACGAAGCTGTCCGACTCCCAAAGGGCGGTCATCATGGCGTCTCGGCTGACGATCCGTCCCTTTTTCTCCAGCAGGAGCTGGAGGAGCTTCCCCTCGTTCCTCGTCAGTTCGACGCGTTGGCCGTTTACAGTGACGGTTCCGTTGGCGGGATTCAGCACCGCCCCGCCGCAGGAGAGAAGGGCCGGGCCCGCGGCAAAGTCATAGGCCCGCCGGAGCATGGCTTGTACCTTGGCGGAGAGGACTTGGAGGTCAAAGGGCTTGGATAGGAGATCGTCTCCGCCCATCTGCATCGCCATGACAAGGTTCACGTTGTCTGAGGCGGAGGTCAGAAAGAGGATGGGGACCTTGGAGAGCTTCCGGATCTCCTGACACCAATGGTAGCCGTTGAAAAAGGGCAGGGAGATGTCCAGCAGCACCAGCTGGGGGTCGAACTGCGTAAACTCCGCCAGCACGGCGTCAAACTTCCGGGCGCAGGCCACCTGATAGCCCCAGCTTTCCAGATGCCGGGCTACGGCTCCTGCGATAACGCCGTCGTCCTCCACAAGAAAAATACGATACAAAGAAGGCCCTCCTCTCTCCAATATGGGTTCAAAGCAAGAAAGTGAAAGCTGCATATATGCGACAAAAATTGCGAGAACCGACTTAACTAGCTGGTTCTCGCAATTTTTTGGTGCCGGTGGTGGGACTCGAACCCACACGCCATCGCTGGCGGCGGATTTTGAATCCGCTACGTCTACCAATTCCATCACACCGGCGAGCCTTTTCCTATTATACAAGCTCTTTTTGAAAAATTCAAGAGGGACTTTTCAAGAATCTTCAAAATTTTGAACCCGGCTGCCGTGCCCGCTTGATGATTACCGTTCGTATTATCGCAGGAAATCCTGCGTTTTCCTTTTGCGTACTTTGTCGATTTTTGACATGCTTGGAAAAAAGCACACCATAAATGGAAATTTCATCCAAATTCTTTCGACCCCATTTTCCCATTTTCCCGTGGCTTCCCTGCGTTTTTTGCCGCCGCCTTAAAAAGCCCCTGGTTTCCGGTGAAATTTACATAAAGCGTTTCATAAAAATCTTCTACAAGGAGTTATTCACACTTTCCACAGAGTTTTCCACAGAGCGGTTTCTCAAAAAGAAAGCAATTACTTTGCCTTTTTGCGGAAGGTGAAAAATGGAAGGGGGAGTTTTAAACCAAGCTGACAGCAAGATTTAGTTTACATAAAATCATAGTGTAGAAAAATTACTTCCTCTTTTTTTAATTTTCTCTGAATACCTTAGTTTTTTGTTGAAAAAAGGGAAGCTTCTCCGCAAAAAAAGAGGCACATGAAGGCAATCATGCAAAGTGCCGGAGGAAAGAGGTCCTGGACACGGATATATTACGTGACAAAACGCAAAAACTGTACTATAATGATAGCCTCAAATCAAAACCGGGTCGGGAGGAACAGAATGGGAGCGTACAGAGACCAGAGCGCACTGATTGCCATGAGCGGCGGCGTGGACAGCTCAGCGGCAGCTTATTTGATGCGGGAGGAGGGATTTCGCTGTCAGGGGGCCACCATGCGGCTGCTGGAGTGGGACAACGGGCGGAACGCCGCCGACGCGGAGGCGGTCTGCCGCCGGCTTGGCATTCCCTTTATGACGCTGGACCTGGCCCGGGAGTTTAAGGTGGCCGTGATGGAGAAATTTGTCCAGGTTTATCAGGCCGGAGGAACTCCCAACCCCTGCGTGGACTGCAACCGCTGTATGAAGTTCTCCAGATTGATGAAGGCGGCGGAGGCGATGGGGCTTTGTTACGTGGCCACCGGGCATTACGCCAGGGTGGATCAGGACTCGAGGTCGGGCCGCTGGCTTTTGAAAAAAGCCCTGGACGACGGGAGGGACCAGAGCTATTTCCTCTACACCCTGACACAAAAGCAGCTGTCCCGCATTTGTTTTCCCCTGGGAGGTATAGAAAAGTGGCAGGTCCGGGAGCTGGCGGAGCGCTTGGGCTTTGTCAACGCCCAAAGGAAGGACAGCCAGGATATCTGCTTCATTCCCGACGGCGATTACGGCGCGTTCATCGAGTCCTACACCGGTAAGTCCTTTTCCGCCGGGGACTTTTTGAACCAGGAGGGACGGGCTGTGGGACGGCACCGGGGCGCGGCCCGTTATACCCTGGGCCAGCGGAAGGGCCTGGGCCTCTCCCTGGGGGAGCCGGTATACGTCTGCGGGAAGGATATGGCCGCCAACACTGTCACTGTGGGGCCGGAGCGTGCCCTCTACGCCCGGGAAATTCTGGCGGAGGACCTGAACTGGATTGCCGTGGAGGGACTGGATGGACCCATGCGGGTAAAGGCCAAGACCCGCTCCCGTCAGCGAGAACAGGAGGCGGAGCTGTTCCCGGAAACCGGGGGCCGGGTCCGGATTGTATTCGACCAGCCCCAGCGGGCAGTGACGCCGGGACAGGCGGCGGTATTTTACGACGGGGAGGCCGTTGTGGGCGGGGGAACCATTGTGGAAGTCTGGAAGGAGGATGGACATGAGCTGTGAGAACTGTGGAGGCGGCTACGGCGGCTGTGGGCAGGCGCTGCTGCTGACAGAGGCGGAGCTGGCCTTTCTGCGCCGCTTGGGGGAGACGCCCTTTCTCCCGGTGGCCGCGGCCTATGACCGGAAAGAGCCGGTATACCTGGAGGATCGGGCGCGGCCCCAGGAGGAATACGTGGCCGTCATCCTGGGTTTGACGGGAAAGGGCCTGCTCCGCTTGGATTACGACATTCCCCTGGAGAACTTTGACTACGCTGCCTACCGGAGCTATCCCCTTCGCGGCAGCATGGCGCTGACCGGGCGCGGGCAGGACATCCTGGAACAGATCGAGATTCAGGGAATTGAGGAGTGAGGGGATGCTGGATCAGTTTTCAAGAACAGAGCTGCTGCTGGGGCGGGAGGGCATAGAACGCCTGGCCCGGTCCCGGGTGGCGGTGTTCGGCCTGGGAGGCGTGGGCGGATATACGGTGGAGGCCCTGGTCCGCAGCGGCGTGGGGACGCTGGACCTCATTGACAGCGACCGGGTGAGCCTGACGAACCTGAACCGCCAGATTTTAGCCACCCGCCGAACCTTGGGCCAATACAAGGCCGACGCCGCCCGGGAGCGGGTGCTGGAGATCAACCCCGAGGCCGTGGCGCATGCGTGGAAGCGGTTCTTCGGCCCGGACACCGCCGGAGCGTTCGATTTTTCCCAATACGACTACGTGGTGGACGCCATCGACACGGTTACCGGAAAGCTGCTTTTGATTCAGGCGGCTCTAGCGGCGGGAACAAGGGTCATCAGCTGCATGGGGGCGGGGAACAAGCTGGACCCCACCGCCTTCCGGGTGGCGGACATCTACGAGACCTCCGTCTGCCCCCTGGCCCGGGTGATGCGGAAGGAGCTGAAACGCCGGGACATCCGGAAATTGAAGGTGGTTTACTCCCAGGAGCCGCCCCGGACCCCGGAGGGGGAGCTGTATCAGCAGTCCCTGGAGGGGGAGGTCCGGCGGCAGGTGCCGGGGAGCGTTGCCTTCGTTCCCGCGGCGGCGGGACTGCTTCTGGCGGGGGAGGTTGTCAAAGACCTGGCCTTGGGCGGAGAGGCATAACGTTACTGGAAGAGGGGAAAGCGATTTGCGCTTTCCCCTTTTTTGCCGTTGCGGCGCTTCCTTATCTTTCCCGCTGGTCTGCCGATATTATAATATATAGAAGTGGGCGCGGGAGAAGCCGCGTTTCAAATCAACGCAGGAAAGGGGGCGTCTGCATGGGTGAACTGACAATCCGCAGGGAGCGGAGCGTTACGGGGCCCCGGTATCAGGCGGCGGAACGAATGGAGAAAACAGCTGCCGCCGGGGAGAGCCGCCCGGTGAACAAAACGCCGGGGACCACCGTCTCCAAAACGCTCCAATGGCTTATGACCAAAATCGGTCAGGCGGAAAACCACACCCGGGAGAGCCACCGGACCCTCCAGGTGGGAGAGGCCGTGCTGGCGGAGGTTCAGGACAGCCTGGACCGCATGGAGGAGCTGGCGCGGCAGGCAGCCGGGGGAGGAGACCGGGCCGCCCTCCAAGCGGAGCTGGAGCGTCTGGCGGAGGAGATCGACCGCATGACCGGCGGGGCCTTTGCCGGGGGAACGCGGCTGTTTTTGGACGGGGAGGAGGAAATTGAGGATGGAGCGGAGCTTCCGCCGGAGGATGCCGTGGAAAACGAGGGCCAGGAGGGGGCGCAAAAGCTCCCCAACTGGCTGTTGAAGGGCATGACCCGCACGGGCATGACGCCGGAGCGGCTGCTGAATCTTTTGGGGCTGGATAAGACCGCCGGCATCTCGGAGATTCTGGCGGCCCTCTCTAAAACGTCCCTGGAGGACAACGGCGCCGCTGGCTATCTGGCGGCGCTGTACCTGGGAAGCGTCATCGCCGGGGGCTCCGCCGGGAAGACCGTGGATTTAAAGGACGCCCTGGAGGGACTGCGGCAGCTTTTAGAGAAGGTGTCCCAAGGGGTTTCGCCGGACCGGGCGGTGGAGCTGCTGACAAACGGCACGTTTACCAGCCTTTCGGATTTGGAGTCCCAGTTCCTGGGAGGCGTGGCCCCAGGGATGGAGAACTTCCTGACGGAGCTGCTGTCCGGCGGGGATTTGACGGAGCTTTTGTCCGGGGTGACGATGCTGTCCCTCCTGGCGGGAATGGAGGGCATGGAGCTGGAGCTGATGATGGGACTGCTGGCGGCGGTTCAGAGCTCCGAGGCCGGTTCGGAAGCCACCCTGGAGACTGCCGCCGGGGAGAGCCCGGAGCTGGCAGCGGCGGAGGGCGCGTCTCTCCAGGCCGCCACCCTGGACTTTGGGGATGTGAAGGTGACGGGTCGGGACCTCTCCGGCGTGTCCGGCGGAGAGCCCACCGGGATGCTGACCATTCGCGGAGAGGCGGATACGACCATTCAGGGGATTGGGCAGGAGGAGAGGCGTCTCCTACTAACCGGCTCCGGGACGGTGACGTTCCGAGAAGCCCGGATTCCGATGCTGAGCGTTGAGGGCACCGCGGCGCGGGTATCCAGCCCTGGAGAAACCGTGCTGGGAGAGGTCCATCTGCGTCCCGGCGCGTCCTTGACTCTGAGCGGCGGCGGGCCGGTGCGGATTGGCTTGCTCCGGGGCGGCGAGGACAGCGTTCTGCGCTTGACCGGCGGCGTGGTACTGGCAGAAGCGGGAGAGGAAGGCGGAGATTACGGAATCTTGTCTGTCCCGGTGGTCATCGACGGGCCGGTGCTGCTGGCGGCCCGGGCCGCTGCCGTCACCAACGGGGCCGGGAAGCCCATGGCTCCCTTCGACGTCGTGTGGCGGACCCTGCTGCCGGGCTGGAGCGCTGTCACCTCCCTGACGGTGGACGGCAAGCATGGCAGAACCATGCTGCTCAACGGCGAACCCGCCCGGCTTTGGCTGGAGAAGGGAGAGCGGGGCTCTCCGATTCACACGGTTATCATCCGGGGGAGAGACGAGGCCCAGCGGCCCAAGACCCGTTACGCCTATCTGCGCTGGAACGAAAATGCCGGAGCCTTTGAGGAGACCGTCTTGTACCCGAATCCCTTCACCGTCACCGGCGGGGAACCGGGGAAGGACTGGATTTATGAGGAGGAGACACACACCCTGCGCATCCTGACCAATCAGGTCACGGCCGTCACCGGCGGCACAGGAACCGACGCCAACCAAAGGCCCTTCAGCGGGCGGCTGGTTCTGGCCGACGGCATCGGAAAAATGGGTTTAACCCTGGGCGGCGTGGTCTGCCGGGTATCCGAGGGGGGCGCCTTCGACCTGGGGCGGGAGAATGACGTAACGCTGCTGCTGCGGAGCGGCACGGAGAATCACTTTGAAAGCGGCGCGGGCTGGGCGGGCATCTCCCTGGGGGACGGCACCTCCCTGCTGGTGGACTGCCCGGAGGCCCGGGAGAATAGCCGGAATCCCGCCGGCAGCCTGTCCGCCTCCGGCGGCGCGGGCGGCGCGGGCATCGGCCGGGACAGCGGCGGAGGCCGGGAGCGGACCAGCCGGGTCCGGATTCGGGGCGGTCTGGTCACCGCCGTGGGCACCGGCGGCGGCGCGGGCATCGGCGCGGGAAAGCGAGGGGCCATGGGTCCTGTGGACATCCTGGGCGGCGTAATCCACGCCACGGGGGAGTCCGGCGGCGGCGCGGGCATCGGCGGAGCTCTGGGGGCCGCCGTGGGCGACATCAGTATCCAGGGCGGCCTGGTCACTGCCCAGGCCATCGGCCATGCCGCCGCCATCGGCGCGGGGGCCCAGGGGCCCTGTGGCGACATTCTCATTTCCGGCCTGGCCCGGATTCAAAAGGCCCTGGGCGGCGACCCCGGGGCGGACATCGGGGCCTGTCTTTTCGGCGGCTGCGGAAAGGTCCGGATTGCCGACGGGGCGGACATCGGCCGGGCCCGGCTCTGGACCCGCTCCGGAGTTCCCCTCCAAATGGGGGCGGAAACCGTGACGTTACCCCAATTCCGCCTGTCCGCCCGGGCCCTGGGTCTGGACCGGCTCAGCGTGAACACCAAGGAGGCCGTCAAGGCTGCCCAGGCTCTGGTGGAGCGGGACCGCCGCTGGGTGGCCCAGATTCAAAACGCCTATCATGTGCTGTATCACCGGCTGGAGCGGAGCTGGAACGGCCTTTTGGGGGTCCAGCAGTATTTGGGCGGCGGGCTCGTCCGGGATGAGTCGGAGGCGGGCGCCCTGCTGGAGGACGCTCGCCGGTCCATCTCCCGGCCCTCCTCTCAGGCTTTGCGTACCCATGGCAAGCGGGGGAAGGATGATGTGCGCCAGCTGCTCCGGTGAGGGGCGTTCCCCCCATGGAGACAAAAGCGCGGAGGCCGCTGAAAGGCGGTCTCCGCGTTCGTTATTTCCGGCTCATCAGCCGCTTCATGGCCTGCTCCAGCCCTTGGGCGGTGAGGTCGTACATGGGGAACATGCGCCCCAACTGCCAGTGGGTCTGGCCCCAGTAGTCCGGCCGCTCCGGCATAGGCTCCGGATTCAGCCAGACCAGGTAGGGATACTGCCGCTTCATCCGCTCCAGCCACTCCAGGCCGGAGGGGCCGTAGGTCCGCTTTCCCCAGTCGTAGCGCCTCTCCCGCAGCTCGTAAGGGCTCATGGCGGCGTCGCCAACCACGAGGACCTTGTAGCCGCTGTCGAAATTGGAGAGGACCCACTCCGTGGGCACCTCTTCCTGATAGCGGAGGGCGGGGCCGGTGTAAAGCTCCGAGTAGATACAATTGTGGAAATAGTAGGTGTGGAGCTCCTTGAAGTGGTTGGATTTCTGGGCGGCCTGGAACAGCCGGGAGCAAAGCCCGGCATAATACTCCATGGACCCGCCGGAGTCCATTAGAAGCAGAACCTTGACGGCGTTTTTCCGGGGGTGGGTCTTTCGGATTTTCAAAAGCCCGCCGTTGTCGCAGGTGTCCCGGATGGTGCCGTCCACATCCAGAACCTCCTCCCGCGGGTCCGCCTGGCTGGAGAGCTGCCGCAGCAGGCGGAAGCCGGTCTGGAACTGGCGGGTGTCCAAGGTATTGTCCTTCCGAAAGTCCCGGAAGCGCCGCTCCCCCGCCACCATCATGGCGGTGCGGTGGCGGCCCTGTCCGCCGATGCGGAGGCCGCCGGGATGCCAGCCGCTGTTGCCGAAGGGAGAGCGGCCCTGGGTGCCCACCCAGTAGCTGCCGCCGTTGTGCTCCTCGGTCTGTTCTTTCAGGCGCTCCTCCAGAAGCCGCAGAAGCTCCTCTGCGTTCTCCTCTGAGAACCCGGCCCGCTTCAGCTCCTCCAAAGTCCGACCCAGGTTCTCCGACGGGCGGTCCAGCCAGTTGAGAAGCTCCTCCGGGAGCTCGCCGTTCCAGGGGACCTCCCGGAAGAACTCCAGGAAGGCCTGGTCGAAGCGGTCGAAGTCCGCCTCGCTCTTCACCAGCACCGCCCGGCAGAGCCGGTAAAACCCCGTCAGGGAGGACTGGTGCAGTCCCCGGGACAATCCCCCCAGCAGCGTCATCCACTCGTCCGGCGTCACGTCCAGCCCCCGGCTCCGGAGGAGGTAGAAAAAGGCGATGAACATGGCCTTACCGGGCGCCCCGAAGGGTCCGCAGGTCCTTGTCCTTTTTCAGCAGGACCCCGGCGAAGGGGAGGTCCTTGGAAATTCGGGCAGGGTCCACGCCCCCGGCGATGAGGGCACGAAGCCAATCCACCAGCTCCGAGGTGCTGGGCTTCTTGTCAATGCCCCGAAGCTCCCGGAGCCAGTAGAACGCGGCCATGGCCTGACGGAGCAGGTCCTCCTCCAGATGGTCGAAGTGGACGCGGAGGATGCGTTCCATCTGCTCTTGGTCCGGGAAGTCAATATAGTGGAAAATACATCGGCGAAGGAAGGCGTCGGGCAGCTCCTTCTCCGCGTTGGAGGTGATGATGACAATGGGCCGCTTCTTCGCCCGGACGGTCTCCCGGGTCTCCGGGATGTAGAACTCCATCTGGTCCAGTTCCCACAGCAGATCGTTGGGGAACTCCAGGTCCGCCTTGTCGATCTCGTCGATCAGCAGCACCACCTGCGCTTCAGAGGAGAACGCCTCCCCCAATTTACCCAGCTTGATATAGCGGGTCACGTCGTCTACACCGTGGGTGCCGAACTGACTGTCGTAGAGCCGCTGAACCACGTCGTAGACATACAGGCCGTCCTGGGCTTTGGTGGTGGATTTTATGTTCCAGATGATCAGCTCTTTCCCCAGGGCCTGTGCCACGGCCTGGGCCAGCATGGTTTTTCCGGTGCCCGGTTCTCCCTTGATGAGAAGCGGCTTTTCCAGCGTCACGGCGATGTTCACCGCCGCCATCAGCTCGCCGGAGGCCACGTATTGGTTGGTTCCTGAAAACAGTTCTTTCATAAGCTCACCCTTGCCGTTTTATTGTTCTCTTGGAAGGAATCCAGCTTCTAAGATACCAAAGCCAGAGGGATTTCGCAACCGCCAATTTTATTTTTTCCGCCTCAGGGCGAAAAAACCTTGCGCCGGGCTCTGAGTCGTGCTATAATGAGGGCACAAATTACATAGATCGTGAACTGGGGAGCTCGCGGATGCGGGCTGAGAGGAAGCGAACGCTTCGACCCACAACCTGATTTGGGTAATGCCAACGTAGGGAGCCGTCATGAACCGACATGCTTTTTTCCGCATGAGGAACAGCCCTCCCGGTTTCGGGAGGGCTGTTTTGGATTGCCGTCAGTTTCGCGGTCGGAACAAGGAGGAACAAATTCCATGCTGCAACTGTTTGTCAATGGCGAGGGGGGCCTCACCGCCGCCGGTTACGGGCTGTGCGCCCTGCTGCTGGTTCTCAGCATCCTGGCGGGACTGTTTCTGGCGGACCGAGGGGAGAAGAAGGGCTTTGCCGCCCGGCAACTGGCCTATTGCGCCATGGCCGTGGCCCTGGCTTATGTGACCAGCTTCATCCGGGTTTTCAAAATGCCTTACGGGGGGTCCGTCACCCTGCTAAGCATGCTCTTCATTGTGCTGGTGGCCAACTGGTACGGCGTCAAAACCGGCATGCTGGTGGGCTTTGCCTACGGCATCTTGCAATTTTTGCAGGAGCCCTACTTCCTGACGCTGTTCCAGGTCTGCTGTGACTATGTGCTGGCCTTTGCCGCGCTGGGGCTGGCAGGGCTGTTCCGCGGAAAGAAGAACAGCCTCCTCATCGGCTATATTGTGGCGGTGCTGGCCCGGGGGGCCTTTCATTCCCTGGGAGGCTACCTCTACTGGATGGACTATATGCCGGAGAATTTCCCCCAGACCCTGCGGAACCTGTATCCCATTATTTACAATTATAGCTATCTGCTGGCAGAGGCGGCGGTTACGATTGCCGTGATCAAGCTCCCGGCGGTGGAGCAGGCCCTGGAACGGGTCCGCAGGGCCGCTCGGTAAGACCCGCGTGTCCGTCCTGCCTCAAAGCCCGCACCGGACAGGACGAACCGCGAACGAAGGCCCCCGCTTTTCTTCGAAAAGGGGGGGCCTCTTTTGCTCAGCAATATTTCGCAATGGCGGCCTGAATCATTTCGTGGGCCTGGACGATGATTTCCTGGTCACCGGGCTCCAGCGCCAGCAACGGCGCCCGGACGCCGCCGATGTCCGGCCCGCCCTGGAGGCGGAGAATTTCCTTGATGACGGCGTACATGTTCCCCTGGGTGGAGCACATCTTGTAGATGATGCGGCAGCACTCGTTCTGGACCTCCCGTCCCTTCTCCAGCTCTCCGGCCTTAAAGCAGCGGTAAATCTCCAGATACAGCTCCGGCATGGCGGCGTAGGTCCCGCCGATGCCTCCGGCGGCTCCGGCGGCCAGTCCGCTGAGAAGCTGCTCGTCCGGGCCGTTGAAGACCAGGGCCCCCTCGTCGTGCCACATCTGGATGTCTTGGACAGGCATGGAGGAGTTTTTGACCCCGATGACCCGGGGATTTTTCAGCATTTCCTGGAGTAGGGGCACCGACAGCGCCACACCCGCCAGCTGGGGGATGTTGTAGATGACAAAATCCGTATTAGGGGCCGCGGCGGAGATGTCATTCCAGTACTTGGCGATTCCCTTGGGGGGCAGGTGGAAGTAGATGGGGGGAATGGAGGCCACGGCGTCCACGCCCAGGCTCTCGGCGTGAGCCGCCAGCTCCCGGCTGTCGGCGGTGTTGTTGCAGGCTACATGGGCAATGATGGTCAGCTTGCCGCCCACCTCCGCCATAACGTTTTCCAGGGTTTCCTTCCGCTCGGCCACGCTCTGGTAGATGCACTCACCGGAGGAGCCGCCGACATACAATCCCTGTACGCCCTTGCCCAGCAAGAATTTCGCCAGGGCCCGGACTGCCGGGGCGCTGACCTTGCCGTCCTGGTCATAGCAGGCGTAAAAGGCGGGGAAAATACCCTGGTATTTGGAAAGGTCTCTCATGTTGTCACTCCTAGTCATAAATTTTTACCTTAAAGACCACCTTGCTCACGGTTCTCGGCCCATCCACCTGCATCTTGATGCGATGCGCGTCGCTGGGGAACACCACCAGGAAGTCCCCGGGCGAGAGGACCAGCTTATAATCCCCCCCGCCTCGGTAGGCATAGAAGTCGTTGTCCTCCACCCGGTCAAACTCACTTAGAACCTCCGGCGGGGCAATTTCCACGCCCTCAGAGCCCTCCATCATGATATGGATGTCCAGATACTTCCGGTGGGCCTCGAAGAAGCTCTCCTCCGCCGGGACGGTCTCGTAGGTAAACCGGGTGGCGTACACGTCGCCACCCTTGATTTCCACCCGCTCCGGGCCCACGCTGGCGAGAAATTCCGGCGTAATGCGCTCCAGCGCCAGGTCCAGATTGGGGTGGATGCCCCGGTAGGCCGGGGCGTCCTTGTGTTTGGCGTAAATCATAGTGTCTCCTTGCTTTACGGGGCGCGGAGGTGCGGGGGCCCTGCCCCTACACCCCGCAAGTTTTTTCTGAAAACCTTGCGCAAAACAGAATCTGTCCGTTTGTCTTAACCTTTCACCGCTCCCATGGTGATGCCCTGGGTGAAGTACTTCTGGAAGATCAGGAACACGATGATGATAGGAGCCGCCGCCAAGGTGGCGCCAGCCATCAACAGGCCGTTGTCCACGGAGGTCTCCGCCTGGAGAGTGGCGATGCCCAAGGGGATGGTGAAATTGCTGCCGCTGGCCAGCATAACCAACTGCATAAAGTAGTCGTTCCAGCAATTGATAAAGGTGAAGATGGCCAGCGCGCCGATGCCCGGTTTAATCATGGGCATGACCACTGTGGAGAAGGTATTCCACTCGCTGGAGCCGTCGATTCTGGCGGCCTCCAAGATCTCTCCGGGAATACTCTCCGAGAACTGCTTCATGAGGAACACGCCGAAGGGCCAGCCCACGGTGGGGAAGATCACCGCCCAGAGGCTGTCGTACAGGCGCAGGGCGGACATCTCTTTCAGCAAGGGGATCAGGATGACCTGCTTAGGCAGGGCCATGGCGCAGACGATGAGGGAGAACAGGATGGCCCGGCCGTTAAAGCGCTTCTTCGCCAGGGCGTAGCCCGCCATGGCCGCCGTGAGGCAGGTGATCAGCATGGCCAGCACGCACATGAGCACCGCGTTGATGAGCCAGCGGATGGCGGCGGGGGCCTCCGGCCCGGCGGTGAGAAGCACCTTTTTCCCGCCGTTGAAGAAGCTGCCGAAGGGTAGATAGACCTCCCACAGGGGAACACTGCGCTGCTTCATCAGCTTGTCAAAGTTGTTCATGACCCACTCGGTGGGGACCCAGATGGGTTTGGTGGCGTTGATGTCCGCACCGTTTTTGAAGGCGCCGGTGGCAATCCAATACAGCGGAAAGGTGAAGAGGAACGCCAGAATAACCAGGATGATCACCGAGGCGATCTTATACGCGCGGCCGCGTCCAGTTTCAATTTTCATACCAGCACCCCCTTACTTTTCTTTCGCCAGCTTGAACTGGAGGGCGGACAGCAGTCCGATGAAGATGGCCAGCACCACGCCCATGGCATTGGCGTAGCCGAAGTGGCCAGCCTGCTCCGTCAGCTTGAAGGCGGTCCAATAGATATGGTACATGACCGTGTTGGTTCCCGCGCCGCCCTTGGTCAGCAGCTGAATCAGAGCGAAGCACTGGAAGGAGTTGATGGTGGTGATGACCAGGATATACAGTGTGGTGGGCATCATCTGGGCCCACTTCACCTGCCAAAAGACCTGAAAGCCGTTGGCTCCGTCCACCTCGGCGGCTTCAATGAGCGTCTGGTCCACATTGCCCAGGGCGGAGACGTACAGCACGATGGGCTGGCCCACGGAGGTGGTGA
>CATOKC010000022.1 GCA_951800675.1 uncultured Oscillibacter sp.
CTGATTACCCTGTTCAGCGGCTTTGCCCAGGCGGAGAGCGAGTCTATCAGCAAAAACGTGATCTAGGGCATCCAAAAGAGCCGGGAGGCTGGGAACGTCCCCTTCCAGTACAAGAAGCTGCTGGGCTACCGGCGGGGGCCTGACGGTCAGCCGGAGATCATCCCGGAGGAGGCGGAGACAGTAAAGCGTATCTTCCGCCGCTACCTGGACGGGTGCGGCCTGGGCCAGATCAAGACGGAGCTGGAAGCGGACGAGGTTCCTACTTCCTGCGGAATCCAGGGCTGGACGTATCAGGTGATCCACAACATCCTGGTCAATGAGAAATACATTGGCGACGCCCTGCTGCAAAAGACCTACACCACCGACTGCATCAGCAAGACGGTAAAGAAAAACCAGGGGGAGCGCCCCATGGTGTACGTGGAGAACAATCACCCGCCGATCATTCCGAAAGAGATCTTCTGTCAGGTACGGGAGGAGATGGCCCGCAGGTCCAGCAAACGGAAGGTGATGCGGAAAACGGGCAAGACGGAACAGGGTAAATACTCCGCTAAATACGCCCTGCCCGAACTGCTGGTATGCGGGGAGTGCGGTACGCCCTACAAGCGATGCGCCTGGGCCAGAAACGGCAAAAAGCGAATCGTCCTCCCACGCTGGATGAGGACAAGCTGCGCCGGGCCATCCTGGAGGCCATCAACGGCCTCGACCAGACCGGGCAGGAGATCACGGAGGAGTTCTTGGATATCGCCAGCCTCGTCCAGCAAGGACAAGAGGGCGGCGGGGGCGATCCCCTCGCCCTGCGCCAGCGGCTGGTGGCTCTGACGGCGGAGCAGGCGGAGCTGATGGAACAGGCGCTGGCGCTGCCAGAGAATATGGAAAACAAAGAATTGAACGCCCGACTCAGAGAGATCGCGGAGGAGTTGATAAAAAACTGAACTGACAGCGGTGCAAGTTCAAATACCACTTCTTCGGACATTACCACATGGACAGGGTCATCCAAAAGAAATATGTTCTGCCGTACTCCGGTTAATTCCTCCATTTCTTTCCCGGTTTTCCCCATCTTTTTGAGGCGTACGACCTGTCGGCGTATCTGCTTGAGCTCTCTCCTATTCAATTTTCGTAAATCTATGTACTCCATCCTCTCTATTTTATCACTTTCTTCATCATTTTCCCCAATTGTTTTTCAGAAATAATAGCTTATTGAAACAACCAAAATCAAGAGCAATGACTTCGTGTTTTTACTTTTCGCGTTGAGCGATCTAAGCACCGGCGATTTCCGTGATCGCAGACTGCGAGAGAACGTTGGCGATGGCGTCACCAAAGTGATAAGCGAGAATCCGCGTAAGGCGGCAATGGAGACCGCCGCCTTGTTGGAAAATTAGCGGCCCTTTAAAAATATACTCCTTATTTTCAGGACAAGGTTTTCAGGACGATATATCGCTGGATATCTCTCGACTACCAGCCCGCATACCGCCACGTATTGAACAGGCTAATGCAGATGATAAGCGCCATCAGCCCAATAAACAGCCGCTCCACCGATTGATTCTCCATCTGGCGGTTCAGCTTCCGCCCGATGATTCCGCCGCCGATGCCTCCCGCCGCCATCAGCGCCAGCACGGGCCAGCGGAAGGGCGGGACCGTGCCGCCGAACAGCGTGGCAAGCAGATTGCATATCTGGCTGAACAGGATGATATACAGGCTGTTGGCGGCGGCGGTTTTGGTGTCCATACTGAAAAAGTAGTACAGCACCACCAGGTTGATGGGCCCGCCGCCGATGCCCAAAAAGCTGGACATCGCCCCCAGCGCCAGCCCGATGACCACACAGGCGGCAAAATTTTGAACACGGCGGGTAGGGACGCGGGCCTTGTTGACCGTATACAGCAGCGTGCCCGCGGTTACCACGGCCAAGCAGGCGGCCTGAACCGCCCCCACCGTATCCGGCGAGCCGGACAGCTCCCGCACGGCGGCAAAGAGCTGGTTTCCCGCCAGGCCGCCCGCCGCCGCCCCAAGGGCCAGGGGCGTTCCTATGTCCAAAGAGACGCTGCGCTCCTTCGCCAGGAGGGATTTTCCCACCGAATAGCAGCTCATGGACAGTACCGTGCAGCCGGACAAAAAGCTGATGGTGGTCACCGTCTCCAAATGGAGCAGGTCCAGCACCGGCTTGATGATCACGCCGCCGCCGATGCCGCAGATTGCCCCCGCGACGCTGGCCGCCAGGGCCACAAGAAAAAAGATTAGCATGATAATGGTTTCCTCACAGCTCGATATAGGTTTCCAGGCCCTTGCAAATCGCCATGGCGGCAGCCAACAGGGGAAGAACTCCTCCAAGGACTCTCCGGTCCGGGCCAGTGAAGTTTTCAGCGCCGCATTCTGGGTGGCGTGCTCTTGGCTGGGTGAACATGGCGACCACGCGCTTGACCGGGAGCGCGGCCTTGTCCGCGTTGTGGACGATAAAGAAGCATAGCTTGGCATGAAAGGCGCTCTACGCATCGTTTTACGTTTTTGTAACAACTGGAACCGATTTCAATGACGCCAGCGGTACGATATGTCCCTCTTGTTTTGGCGCTCCGCCCGATTTTTAATTCTTTCCAAAAATAATTTATATGTCTTATTAAAATACACCAAAGCATTAACTGGAACAAGTTGGAATAAGTGCCAAATTTTTTCCTGTTTTTAGTAGGAAACATCAAAAGAGCGGGTCGGCGGAACCGGGGGCGCGGACGCCGCTTGGGTTCGGCGGCCATTGTCCCATATCCAGGGAGCGGATATCACGGCTCATAATCTAGAAGCAGAAATTCCCTCGTTTTTTGTGTAGTTTTTGTGCGGTTTTTGCCATCCGGCAATTGCGCTTTCCGTAATTTCGTGGTAAACTAATAAAATTAAATAGGCTCTGGAGTGCCGGGGCCGGATAGCGAGGTGTGTCTATGGAAAACAAGAAAAAACGGATTTTCAGCGGCATCCAGCCCAGCGGCGAACTGACCCTGGGGTCTTATATGGGAGCCATCAAAAACTGGGTGGCCCTTCAGGAGAAGTATGAGTGTGTGTACTGCATCGTGGACATGCACGCCATCACCGTCCGGCAGGTCCCGGCGGACCTGCGCCGCAGGGCTCTGGAGCAGCTGGCCCAATACATCGCCTGCGGCCTGGACCCGCAAAAGAGTATTATGTTCATCCAAAGCCACGTGCCCCAGCACGCGGAGCTCAGCTGGGTGCTGAGCTGCTATACCCAGTTCGGTGAGCTCAGCCGTATGACCCAGTTTAAGCAAAAGTCCCAGCAGCATGCTGACAACATCACCGCCGGCCTCTTTACCTATCCGGTGCTCATGGCGGCGGACATCCTGCTCTATCAGACGGACCTGGTGCCCGTGGGAGAGGACCAGCGGCAGCATGTGGAGCTATGCCGGGACATCGCCCAGCGTTTCAACGGCGTTTACAGCGACACCTTTGTCCTGCCGGAGGCATTCATCCAGCGGGTGGACCAGGGGGCCCGGATTATGAGCCTGGGCAATCCCCTAAATAAGATGAGCAAATCCGACCCCGACGGCTGCGTGAATCTGATGGACCCGCCGGAGGTCATTCAGCGCAAATTCAAACGGGCCGTCACCGACAGTGAAACCAGCGTCCGCTATGACAAGGAGACGAAGCCCGGCGTTTCCAACCTGCTGACCATCTACTGCGCCGCCACCGGCAAAACCCTGGAGGAGGCGGAGGCTGCCTTTCAAAACCAGGGCTACGGGGTGTTCAAGCCTGCCGTGGGCGACGCGGTGGTGGAGCTGTTCCGCCCCATTCGGGAGGAGGCCCAGCGCCTGATGGCGGACAAAGCGTATCTGGAGGACATCTACCGACAGGGCGCGGAGCGGGCCTCCCGCATTGCCGGTCGCACCCTCTCGAAGGTTTATAAAAAGGTGGGCTTCCTGCCCCGATAAGGAGAACTCAACATGCCCTTAGATAACCGGCTGATTGCCTATGCGGCCCTCGCCCTGCTGGCGGCGTTGGTCATCAGCTTCCTCATGACACCCGTGGTCAAGACCTTCGCCTACAAGGTGGGGGCGGTGGACGTGCCCAAGGACGCCCGCCGGATGCACAAGGTCCCCATTCCCCGCCTGGGGGGTCTGGCCATCTTCATCGGCTTCATGGTCAGCGTCCTCATACTGGGAAACGTCCGTGGAAACGGACAAATGCAGAGTATTCTCCTGGGCTCCGTCATCATTGTGGTTCTGGGGGTGGTAGACGACATCATGGCCCTGCCCGCCATGCTGAAATTCGTGGTCCAGATCGCCGCCGCCCTGATTCCCGCCTTGAACGGCGTGGTCATCCAGGCCTTTTCCAACCCCAACATCTTTTCTGATAGCCTCTATTGGGTGCTGGGCCCTTTGTCCGTGCCCTTCACGGTGCTGTGGATTGTGGGCATCACCAACGCGGTAAACCTCATCGACGGATTGGATGGTCTTGCCAATGGGGTCTCCGCCATCTCGGCGACCACGATGCTGGTCATCGCCCTGCTGGCCTCCGAGGGAGAGGTGGCCTTGATCATGGCGGCGCTGGTCGGGGCCTGCGTGGGCTTTATGCCCTACAACCTCAACCCCGCCAAGATGTTTATGGGAGACACCGGGGCCACCTTCCTGGGCTATATCCTGGCAACCATGTCCATCCAGGGACTTTTCAAATTCTACGCGGTGATTTCTTTTGCCGTGCCCTTCCTGATTCTGGGACTGCCCATCTTTGACACGGCTTTCGCCTTCATCCGGCGCATTGCCCACGGGCAGAGCCCCATGCACGCCGACCGGGGACACATTCACCACCGGCTTATCGACATGGGCCTGAATCAAAAGCAGGCGGTGGCGACGCTGTACGTCATCTCCGCCATGCTGGGCCTCTCCGCCGTGGTGCTGACCACCGGAGGGGAGCAGAAGGCCATGCTGTTTTTCTTGGCTTTGTGCATCGTGGCGGCGGTGGCCGCCCGGGTGGTTTTTCCCAAGGAAATTCGGGAGGAGCTCCACGAGGAGATCGAGGAGCTTCGGGAGCTGGGGCATCACGGCGAGCACCCGGAGCGGAAGGAAGCCCCCGGCGGAGGGGACAAGGAGGGCTGAATGAAAAGCGTACGGATTTTAAGCGTCTTTGGCACCCGGCCGGAGGCCATCAAAATGTGCCCCTTGGTGAAGGAGCTGGCCTCTCGCCCCGGCATCGAGAGCCTTTGCTGTGTTACTGCCCAGCACCGGCAGATGCTGGACAGCGTGTTGGAGGTGTTCGGCGTCACGCCGGACTGGGACCTGGACATCATGACCCCCCGGCAGACCCTCTCCAGCATCACCAGCAAGTGCCTCCTGGGTATGGACGAGGCCGTTGACAAACTTAAACCGGACATGATTCTGGTTCACGGGGACACCTCCACCACCTTCGCCGGGGCCCTCTCCGCCTATTACCATCAGGTGGCCGTGGGCCATGTGGAGGCGGGGCTTCGGACCTATGACAAATACGCCCCCTTCCCAGAGGAGATGAACCGGGTGCTGACCTCCTCCATTGCGGACCTGCACTTTTGCCCCACTGCCGGAAACCGGGAAAATCTCCTGCGGGAGGGCCGGAAGATCGAGGACATCTTTGTCACCGGAAACACGGTTATCGACGCGCTGAAAACCACCGTCCGGGAGGACTACCGCTTTGCGACAGATGAGCTGAACCGCCTGCCCTACGGGGAGAAGAAGGTGCTTCTGGTCACCTGCCACCGACGGGAGAACTACGGTGAGCCCATGAAGAACATTTGTCTGGCCCTCCGGCAGATCGCGGAGGAGCACCGGGACGTGGAGCTGGTTTACCCCGTCCATTTGAGCCCGGTGGTCCGGGAGGCGGTGGACCAGTACCTCCGGGGCGCGCCCCGGGTTCATCTGATCGAACCGCTCCCCGCCGACGAAATGCACAACCTGATGGACCGCTGCTATCTGGTGCTGACGGACTCCGGCGGCCTCCAGGAGGAGGCTCCGGCCCTGGGCAAGCCCGTGCTGGTTCTCCGCCGGGAAACGGAGCGGCCGGAGGCCGTGACCGCTGGAACCGTGAAGCTGGCCGGGGTGGTTCAGGACGATATTGTCACCATGGCCTCTCGGCTGATTCAGGATAAAAACGCCTACAACGAAATGGCCCGGGCCGTGAATCCCTACGGCGACGGGAGCGCCTGCCGCCGCATCGCCGACGCCATCGAGTGGCGTTACGGCCTTCGAAAGGAGCGGCCCGCCGATTATGGAGCGTAAGGGCCATGGACAAGCGAAATCTGAATTGGATTACCTGGGCCGTGCTGGCGGTGGCCGTGGTCCTGGTGGCGCTGATGCTGGGCGGCAGTCTAAACCGCACTGCCCACATTTCCCTTCCCCCCTCCGACCTCCCCAGGGATCCCGCCGCCGAGGGCAGTGGGAACTCCACCGGTGTCACAGTGGTGGAGATTACGCCGGAAACGGTCCAGGCCGCCATTGCCAGCCTTTCCAGGCCAGAGAACTATGGGCGGAGCATGACCATTGAATACCTCTGGGACGGCGGTGGCGGGAACCAGGAGCTCTATACCATCGTCCGGGGGGCCTGGACCCGGGTGGACCGGGGATTGCCGGACGGAAATACCCGAATCAGCGTCACCAACGGAGAGACCACCTATATCTGGTACGGCTACGGTCAGGACGCGGCGGTCACGATCCTTCCGGCGGGGGAGTTCTCCGCGGATGTAGAACAGTCCATTCCCACCTATGAGGACATTCTGAACCTCCCGACAGAGAGCATCCTTTTGGCGGATTACCGGCCACTGGACGCTTTGACCTGCATCTATGTGGAGACAGCGGCGGACGAGGCGGGCTATGTTACCCGGTATTGGGTCAGCGTGGAAAACGGACTTCTGGTCCAGGCGGAGCGTCTGCTGGGAGAGACGGCGGTTTATCGGATGACCTCCCTTTATGTAGATCAGACGGAGTACGACGCCTCCCGATTCACCTTGCCCGACGGCACGGTGCTGCTGGAGGAGGACGGGGCGGAAACCATGGAGCCTATGCATTAAGACGCGAAAAAGGACGGGAGTTCCCGTCCTTTTTTCCTATAGAATCAGCAACAGCCCCAGGGCTACCAGCAGCTCCTCATCCGCGTTTTCCCGGAAAAGGAAGAACAACAGCCCAAGAAGCAGCAGGTCCCCCGTGTCCACATGGTCCAGATGGAACTGGTCCAGCAGATGCTGGAGAATACCGGTAAGGCCGTCCGCGGACCGTCCGCCGTGAGGTGGGCCGTGGGGAGGCCGCCCAGGCCCCGGGCCGTTCGGCGGGGGATTTCCAGGGGGAGGACTGCCAGAGGAGTGTCCCTCAGGCGGAGGGCCGCCAGGGGGGGGACCCCCAGGTGGAGGACTTCCCGGAGATGGTCCTCCAGACGGCGGACCACCGGGGGAAGGGCCGCCAGACGGGGAGCTTCCGGAGGGAGGGCCGCCAGGAGGGGGACCGCCGGAGCCCCCCTCCTCCGGAATACGGGTATAGGAGCCGTTGTCGTTGCGGATGTAGCGGTTATACATGCCTCAGCCCCCCCATTCCGTGAGGAATTTCTTCCCAAGGTGAAACAGCCGCGCCAGCTGGAGCGCCCGTTCCACCTTCTCCTGCCGGTCGCTCCGCAGGTAGGGCCGCAGGGCGTAAAGCAGGTTCCGGGCGTTGGACTCCCGCTGGCCCCCCAGCTCCTGAATCAGCGGCAGCAGGCGGGAGAGCAGCCCCGGGTCCAGCCCGCCGCCCCCCAGCAGGGAGGATAGCAGATCGCCCCCGCCCCCCGTAGGAGGAGGGGGGGCCTGCGGAGGCGGCGGTCCCCAGGAAGGGGCCCGCTGCGGGCCGGGTGAATCCGGCTGGGGCGGGGAAGGGGCCGCAGTCTGTCCTCCGCCGCCCAGGGACTGGGCCAGCTGCATGATCTGGCTCATGGCGTCCGGGTTGGACAGTATGCTGTTCAGCTTGTCGTCAAATTCCGCCATACGGGCCAACCCCCTCTGTCATAGAATTTACTTCTGGACGGCCTTGTTGATCCGCTCTACCAGCGCCGCCCCCTCGGGACTCTGCATGATCTGGTTTACCATTTGGGTCATGGCCCCGGCGTCGCCTCTGGCGGCGGACTGAACCGCCTTTTTCAGCCCCGCGCCTCCGTCGTCCTGGGTCAGCATCCGCATCAGCGTCTGTCCGTCCCGGGACTGCATCAGGGATTTCAGCATCGCCGGATTCTTCCGGAGCTGTTCGGCCATCTGGGCCGATTTTTCATCCATACTCAATGCCTCCTTTGCGGTCTTTAAGGCCAGTATATGTGGCCGGAGGCGAAAAAGTGCCTGTATATCCCCGGATGGGCGGCCGCCCCGCTAAAAAGCTTAGGTCCCCAGTTGTAAAACTTCTTGGGGCCAGGGCTTCTCCTATGAAAAAAGGGGTGAAAAAGGGGAGATAAGCCGCGATTATCGACGACTATGTGGTTTCTGCGGAAGAATATATGACCGCTTTTGCCTTGGTCAGTGAGGTTTGCGACCTGCCGCGAACCCCTGACAACCCTGAGCTGCTGCGCCGGGCTCAGAAGTACACCGAGACCACCGATGTCGGATACCAGGAGATTATTCGGCGTATTCAGGCAGACGGCTCCACCCGGGCCGGTACATACTCCCACCGGGATGAGAACAGGGAAAACGAGCTGGTGGTCTACAAATATCTGAAAGACCGGGGCTGGGTATTCATGGTGCGGGACAGCGCCGCGGAAGTTTACAGCTCCGTTATGGAGGTGCGCCTGATTGTGGGCGCGCTGTGCGCGGTCATGGCGGCCATCATTTTCATTACCCTCCTGATTCTGCGGCGGGAGGGCCGGGAGCTCATGGTGGTCGAGCGGGCCATTGGCTGGCTGGGAGACCTGAATCTCTCCGCGGACCGGGAGGACGAGATTGGCGTGATCGCCCAGACCACCCATCGCGTCTGCGGCTGTCTGCGGGAAACCATTGACAACGTAGGCCGCATCCTGGGCGAAATGGCCGACGGCAACCTGTCCGTGGACGTGACGAAAAACGAGTCCTACTACATTGGCGACTTCCTGGCCCTCTCCCAGGGAGCGCTGGAGCAGGCGACCTCCATAGACGGGCCGGTGTCCAATGTAACCGCCATTACCCCCAAAATCCAGACCAGCGCCGTGCGCTGCGGAAATGCCAGTGAGTTGGTGGATAAGGCGACCGGGTACGCCGCCGAGGCCGACACCAAAATGGAGCGGCTCACCGCGGCAGCGCGGAACATCGACCGCTCCTCCAACCAGATTGGAACCATTATCAAAACCATCGAGGACATCGCCTCCAGACCAACATTCTGGCCCTCAACGCGGCGGTGGAGGCCGCCCGGGCCGGCAGTGCCGGCAAAGGCTTCTCCGTGGTAGCGACGAGGTCCGCGGTCTGGCCGCCAAGTCTGCCGAGGCGGTCCAGAATACCAACACGCCGGTCAGCCGCTCCATCCAGGATGTGAGAACCGGAACGGAGTCCACCGGCTTGGCTGTCTCCGCTATACAGGTCATCAACGACTGCATCCAGTTCATCAAGACCCTGATGGATGAAATCGCCGCCGCCCTCGTACTGTATATATCTGCCTCAAGCCGGTTCCTGGCGGAAGGTGAGACCCGCCTGGAATCAATTCCCGGGCGGGCCCGTTTAGTGCGCTTAAAGCAGGTAGGGAGCCGCGGCCCGGAGGAGCGCCGCGGCCTTTTCACAGTGGAACGCCCGCAGCCGCACCCAGCCTTCGTGGTCCTGGACACTGACGCCGGACCGCTCGGTATAGAGCTTGCGTGACCAGACGCCTTCCTGCTCCTGCCAGATCAGCGTTTCACCAAAGGCGGCCTCGCTCTCCTCCCTATGGTCTTTCAGCTCCTGAAAGACTGTTTGGTTTTTTCCCGCGTCGCCGTAGTCAATGTAAAGCTCCACCCGGGCGGCATCGAAATTCGCTACACACCCAATCAGAACGTAAGGGCGCATTGTGGCCCAATAAACGGCGTTGTTTTTCGTGGGGCTGACGTTGTGGAAGGTCCCGGTGGCCTTTTGAATTTCCTCCAGGGCATACTGCCAGTATTGCCGCCGTAAAGTGCCGCTTCCGTCCCCGCCGTCCGGCTCCGGCGCGTCCTCCAGGAAAAAGATCAGGTCGCCGGGGTCCTCTCCGTAATGGTCAAAGAGCTTTAGGAGTGTATTGATTTTGCGCTGGGTGGAGAGCCCGGTGTTCAGATAAATCTCCTGGTCGATCCCTTCCGCCGCGCCGAAGGCGTCCTCCGTCCGCGCGAAGTGCTTCGCCAGGTCCGCGCTGCTTTCTGCTCTGGCCAGGTAGTTGAGATAGGAGCGGTCCCGCGCGTGGAGCTCCCGGACCACTGCCGCGTACATCTCGGCCCAGCTTCTCGCTTCGTGCTCGCCACCATGAAAGCGGTATTTCATCAAAATGCGGCCCGTCAGGTTAGCGCCGTCATCCAGCGCCACCTCGTCATATTGCTTTTTCGGCGCGGTATAAGCCGTCGCGGCATAGGGCCACAGCTTTAACGCCAGGGCCGTTAGTTCCTGAGTCCGCTCCTCTAACTCCGGGAGACCCCAGCGATCCTTTTGGGCAATCCTCTGGTTCAGCTTCAAGCCGCTTTGGAGATATCCGTCCGGCATGGACTTCTTTTCGGAAAACGGCGCGTTGCTGTATTGGGCGTTGTAGGCCGTCAGTGTGAGGTTTGCCAGCCGCTTCACATCGCCGCAGAGGGATAGGAACACCTTATAGAGAGCGTTGGAGGGCAGGTCGCAGATGACTCGCCGCAGGAGATAAGATTCCACCGTCCGGCATACCTGGGCCACGCCATCCAGCGTCAGCAGGTCGGGGTGCTCTTCCTGGACCCGGAATACCTCCATGAAAAAGGGGCAGGTGACGCTGCTCTCAAAGCGGCTCAGACGGTAGAGCGAGGATTGGAGAAGCTGGGGAAAGTCAGGGCTTCCGGAGAGTTTTTGATACCGCTTGGCGTAGTCCAGCAGGTCCCGCAGCAGGGCCTCCATGGGGCCGTGCTTTTCCGCGTAGTCCTTAAAGGCGGGATACACGTCCCGGGTGCTGACAATCCGCCGGAGCTTCAAGCCCAAATAGTCCCGGATAAAGGGGCTGACATCGTAGGACCCGGTTCGGCTGTCATAGCCGGCCTTTTTCTCAATGGGGTTCCAGTAGCGGTCATAATAGCGCTCCTGCTCCTCCATGGATAGGCCCATCAAGACGTAGTTGCGAATCTTGTCGCCCTCGCTGAGCTCCAGGCCGGTGGAGTTCAGGCTTTCGAATACCAGCTGGGGATCGTCATAGGGCAGGGTCAGGGCGATGTCGATGATCTGTAGATGCTCTGCGGCTGTGAACAGGCGGTCCACGGGAACCTCGTTCTTTTGAATCTGTTCATAGAAAAAGAGGTAATTCTGGGTGAGGTTGGAGGTCCGGTCATAGTCGGCGGGATCGCCCCACAGCAGCTCAAAGCTGTTGCCCATGGGGTCGCTGACGGAGACGATGCCGCCGAAAAAGTGCCAGGGCTTATTTTCCCGGATCATCTTTATAAGGTCGCTGTACAGCTTCTGGCAGTGTTCCGCTTTCCAGTTGTAGCTGCGCTGGTATACCGGCACCACTAGCTTACTGGCGCTTTTCAAATACTGGGCCAGGGACTTGGCTTGTCCGTTCATGCGATCCGCTCCCATCTGTCGGTTTTGGGAACATTCTATAACACGGCGGCGGGAAAAGGAAGCCTGGGGGAGGGGACCTTTCCACCCTATAACGCGCCCATCCGGTGAAGAGCGGATGAAAGGCGGCTGCGATGAGCGGCCGCCTTCCTTTTCCTGCGCGGTTTTGCACCCGCAATTGTCTGCAAGGACCGCCGTCTCCTCATTATTTCCGCAGAAGAATCAGCCCCAGGGTATTGGGTCCACAGTGACAGAAGATGGTGCAGCCCGCCTTGGCTTCCAGAATCTCACCAAAGCGGCCGTCCTCCCGGATGATCTCCCGGGCGATGCCCGCCAGCTCGTCCCCCGGGCAGGTATCTACCAGAAAGACCCGGCTGAAATCCAGGTCCGTCCGGTCTCGGAGCCGCTCTCGGATATAATCCGCCACCACCTTGGCAATGCCGCCCCGGTACTTCTTAGTCACGGACATTTTGCCGTCGATGACTTCCACGCAGGGGTGCAGCTTCAAAAGGTTTGCCCCCAGGGCAGTGACAGCGGAGCACCGCCCGCCCTTTTTCATATAGTCCAATCGGTCCAGAACAAAGCTGGTCTCCAGTCTGGAGACCATGCCCTCCAAAAGCTCCAGAATCTCCGTGACGGATTTTCCCGCCTGGGCGGCGTCCGCGGCGGCCAGCACCATCATTCCGTGGCCCACGGTCAGGTTTCCGGAGTCCACCACATAGACCTCCGGCACCTCTTCCGCCGCCAGCTTGGCATTCTGGTGGCAGCAGGAGAAGCCGCTTCCGATATTGATGTGGATTACGGCGTCATACCGTTCCGTCAGCGTCCGGAATGTATCCTCGTAGTCCGCCACGTTGACGGCGTTGGTGGTGGTGATTTCCCCGCCGGCTTCCACATGGGCGGCAATGTCCGCTGTGCGGATGTCTACCCCGTCATGATAGAGCTTTCCAGCCTTGACAATGCCCAGGGGGAAAACGGAAATATCATATTGCTCCAGCAGCCGTTCCGGCAGGTCGCAGGTGCTGTCGGTAGTAATTTTAATCATAGGAGCTCCTTCCAGGTCCGGCGGCGCCGCGTCCGAACCAGTGTTTGTTGAATTCCCGCCTCGAAACGCAGGGCGGAAGCGGAGTTATTGTATCATACATTTTTGTGAAAATCCATAGTGGGAAACGGCAAAATTGAATGAAGCGAGGGCCCGAAAAATACGAGCGACGCGGAAACGGCCCCGAGCCCTCACGGAAAACCGCGCCTTCAAGGCAGCGCTCCCTTGACAAGGCTCTTGCGTTTAGGGAAAGTGAGAGCGGCGCGGTTCAACCGCGCCGCTTTCTACATTCGCTCATTTCCCTTTGACGGAACGTTTACGGCCGCCCTTTTCAGAAACCTTAATTGTCCCAGTCCACATATTCAAACCCCGTGGCCGGGACGATGCCGTGGGCGGGGAACTCCGCACCCTCCAGCACGAAGGTGTAGCGGATATGGTCCCGGACGTTCAGCAGCACGGCAAGAGGCACTTCCGCCGTGTTGAAGTCCAGATAGCCTAAGCTGTCCTCCATGCGGACATAATAATGGGTGTCGCCACCGATGACTGCGCTGCGAATCTCGGCCACGATACCCTCCTGCTCCTGAGCCTCTCCGGCGGCGGGCTTTTGCTCTCCGGCGGCGATGAGGCCCGCGTGGGCCAGGGCCTGGCGGTAGTTGTTCTCACACTCCGCCAGCGTCTGCCCGGTTTCCACCAGCTGGTACTGCTGGACATTGACCATGGCGTACATTTTCACCAGACCGTCGTTGCCCTTCAAGGACATGAAATAGGTGGGCTGGCCCGCGATGTTCAAAAGCAGAGGGAAGGTGGCCTCATAGCTCATCTGCTGGACCCGGCTCTGGGCGGATACCTGGGCGGACTGTTCCGTGGCTCCGGCGCAGGGATAGAACTTGGTCTCCTTGGTCCGCTGGTTGGAAAGGATGAAGCCGATGTTGGACTGGTCCGAGGTGACAGAGGTGACGCCGGTGTACATATACACATCGTCGTCTATGGCAATATAGTTCCAGCCGCTGGTGGTGACGGTTACATCCCGCTGGCCGAACATGGAGTTCAAAAAGCCGTTGTGGTACATGCCATAGAAGTCGTATTGCTGCATAATGATATCATAGGAGTACACCCGGTCCACCCAGTTGGGAACCTGCTCGTAGTACTCGCTTTCGCCGGTGACGGCATTTACCAGCACCGCGCCCTTCACGTCCGTGCCGCCGAAGAGGCCAATGGTCCGCACAATCCGGGAGCAGACCCAATAGGGCGTCCCCTCCTCGTCAATCTCAAAGACCGGCTCGTCAAACATCATGGTGGGATAGTGGAACCGGATGTGCCGGTAGAGATTCCGGCCGAAGTGCTCCGCCACGGTGTACTTCATGCCCTCTTCCAGGCGGACCACCTCCGCCTCCTGGCTCACCATGTCGATGATGAGGTAGGCGGGGAGGCCGTCGCCCCGGTTGGTGAACCACTTGATGAGGTCTCCATAGCGCAGGGAGGTCACTCGAACCGGGTGGCCCTGGTAGTTGATCTGGGTATAGGCGGGCAGGATTTCGAACTGGGACACCATATCCGCCAGCTCGCCCAGCTTCCGGGTGCCCAGCTGGGCGGCGGAGTCTTTGTCTAGCATGGGAATCTGGTCATAGGAAATCTCCTCCACCTCGGCGGTGAAATCCCCGGCTTGAAGGGGAAGGAGCTTGGAGTAGCTTCCCGCCCGAAGCACCACCCAGCCGCTGAGGGCGCCCAAGGCCAGAACGGCAATCAGAGCTACCACCGCCAGGAAGGGGACGGCGCACTGCTTGCGGACGAAGTGAAAATAGCCCTTGACGCTGCCGTCTCCCTGGAAGCCGGAGGTGAAGATCGCGCAGACGCAGTAGACGGCGCAGAGGAGGAATACAAAAACGTAGAACTCCTCGGCGTGGAGGTTCAAGGCGGGAAGCTCCAGATAAAAATAAACCAAGCCGAACACCAGCGTCACCACCAGGTTGGTGAGGGTGCGGCTGAAGGGGCTGCCCATGGCGCGGCGGGGTTTCCGGGGCTTTCTGGGCCGGGGACTGGGGCCACCTCCCTGGAAGCTCTCTGGGTTGAAGCCGCCCCCGAAGGCGTTGGAGCCGCCGAACTGGAATGTAAAGGGCATAAAAGGGCCCTCCTTTCTGACTCTCTTTTCACAATATTTTACAGGAAAAGTGTGAACAAATCAAGTTTGCCCCGTCCGGTGAAAAGTATTTTCACCAGACGGGGCATATCTTCTTTCTGGAGCTTCGATGCGATTGATGTACGCGCTCAGTCCTCCGGCTTTTCGTCCTTCTTGTCGGGCTTCGACGGGGCTAAGCCATCCACGCGGGGGGTGGACGCCTGCTCCGGGACCATGGTGGTCCGCCCGTTGAGGCGGCCGCCGTTTTCGATCACGAAGGAGACGGTGGTTACGTCGCCATTGATGGTGCCCGTGCGTTCCAGCTGCACGTGGTCATGGGAAACCAAATTGCCCTCCACCTGTCCGGCAATGCGGATCACGTCGGCCTCCACGGGGCCCTTTACCCGGCCAGTGGCCGTTATGATGACATAGCCCTTCAGATTCACCTCGCCTTCCACGGTGCCCTCGATCTGCACCACACCCTCGCCGCTGAGTTTTCCGGTGACAAGCAGATCCTTGGCAATAACCGTATTGCTCCGGGGTTCAGGAAGCTCAGGGATATCGGCGCCTTCCCTCCGCTCATCGTCGGTCTGGGACTCCACCGTAGGAGTATTCTTGGATTGCCCTCCAAAAAAAGCCATTTCATTCACCTCGTTTGCGAAATTAAGGTTAGTATACCATAATGCGGCGGAGATTACAAGTCCGGGAAGGGACAATCTCCTCGGGAGGCTGCCAAAAAAAGGGGGTATATTTTGGCAGGGCTGGAAGGAAGCGGGAGGAAACGCGTCGAAAAAGACCGAAGCTCAAGACCCGGCGCGGCGGATCATGCGAACTCCTGCCGTCAGCATGGGCAGGGCAAAGAGAAGCAGCGCGCCGTAGCATATGGCGCCATAGCCCTTGTCGATGAGCTCTGTCAGACCAAATGTGGAGACGCAAATTCCAAGGGAGGTTACCACACCCGTCACCAGGGGACGGCCCAGCCAGGGCCAGGAGGAGCTTGCTTCGGAAGGCCCGGCGGGAGTGTGTCCCGCCGAGTCAAAGGACCGGCAGAGGGCCCGCTCCATGCGGTCCTCCAGGGCCTTGATGAACCCAGCGGCGGTTTCAATCAGCGTTCCGAAGAGGACGATTTCAAAGAGGGCATAGAGACAGGGCATGTTCAGCCGCTCAAAAATAGCTGTTACCGGCGTTTCGGAGGCCAGGGCCGCCGGGAGGTCGCAGGCCATGGCCAGCAGCAGCGGCAGAGCGGGGGCCGCCCCCAGGATTCCCGCCAGAATTCCGCAGGTCACCGCTTCCCGGCGGGTTCGGAGGTCCCGGAGGGTGTAGAGGATCATAGAGACGCAGATCAGATTGTAAGAGGCGTAGCGCAGACCCCCGAAGAGCCAGCCTGGGCTGGCCTCGCCTCTTTGGAGCTCGGAGACGATGGCATCCCCAAAGCGCAGAAAGACGGCGGCGAGAAACAGAAGGTAGACTGCGTAGAGGAGGTACGCCCAGAGGGACAGAGCCTTTTCGATGGCCTCTGTGCCCCGCAATACCAGGAAAATTACACCAAGCGACAGCAGCGCCACCCCCACCCATGAAGGAAGGCCCGTCAGGGCGCGGACCATGGCGGCGGCGGTGGCGTTGACTACGCCCAGAACCAGGAGGAGCATGGTGTAGAAGCAGAGATCGTAGAGGAATCCGGCCCGGCCCAGCAGGCGGCGCATCATGGAGCCGTAGTCATAGGTCCGAAAGACTCGGACGAACTCAAAGGTGACGGCGCAGAGCAGAGACCACCCCGCCGCCGCTGCCGCGAGGGCCAGCAGCCCCCCCAGAAGTCCGTATCTTCCGAAATACCGGGCAATCTCCGCTCCGGTGCCGTAGCCGCCGCCGATCAGCACGGATTGGAACACCAGTCCGGGAGTCAGATATCGGGCCCACCGTCTTTTCATCCGCACAGCCTCCTTGTCCCTTTGCCCCATACATATGGCGGGGAGGTCCTGAGTATGCGGGAAAGTTCGCATAGGGGACAAAGGCCCGGACATAGGGTTTTCCGAAAGAGGTGATGGTTTATGACGATCCATGTAGTGAGCCCTGGAGAGACTGTGGACTCCATCGCCGCCGGGTACGGTGTGGCCCCAAAGCAGCTGGCGGCGGATAATGAGCTGCCGCCGGACTATGCCCTGGCGGTGGGGCAGACGCTGGTTGTGCGGTTTCCCCGGGCGGTCCATGTCGTGGCGGCGGGGGAGACGCTGACCTCCATTGCGGACCAGTACGGCACCACCGCCCGACAACTGTGGAGGAACAACTGGGCTCTGGGCGGGCAGGAAGCGCTGGCGGTGGGACAGCTTTTGGTAATCTCGTATTTTGGGGAGAAGCTCGGGCAGGGCGTGTTCAACGGCTATGCCTATCCCTTTATCTCTCCGGAGCTGCTGGCGGAGCAACTGCCCTACCTCTCCGCTATGGCTCCCTTTACCTACGGCATCACGGCGGAGGGCGGGCTTTTGCCGCTGGATGACGAGGCTATGCTGGAGGCGGCCCGGGAGCGGGGGACGAAGCCGGTGATGCACCTGTCCACCCTGACGGAGGCGGGGCAATTCGATACCGGCCGGGCGGCGTTTATCCTGACGGATTACGAGGCTCAGGGGCGGCTGGCGGCGGAGGTGCTGCAAACGGTGCTGCGGAAGGACTTCGCGGGGCTGGATGTGGATTTTGAGTATTTGCCGGGCCAGCTGGCGGGGGCGTACGCGGCGTTTTTGGGGAGGCTGCGGCAGCTGCTGGCGGCGCAGGGGAGGTTCCTCTGGGCGGCGCTGGCTCCGAAGACGAATACCCGGCAAAGGGGATTGCTGTATGAGGGACATGACTACGCCGCCGTGTCGGCGGCGGTGGATGGGGTGCTGCTGATGACCTATGAGTGGGGCTACACCTACGGCCCGCCCATGGCGGTCGCGCCCCTCCCCAACGTCCGGGCGGTGCTGGACTACGCCGTCACGGAAATCCCCGCGGAAAAAATCTTTCTGGGCATACCCAACTACGGCTATGACTGGCCCTTGCCCTTCATCCAGGGGGAGACCCGGGCCCAGTCCATCTCTAACCAGCGGGCCATTGAGCTGGCCATTCAATACGGCGTACCCATCCAGTACGACGAGACCGCCCAGTCCCCCTTCTTCCACTATACCGACGCCGGGGGAACCGCCCACGAGGTTTGGTTCGAGGACGCCCGGAGCATGGATGTCAAGCTCCGCCTCATTGCTGAGTACGGCTTCCGGGGAGCGGGGTTCTGGAACCTCATGCGGCCGTTCTCCCAGGTTTGGCTGGTGCTGGATTCCCTGTATGACGTGGAATGACAAACAGGAGGGCCCGGCGTTACACCGGGCCCTCCATTTATCCGCAGGAAAGAGCCAGAAAATTTCTCAAACATTGATTTCAGGGGTGTCCCCGTCCTCCGCTTCCGCCAGCAGGGGGGCAATCCCCTCCAGGAACGCCTCCACCTGGGCGGCGCAGCGGCCGGTGTAGAGCTTCGGGTCCAGCACGGCCTCCATCTCCGCCTCCGTCATGGCGAAAGCGGGCTCCGCCGCCAGACGGGCCAGCAGGTCGCAGGGCTCGCCCTCCTTCATCCTGGCCGTGGCGGCCATGGAGCAGGTGCGGATGATTTCATGGAGCTCCTGCCGGTTGCCGCCCCGCTTGACCCCCTCCATCATCAGGTTTTCCGTGGCGATGAAGGGAAGATATTCCCGCACCGCCCGCTCCACCACCTTCTCGTTGACATGGAGCCCGTCGGTGACGTTCCGGCAAAGGCGCAGGATCGCGTCGGCGCAGAGGAAGCCCTCCGGCATGGAGATGCGCCGGTTGGCGGAGTCGTCCAGGGTCCGCTCCAGCCACTGAACGGATGCGGTCATGGGGGCGTTCATGGCGTCCGCCATCAGGTAGCGGGACAACGAGCAGATGCGCTCGCAGCGCATGGGGTTGCGCTTATAGGCCATGGCCGAGGAACCGATTTGGTTTTTCTCGAAAGGCTCCTCCACCTGCCGGTCATGCTGAAGCAGGCGGATGTCGTTTGCCATCCGGCAGGCGCTCTGGGCCACGGAGGAAAGGCAGTTCAAAATCCGGCTGTCCACCTTCCGGGGATAGGTCTGGCCGCAGACAGGGAAGGTCTTCTCAAAGCCGAACTCCCCGGCGATCCGCCGGTTCATCTCGTCGATTTTCGCCCCGTCCCCCTCAAAGAGGTCCATGAAGCTGGCCTCGGTGCCGGTGGTCCCCCGGCAGCCCAGGAATTTCAGGTTCTCCAGCACAAAGTCCAGCTCCTCCAGATCCGCCAGGAAATCCTGCATCCAGAGGGTGGCCCGCTTGCCCACCGTGACCAGCTGGGCGGGCTGGTAATGGGTGTAGCCCAGGGTGGGGGTATCCGCGTACTGCCGGGCGAACGCGGCCAGATTTCCCAGCAGGGCGGTCAGCCCCTTCCGCAGATACCGGAGGCCCTCCCGGTAGAGGATGAGGTCCGCGTTGTCTGTGACATAGCAGCTGGTGGCCCCCAGGTGGATGATGCCCGCCGCCGAGGGCGCGGCCTTGCCATAGGCGTAGACATGGGCCATCACGTCGTGCCGGACTTCCTTTTCCCGGGCCGCGGCCAGGTCGAAGTCGATGTCGGTGAGATGGGCCTCCAGCTCGGCCACCTGCTCCGCCGTCACGGGGAGGCCCAGCTCATGCTCCGCCCGGGCCAGGGCCACCCACAGCCGCCGCCAGGTCTGGGCGCGCTTTTCGGCGGAGAAGAGGTTCAGCATGAACTCTGATGCGTAGCGGGAGGAGAGAGGGGATTCGTAGCGGTCTTTACTCATGGGGCCTCCTTCAGCGGATGATGATGGCGTCCCGCTCCGGGCCTACGGACACGTAGCCGATGCGGCAGCCGATTTCCTTTTCGATATATTCCACATATTTCCGGGCGGCCTCCGGCAGGTCCTCCCAGGTCCGCACGCCGGAGATGTCGCGGCCCCAGCCGTCCATATACTCCACCACCGGCTTCGCCTCCGCCAGCAGGGCGGGGAAGGGGAAGCGGTCCGTCTGCTGGCTGCCCAGCTCATAGCGGACGCAGACGGGGATTTTATCCAGATAGCTCAGCACGTCCAGCTTGGTCAGGGCGATGTTCGTCGCCGCCTGGCACTGGACGCCGTAGCGGGTGGCCACGATGTCGATGGGCCCCACCCGGCGGGGACGGCCCGTCTTCGCGCCGTACTCGTTCCCGGCCTGGCGGAGCTTCTCCGCCTCTTCGCCGAACCACTCGCAGGTGAAGGGGCCCTCGCCCACGCAGGAGGAGTAGGCCTTCACCACGCCGATGACCTCGTCAATCCGGGCGGAGGGCAGGCCGGAGCCCACCGGGGCGTAAGCCGCCACGGCGTTGGAGGAGGTGGTGTAGGGATAGATGCCGTAGTCCAGGTCCCGAAGGGCTCCCAGCTGGGCCTCGAACAAAATGCGCTTGTTCTCCGCCTGGGCCTGGCGCAAAAACGCGCCGGTGTCCCGGATGAAGGGGCGGATTTTCTCGCCGTAGTCCGCCACCCAGTCCATCAGCTGCTCGATGGTATAGGGCTGGGCGTTGTAGACCTTGGTCAGGGTCAGGTTCTTCCACTCCAGCAGATCCTCCAGGTGGGAGCGGAGCTGCCCCGGATAGAGAAGTTCTCCCGCCATGACGGTCTTTTTCTGAAACTTATCGGAGTAGAAGGGGGCGATGCCCTGCTTGGTGGAGCCGTATTTCTTGTCCTTCAGGCGGGCCTCCTCCAGGCCGTCCAAATCCCGGTGCCAGGGCAGCAGCAGGGAGGCCCGGTCGCTGACCATCAGGTTGTCCGGCGTAATGGCCACGCCCTGGGCGGTGACGTCCTGTATCTCCTTCCACAGGCTCTCGCAGTCCAGGGCCACGCCGTTGCCCAGGATGTTGACCACGCCGTCCCGGAAGATGCCGGAGGGCAGCAGATGGAGGGCGAACCTGCCCTTTTCGTTGACGACGGTGTGCCCGGCGTTGCCGCCGCCCTGATAGCGGACCACCACGTCGTAGTCCTGGGTGATCAGGTCCACCATACGGCCCTTGCCCTCGTCGCCCCAGTTGATGCCCACAATGGCGCAATTTGACATAATGAAACCTCCCCGCGCCGCCGCCCGAAAGATAGGGCGGCGTTCCGCTTGCTCACGGCCAGCGGCCAGCCGGTGATGGGGGCCTGTCCGGCCCCGGGGGTCCTGACGGCGGCGGATTAGCGCCTCCGGCCAGCGAAAAGAAGGGCCCCGCGGTCCGCGGGGCCCCAAAGTTTCCCTTCCCTATTATAGCGGCAGTTTTCCCATAAGTAAAGAGAAAAGCGCAAGTTCCTCAAATTTTTACAGGTTCCGCATAAAAAGGTATGACCCCCGGCCTTCCGCCGGGGCGGGTTCTTTCGCGTTCATGTGACGGTAAAGCGCTTCGCGGTGCCGGAGACGGCGTAGCGCTCATATATTTCCGGCCGCTCCGCTTTCAGGGCCTTGGCGTCCAGCCGGGTGCTGGAAACGGATTTCCAGGAGACTTTGTAGTGGGCTGTCTCCACCTGTTCCACGCCCCGGGCTTCCAGCTCCGCCTTGACGTCCTCCTCAATGGCCTCCGCCTCTTTTTTCAGCGTGTCCATCTCCCGGCGGCAGCGCCGGAGCCGGGCCAGCTTCTCGTCCATCTGCAAGTTGTCCATAGCGTCCTCCCATGTGTTCGGTTTGCTAGAGACTATGAGGGGAGGGGGACGCTTATGACGGCCTTTTAGAGATGGTGGTCCCGGAGGAGCTTTTTCGCCTGCTCCCACAGCTCGTCGCTGACGGTCTGAATTACCGCTACCTTCCGCACCAGCTCCGGCAGGGCGGCGGTGAGCTCCGCCTCCACAATCGTCTCGCTGGTCAGGTCCGCCGAGGGGCACCCGGCGCACTGGCCCAGCAGCTTCACGTACAGCACGCCGTCCTCCAGATGGTCCACGGCAATCTCTCCCCCGTGGGCCCGGAGGGCGGGGCGGACCTTCTCGTCCAGTACGGCCTCAACGCGTTTCAAATCTTCCGTCATGGCTGTTCCTCCTGTTCCGCCGCCTTGGCGGCGAAGATTTCTTCCTGGATACGGCGCCGGGTGCCGTCAAACAGCAGTTCCCGGTTGTGACGGAAATAGGCGTCGCAGCCGAAGGTCTCAATGAGCCAGCTGGTGTCCGGCCCGGCGGTGAGCTCCGTGACGAACAGCACCAGCTCCTGTCCCTGGCCGAAGGTTTCCTCCAAAAAGGCGAAGGCGTGATCCAGCTCCGCCTTGGCTTCCCGGGCCTGGGAGGCCCGTTTTTCCACTTCCTGCCCAAACCAGCCCCGCACCGCCGCCATGGCCAGATCGGAATCGGCGGGGTTCTCCTGAATGAGGCGGCGGCGGTAGTCCTCCAGGATGTTGATTTCCAGCTGGGCCAGGGCCTGGCGATGTTTATCCCCCTGGCCCGCGTTCCCGGCCCGTTTCAGGGCTTCCCGGCGTTCGCCGGTCAGGGCCTCCAGGACCGCCTGGGGGGCCTCTCCGGCGGCCAGGGCCTCTTTGAATTTTGTCAGGGCGGCGTGGAGGTTCTCGCACAGGCTGTCCCGGCGGCGGGCCTCCCGGGCGGCCTCGGAGAGGCGGGAGAGAAGCAGCCCCATGACGGACAGCTTCTCGTCGAAGGGCGCGGCCCGGAGCTCCCGGACGGTGATGGGCTTCCAGGTTCCCGTTAGGATGTCGTCCACATGGTAGATCTTCCGGTACTTGCCGTAGAGCTCCAAATAGTTGGCAAAGTCCCGGGCGATGCGGGGAAGCTGGATATACTGCCCAACCACCTCCCGGTCCGCCTTGAGGCCCAGGGTTTCATAGACCGTCAGCAGCTCGCTCAAATCCTCCCAGCCCCGGGCGGTGGCGAACTGGATGCCCTCCGCCGTGGTCTCCACCCGGTAGAAGTGGTCCTTCCTGATGTCCAGATAGGACACCACCGCCCCGTGGAGGCCCTTGGCCCGGGCGTACTCCTTCCAGACGGCGAAGTCCTCCTGTACGTCGATGCGCTTCACCCGGTCCAGGGTCACTACGTCGAAGTCCCGGACGGAGCGGTTATATTCCGGCGGGTTGCCGGCGGCGGCGATGAGCCAGCCCTCCGGCAGGCGCTGGTTGCCGAAGGTCTTGCACTGGAGGAATTGCAGCATCATGGGGGCCAGGGTTTCCGAGACGCAGTTGATCTCGTCCAGGAAAAGGATGCCCTCCATGAGGCCGGTTTTCTCCATCAGGTCATAGACAGAGGCCAGAATTTCGCTCATGGTGTACTCGGTGATGGAGTAGGTCTGCCCGCCGTAGGTCCGCGTTTCGATGAAGGGCAGGCCCACGGCGCTCTGGCGGGTGTGGTGGGTGATGGTGTAGGCCACCAGGCCCACGCCGGTCTCGGCGGCCACCTGCTCCATGATCTGGGTTTTGCCCACGCCGGGCGGGCCCATCAGCAGGACGGGCCGCTGGCGGACCGGGGGGATTAGATAATTCCCCAAGGGGTCCTTGGCCAGGTAGGCTTTTAAGGTATTGGTGATTTCCTGTTTGGCTTGTTTGATGTTCATGGCGTTTCCTTCCTGGTTCCCCGGCAGGGGAGGGGAGATAGTACTCGCCCTTGCGGGCGGGGCGGATTGGCGGCCGGCGACGGCTGGTCCATCGCGCGGCCCAAAAGAGAAAAGGGAGTAAGGGCCCTTCGGGCCAATTTTTGCCCTTCTACCGGCAGAACTTATTCCCTCCACTCGGCCAATTCCTCCAGCGGCTTCCGGGGCCGGGGCGGCGGATTTCCGGCGGCGTACCCCAAGGCCATGGCCGCCGCGAGAGCTCCCGGCCCGCCGATCCATTCCCGCAGCGCGTCATAGGCGAAATAGGTGTCGCAAATCCAAAGACTGCCTAGACCCAGCGCCGTGGCCTGGAGGGCCATATTCTCCAGGCACGCGCCCAGGGACTGGGCGTTGCAGAGCTCGGTGACCCGTTCGTCTGTGTTCAGCGTCTGTCTCGGGTCCTGGCCCAGGGGGTTCGTGACGAAGATGACAACCGGGGCTTGTTTCATGATGGCCAGCGTTTGGACTGCCCCGCCGAGATGCCGGGCGCTCTCCGGCAGGAGGGGGCGGCGGCGTTCCTCCTCCAGGCCCTGCGCCATGGCGGCCAGGGCTTCCGCTTTTCCCTTGGCAAGGGCCACGGTGAACCGCCAGGGCTGGCGGTTTTTTGCCGAGGGGGCCAGGGCCCCCGCTTGCAGCACGGTTTCGATATCTTTCCTGGAAACCGGCTGGGGCAGGTAGGCCCGGATGCTCCGCCGGTTCACGATTTCAGACAGCATAGCGCCTCCTTTACAGCTCCGGCAGCTCGTCCAGGTCCAGTTCCTCCGGCAGTTCCTCCGCCGCCCGGTCCAAATCCGGGGCCTCCAGCACCAGCCGGATGGCCCAGGGGGGCGTTTTCACGGAAAGCGGCGGCTCTCCCAGGAGGATAAAGGCCGTTTCGTAGGGCGTTCGCTTTTCCGGGTAAATTCCCATGCCGTCGGTGAAGTACACAAGGCCCCGGAGGCTGGTGAAGGCCCCCGCCTCCTGGAGCTTTGCCACATGGTCGAATACCGGGCGGAAGTCCGTGGCGCTGCCGCCGGTGAGCCGGAAGTTCTCCATATAATTCCGCAGGTCCTCCAGGTCGTGAAGCACATCGTCGGAGCGGATCTGGTCGTCGCACTGGATGACGCGGATGTTCACTTTTCTGGTAAAGGTCCCCGCGCTCCGCAAAATCGCGTAGGTGCAGGCCAGGAACTGCCGGACCCGCTCCCCGGAGGTGGACATGGAGGTGTCCAGGGCGATGACGAAATCCTCGATCCGCTTTTCCTCCCGGGTCTCCGGCGGCTCCACCAGGGGCATATTCCCGTAAAGCCGGAGGCCGTAGGAGTAGAAGCCGTAGTCAAAGGCGTCCCCATCCACTGCCGCCACCTCCCGGGGGGCGGCGAAGCGGCGGAGAAACGCCCGGTAGTCCACGTCGTCCCGGACGGCCGCCCGGACCTGCTCCAGCACGGCCTCGCCGCCGGTCCCCTTGTCCGAGAGGACCGTCTCCAGGCCCGTCTGGGCCTTGCCGGAGAGGTCCCGCCACTTCTGGTCCTGGCGGCGGCTCTGCTCCTTATCGTCCTGCCGCTCCGGGTCCCAGAGCCCGTGGTCGTCCACCAGAAAGGCCCGCTGGAGCTGGGCGATTTCATACTCCGGCAGGTTCAGCCGCAAAAGGCGGCGGTAGATGCCCTCCGCCGTCAGCACCGGCATGTCCCTCCGGCACTCGCCGTAAAATTTCCGCTTCCGGGGAGCCGCTCCGGCGTTGAGGCAGGGGTAGTCCAGTTCATCCAGGATACTCTCCACCGCCGCGTCGCAGCTGAGGTCCCACAGCTCCGGGACCTTACCCCGTTTTTTCGCCAGGTGCCGGAGCATGCAGTGGAGAATCACATGGAGATAGGCCCGGCAGGTCCACACCCGGCTCCGCAGATAGCGGTCCGCCAGCCAGGCCCCGTCGTAGTACAGCGTCTCCCCGTCGGTGGCCAGGGACACCGTGACCCCGCCGCCGGGGACGAAGGCCAGAGCGCAGAGGGCCGCGTCCAGATAGGGCAGGCTCATATACAGCTCGTTCCGGGAGGCGAAGAGGATGTCCCGCCCAATCCCGGCAAAGTCCTTTTGTTCCATAAAACCCTTGGCCCTTCTATAATGTAAAGGATTTTTCCGCTCCGGTGGGGAAGCGGCGGTGCTGCTCCTCCAGCAAAGCCGCCAGGGCCGCCGTGGCTCCCCGCTCCCGGGCCAGGGCACAGGCGTCCAGGAGGGTTTCCCGGTCCGGCTCCGTCAGCTCCAGAAGGAAAGGGAGGGCTTCCCCTTCTTCCAGCAGGAGGCGGAGGGCCTCCCCGGCGTGTTCCTTTAAATAGGCCCGGTAGCCCGCCGCCGCCCCCTCCGCCAAATCCACCGGCCAGCGTAGGCGCCGCCAGGCAAGGCGCAGGGCGGCGGATTCGTCGTGCTCCATCCCCAGAAAGTCTTGCCAAAGGCCGTCGTACTCCTTGAGGGACAGGCGTTTTTGACGGAAGCAGTGGTGATAGGGGTAGCCCGCGCCGGAGATGAAGTAATCGAAATGATGGGCGGGGCAGTTTTCTTCATAGAGCTCTGTATACTCCGGGAACAGCAGACGGGCGGTCTCCCCGCCGGGGCCGTAAACGGTTACGTCCAGCTCGCGGCTGAGCTCCCCGGCGAACCAGGCCAGGGCCTCCCCCTGGTCCGGGCCTGTCCGGGTCAGGTGGAGGGTATCCAGGCTGCGGCAGTTCATCAGCGCGCCGCCGCCCCAGCGGGACACGCCGTCGTGAATACGGAGGGTGCTTAAGGCGGAGCAGTTCAACAGGGCGTAGTCCCCCACGGCCTTGAGGGTCTGCGGCAGGGTCAGGTCCCGGAGGCTCCGGTTGTCCCAGGCTGCCCCCTCCTCCGGAGGGATGCAGGTGATTTGGAGGGTTTCCGCCCCGGCGGGCAGGGGAGCTGTTTGCCGGTCCGGGGCCAGGGCCCGGTCTCCCAGGGCCGTCACCGGCAGGCCGAGCAGCTCCTCCGGCAGGACGGCCCGGGCGTCGGGGGTCCCGGCCCGGAGAAGGGTGACGCCGCCGCCCTCCCGGCGGAAAACCAGCTTCCAATTGCTTGCGCCGCTGACGGTTTCCATAAGCCCGCGCCTCCTTCCGTTTTTCCAGAGGTAGTATACCACAGGCGGGAGCAATTTCCTAGCCAAAATTTTTTTCATCGCCCCCCTTGACAAACTGTTCATTCTGTGTATACTGTATATGAACAGTGAAACGGAGGAACTTCCATGGAAATCATCATCCGCAACACCGGGGGCCAGCCCATCTATGAGCAGATCTACTCCCAGCTCAAGGCCCAGATCATCGCCGGGGTACTGACCCCGGGGGAGGCCCTGCCCTCCATCCGGGCCCTGGCCAAGGATTTGAAAATCTCCGTCATCACCACCAAGCGGGCCTATGACGAGCTGGAGGCCGAGGGCTTCCTCTACACCGTGGCCGGGAAGGGCTGCTTTGTGGCGGAGAAAAATCTGGACCTGATCCGGGAGCAGCAGCTCAAGGAGCTGGAAAACCACCTGACCGCCGCCGCGGGACTGGCGAAGAGCTGTTCCGTGACGGTGGAGCAACTGATCGACATGCTGCGCGTCCTGTTAGAGGAGGAGAACGTATGAACGCCATTGAACTGAACCATATCTGCAAGTCCTTTGGAGAATTTGCCATCCGGGATTTGAGCCTCACGGTGCCCAGCGGCACCATCTGCGGCCTGGTGGGGGAGAACGGCGCGGGAAAATCCACCACCATCCGCCTGCTGATGAACGCCCTCCGCCCCGACGGCGGGACCGCCAGGGTTTTGGGGGTGGATGTGTCCTCCCCGGAGTTCCGGGCCGTGAAGGAGGACGTGGGCGTCGTTTTGGACGAGGCGTATTACCCGGAAACCCTCACCGCCGTCCAGGTGGGGAAGGTGATGGCGGGGACCTACAAGCGCTGGGACCAGGGGACCTACGACGGCTACCTCCGCCGCTTCGACCTGCCGGGGAAGAAGCCCTTTAAGGACTTTTCCCGGGGCATGAAGATGAAGCTGGCCATCGCCGTGGCCCTGAGCCACCAGCCAAAGCTGCTGATTCTGGACGAGGCGACCTCCGGTCTGGACCCCATCGTCCGGGACGAGGTGCTGGAGATTTTCAACGAGTTCACCCGGGAGGAGGACCACTCCATTTTGATCTCCTCCCATATCCTCAGCGATTTGGAGAAGCTCTGTGATTACATTGCCTTCCTGCACAGGGGACAGCTCCTCTTTTGCGACGAGAAGGACCAGCTTCTGGAGACCTACGGCGTCTTCGCCGGGACGGCGGAGCAGCTGGAGAGCCTCCGGGAGGAGGCCGTCCTGGGCCGGGAGGCCAGCGGTTACGGCGGGGTCCGGGCCCTGGTCCGGCGGGAGGAGGTCCCGGCGGGCCTGGAGCTGGAGCGGGCGACGGTGGAGGATATCATCCTCTTTATGGTGAAAGGAGCGAAATGATGAAAGCGCTGGTACAGAAGGATTTCTATGTGATCTGGAAGCAGATGAGAATTTTTGTCCTGGTGTTGGTGCTGCTGTCCATGGTGAACAGCGCGTTCAATACGGTGTTCCTGGTGGTCTGGTGCTCCATGCTGCCCTATACGGCCATGGCCTATGACGAGCGGAGCCATTGGAATCAGCTGGCGGCCATGATGCCCTATTCCAAGCGGGATATCGTGCTGAGCAAGTACGTGCTGGGCTGGATTTGCATAGCGGTGTCGGGGGTGTTCTGCCTGGCGGTGCAGGCGGCGTCGGGGATTTTTTCGGGAAGCGCGCCCAGTGTTCCCACCCTGCTGGCGAGCCTTTGCTTGGGAATCATCACCCTGGATATCACCTTACCGGCGGTGCTGCGCTTCGGCGTGGAGAGGGGAAGGATGATTTTTATGGTGGTGATCTTCGGCGTGGCGATCTCCATAGGGATTCTTGTGGACATGGTGGATGAACTCCCCAGCCTGCCCGTTCCCCTGGTGGTGCTGCTTCCCCTAGGGGCGGCGGCGGGAACGGCGCTTTCCATCCCGCTGTCCATGAAGCTGTACAAGGAGAATTGAAAGGAGAGGTACGCAATGCCCCATGTACCCAATAATCTGCTGCTGCTTCTGCTGCTTTTGCCGCTTGCGGACCGGCTGTGGAAGGTGTGGAAGGACCACCATTAAGGAGAAGTGACATGAAAAATACCAAGCGCTGCCCCGTCTGCGGCTCCACGGACGTCATTCGGGTCCCGGACGACGCCCACCGCTACCTCTCCAACGGCATCTTCCTCACCCGGGCGCTGATGGTAAAGCGGATTCCCGTGGCCCGCTATGTCTGCCATGACTGCGGATACCTGGAAAACTGGGTGGAGAACCAGCACGAACGGGACGAGATCAAGCGGGCCTGGGGATAACCGGCGGGCCCTCCGCCTTATGGCGGAGGGCCCGTTTCCTCATGCGTTTTGCAGGCTTCTTTGCAGCAGTCCCATCAGGGTTTCCGCATGGGCGTAGGACTGCTTGCTCATCTCCTCGAAGAGCTTCGTCAGACAGGGGTCCATGGTGTCCTCGGCGGAGCGGGCGTAGTTGAAGCCGCTGCACGCCGCCGCGTGATAGCGCTCCCGGAGGGCGGGGCACCAGCGGCCCGCGTAGATGCGCTCCGCGCTGACGCTGGGGCGGTAGCGCCGGCCGGTGATGAGGTAGTGGGCCGCCATCAGCCGCCGGGCCTGGTCCTGGAGGTCCGCCGCCATGTCCCGCAGGGGCTTCCGGGCCCAGGAGGGGGCCTGGCGGGTCAGGGCCAGAAGATAGCGCCGGTCCGACAGGGCCGCTTCGATGTAGCCGGTGATGACCTCCAGCATCTCCTCCGCCTCGGTGCCCATGCAGCAGGGATTTTGTTCCGCGCCGGGAAGCGAGGCGTCGGGACCCGCGGGAACGGGAACGGCGGGGGCCTCCGGCGCGGCGGGGAGGACGGTAAGGGCCGGGGCGGCGGGAATCGCGGAAGCCTCGGACCGGGCGGAGGCCGCCGTCTGGGCGGGGGCCGTCTGCTGAGCGGCAGTCGCCGTCTGGGCCGCCATGCCGGGGTAGGGCTCCAGGTTGGGGGCGACCCGCTGCCAGATGCGGTCATACTGTCGAAAATCGTAAACTTCCGGTGTTTGGGGCATATGTTCCATGAGAGGTCCCTCCTTTTCCTCCCAGTCTATGCAAAGGGTAAAAAAATGGTTCCTGTTGCGCCTGCAACAGATAAGAGGGGCGTTTTTGGGTAAAATGTAGAAGAAAACCCAAGGCATTCGTTGCATTCTCCCGTTATATCTGGTAGAATGCTGTCTGACACAGCAAGCAAAGGAGGATTCCCCCATGCTGGAACTGAGACACCTCAGCTACGCCGTTCACGAGGACGGCGGGGAGCTGGGCATTTTGAACGATATCTCCCTCACCGTCGGCGATGGGCGGCTGGTGGTCTTTACCGGCCCCAACGGCGGCGGAAAAACCACCCTGGCGAAAAGCATCATGGGTCTGGTGAAGCCCACCGCCGGGCGGATACTCTGGAACGGGCAGGACGTCACGGACCTGGGCATCACCGAGCGGGCGAAGCTGGGCATCAGCTACGGCTTCCAGCAGCCCCCCCGGTTCAAGGGGCTGACGGTCCGGGACCTGCTGACCCTGGCCAGCGGAGACGGGACGCTCTCCAAGGACCGCTGCTGCCAGTACCTCACCCGGGTGGGTCTGTGCGCCAACGACTACCTGGACCGGGAGGTGGACGCCTCCCTCTCCGGCGGCGAGGTGAAGCGCATTGAAATCGCCTCCATCCTGGCGAGAAACGCGAAACTCATGATTTTTGACGAGCCGGAGGCGGGCATCGACCTGTGGTCCTTCGCCCGGCTGACGGAGACCTTCGAGCAGCTCCACGCCGCCGGAGGGGCCACCATGATTATCATTTCCCACCAGGAGCGGATCATCTCCCTGGCGGATGAGGTCATCGTGGTGGGGGACGGGCAGCTCCGTCACCGGGGAACCCCGGCGGAGATTCTGCCCCAGATTCTGGCGGACACCCTGGGCACCTGCCCGGTTTTGCGGAAGGAGGCGATGGCACAATGATGGATACCGAGATCGATCGCGGCTTACTGGAAAAGATCACGGACCTCATTGGCAAGCCCGTGGGGGCCTTCAACATCCGCAAGGACTCCGGCTGTGACGGCCGCCAGTCCACGGAGCACATTGAAATTACCTCTAAGGAGGACAAGCCCGGCATCGACATCCGGGTCAAGCCCGGCACCGTGGGGGAGACCTGCTATATTCCCGTCATCATCACAAAGTCCGGCCTCCGGGAGATGGTCTATAACGACTTCTTCATCGGCGAGGGCTGTGATGTGGACATTGTGGCGGGCTGCGGCATTCACAACTGCGGTGGGGAGGAGTCCCGCCACGACGGCGTCCATACCTTCTACGTGGGCAAGGGCTCCCGGGTCCGCTACACCGAGAAGCACTACGGCGAGGGGGACGGAACCGGAGGCCGGATCATGAACCCCCAGACGGTGGTCTACCTGGAGGAGGGGGCCTCCATCCAGATGGAGACCGTTCAAATCCGGGGCATTGATTCCACCAAGCGCTCCACGAAAATCGTCTGCGGCAAGGGAGCCGAGGCTGTGGTTACGGAGCGGCTGCTGACCCACGGAGACCAGACGGCGGAGAGCGACATGGAGATCATTCTGGACGGCGAGGATTCCAAGGGCAGGGTGATTTCCCGCTCCGTGGCGCAGGACCGATCGGAGCAGGTGTTTTACCCCCGTATGGTGGGCAATGCCCCGTGCTTCGGCCATGTCCAGTGCGACTCCATCATCATGGGGACGGCTAAAATCAAGTCCATCCCCGCCATCACCGCCAACTGCACCGAGGCTCAGCTGGTCCACGAGGCGGCCATCGGCAAGATTGCCGGGGACCAGCTTTTGAAGCTGGAGACCCTGGGCCTTACCGAGGAGGAGGCTGAGGACTGCATCCTCAAGGGCTTCCTGGCCTGAGGGCGCATATCCAAGTGAAGCAGAGGCTCGAACGATGCTGAGGCCAAAAGAAGTGGTAGAGAAATGGGTGGACGCGTTTAACCGCGTCGAGGAGAACCTGTTTGAGGACGGCCAGTGGGCAATTTTGGAGTGGCGGGACCCGCTGGGACTGCGGGGCTGCGGCTTTTTCCAGGTGACGGACGGGAAGATCCTCTTCCAGCGGGGCTACTGGGACAAGCTTCTCCTTTTTGAAGCAGCATGGACTTCCTCTGGAATGAACTGGGGGAAGTGTAAAGCGATATGAAAAAGCGCTCCTGAGAGAAGAATCATTTGGTTAAATTTAAACTTCCACTATTGAGCGGCCAATGGATACCAGGGGCCGCTTAATAGTGGAAGTTAATTATGCGGGTTTTCGTAATTCTATGATTAGCTCTGTTATGAAAATGCTTGTCCCATTCGATCAAACAGGAGACCATACAACAGCTTGGAGTAGTTCCCGGAAATAATGAGAAAAGGAAGCGAGGGCAGGGAGCGCGGGGCAAGCCACACGACAGGGATAATGCCAAACAGGGAGAGGATTATAGCAATCCAATAAAATAACAGTGCATTGACTTGAGGTGTAGAATGTTATCAG
>CATOKC010000023.1 GCA_951800675.1 uncultured Oscillibacter sp.
GTGCAGTTCCAGCCGTTGGCCTCGTTGTGCTTTTCGTTGTAGGAGTACAGGTCCCACAAGGTAAAGCCGTCGTGGCAGGTGATGAAGTTCACCGAAGCGTTGGTGCCGCCCCGGGAGCCGTACATATCCAGCGAGCCGGCCAGCCGCAGGGCCGCCCCCTGGGCAAAGCCGTCGTCCCCTTTCAGATACCGGCGGATGTCGTCCCGATACCGGCCGTTCCACTCCGCCCAGCGGTTCCAGGAGGGGAAGGTGCCCACCTGGTACAGCCCGCCGGCGTCCCAGGCCTCGGCGATGAGCTTCACGTCCCCCAGAATGGGGTCGAAGGCCATGGCCTGGAGGAGGGGGGGCTTGTTCATGGGGGTGCCGTCCTCGTTCCGCCCCAGGATGGAGGCCAGGTCAAAGCGGAAGCCGCTGATGTGGTAGGTGGTGACCCAGTAGCGGAGGCAGTCCATAATCATCTGGTGGACGATGGGGTGGTTGCAGTTCAGGGTGTTCCCGCAGCCGCTGAAATTGTAGTACTGCCCGCCGGGGGTGAGTAAGTAGTAAATGTTGTTGTCGAAGCCCTTGAAGGAGAAGAAGGGCCCGTCCTCGTTGCCCTCCGCCGTGTGGTTGAAGACCACGTCCAGATAGACCTCGATACCGTTTTCGTTGCAGTCCTGAATCAGGCGCTTGAGCTCGTTGCCCTCCCGGTTGTACTCCAGGCCGGAGGCGTAGCTGGTGTTGGGTGCGAAGAAGCTGACGGTGTTGTAGCCCCAGTAGTTGTAGAGCTGTTCCCCATCCACCTGCCGGGCGTCCTGCATCTCGTCGAACTCGAAGATGGGCATCAGCTCCACGGCATTGACGCCCAGCTCCTTTAAATAAGGAATCTTTTCCCGCAGCCCCTCGAAGGTCCCGGGAGCGGCCACGGCGGAAGACTCGTGGATGGTGAAGCCCCGGACATGAAGCTCGTAAATCACCAGATCCTCCATGGGGATCAGGGGCCGGGACATGTTGCCCCAGTCGAAGTCGTCCTTCACCACCCGGGCCCTGTAGTGCTGGTCCATGACGGACTTCACGCCCCACTGGCTCTGTCCCGTCACCGCCCGGGCGTAAGGGTCCAGGAGGTAGCGGGTCTTGTCGAAAATCAGGCCCTTCTCCACGTCCCGGGGGCCGTCCACCCGGAAGGCGTACTCGAACTCCTCGATGTTCAGCTTGAATACAATCATGGAGTACACGTTTCCGATGCGGTAGCGGTCCGGGAAGGGCAGGACGGCGTAGGGCTCCTCCTCCCCCCGCCGGAAGAGCAGCAGCTCGATGGCGGTGGCTCCGTGGGAATGGACCGTAAAGTTCACGCCGCCGGGGATGGCGGTGGCGCCGTTGATTTCGTAAAAGCCCGGCCGCACGTCGAACCCGTTTACGTGGTCCATGGGAACGAGATGGATGGTGCGGGGCAGGGCCACCGCGGGGGTCTCGGAAAGGGCCGCCTGGGCCGGGATATTGTCCTGTGTTTTCACCGGGAACTCCTTCCTAGCCGCTCCGGCGGCTGTAGAATACGGCTTCATTATACAACACCCCCTCAGATTTGTCATAGCTTTTTTCCCTTTTTGTGAGATTTCACAAAGTCTTTGTGGGAAAGTACCATTTATAATAAAGCCGAAGGTTTTTTCCGGCAGGGTGAAAAATTTCCCGCCGCCCAGCCGTGTTGTAAGCAGAAGGGAGTGAGGAACGTGGTTCCATTTGGTACCGATGAAACCATCCGCCGGATTGTCTCGGCCTACAGCGACATGCTGCTGCGGCTGGCGTGCGCCCGCCTGGGTTCCGCCGCCGACGCGGAGGACGCCGTGCAGGAGGCGTTTTTGCGCCTGCTTACCGCCCGGCCCGTATTCCGGGACCCGGAGCACGAAAAGGCCTGGCTGATCCGCGCCACCCTTCAGCGCGCCAGCGACATCCGCCGGAAGGCGGAACAGCGCAATGTCCCTCTGGAGGACGTGACGGAGCCCGCGGCCCCGGAGAGCCCCGGGGAGGAGCTCCGCTCCGCCGTCCGGGCCCTTCCGGAGATGTACGGGGCCGTCATCCACCTCCATTACTACGAGGGATATTCCATCAAAGAAATTGCCAAACTGCTGGGCCTGCCCGCCGCCACGGTGGGCACCCGCCTGGCCCGCGGCCGGGAGCGGCTGCGGCAGATGCTGAGGGAGGACGTTGTATGAACGATTACCGAAAGGCTTTCGACGAGATCTCCTTTTCCGCGGATTTTCAGGAGCGGACGGCGGACCTGCTGCGAAATCGCGCCCGCGAATTGGAAAAGGAGTGTACTGACATGACTATCAGCAAAACCAAAAAGATCGCGGTGCTGGCCGCCGCCTGTATCGCCCTGCTGGCGGTGTCCGTGTCTGCCGCCATGCTGTGGCTCACCCCCGCCCAGGTGGCGGAGGAGCACGACCAGCCCCTGCTGGCGGAGGCCTTCAAGGGCCCCGACGCCATTGAGATCAACGAAACCGTGGAGAGCGGGGACTTCTCCATCACCCTGCTGGGCCTGGTGTCCGGGCGGAACCTGGACGTTTTGAACCAGGACCTGGAAAAGGACCACACCTATTCCGTCCTGGCCCTGCGCCGCCTGGACGGGGAGCCGCTGGAAAATGAGACCTTCGATTTCAGCGGATATGTCATGACCCCTTTGATAGCGGGCTGTTCCCCTGCGGCGGTGAACAACTGGACGTTGGGCGCCTTTGCCCAGGGCTTTGCCAAGGACGGTGCGTACTATTACCTGCTGGACACCCAGAGCATTGAGATGTTCGCGGACCGCACGGTCTATATGACCTTCTACGAGGGCTTTGTGCCCAATAACACCATTTTCACCATGGCAGACGACGGGACCATCGCCTTCTGCGACGATTTCACCGGCGTCCACGCCCTCTTCACCCTGCCCCTGGACTCCGCCAAGGCGGACCCTGCAGCGGCGGAGGCGTTCCTGACGGAGAATGACATGGGCTGGACCAACGAACGGACGGAACCGGAGGGGGAATGGGAAATCGAGCGCCATGAGACGGAGGACGGCGAGGAGATTTTCCTCCGGCCCGAGGACGGCGGCACGGACGCGAGCCAGTAAGAAAAAAGAGGACCGGCGGGGACGCTTCCCCTCCGGTCCTTCTCTATATTCACAGACTTTACAGGAGGGTAATTCCCGCCTTCTCACAGCCTTCCAGGGTCTCCTTGTCCCAGAGGCTGGCCTGGACCTCGCCGATGTGGCAGGCCTCCAGCAGCAGCATGCAGACCCGGGACATGCCGATGCCGCCGCCGATGGACTGGGGCAGCTCCCCGTTCAAAAGCATTTGGTGGAAGGGCAGATTCCGCCGCTCGTCGCATCCGGCGGCGGTGAGCTGGCGGTCCATGGCCGCCGCGTCCACCCGGATGCCCATGGAGGACACCTCGAAAGAGCGCTGGAGCACCGGGTTCCACATGAGAATGTCCCCGTTCAGCTCCCAGTCGTCGTAGTCCGGGGCCCGGCCGTCGTGGCGGTTTCCGGATTTCAGGGTCTTGCCGATCTGCATGAGGAACACCGTCCGGTGCTTCCGGCAGATTTCCGTCTCCCGCTCGGCGGGGTCCAGGTACGGGAAGCGGTCCTCCAGCTCCTGGGTGGTGATGAAGTACACGTCCCGGTCGGGCCGGAAGGTCAGGGCGGGGAAGTGGTTGCGTAGAACGGAGGCGGTGTCGCACAGCCCGCCCACGATGTCCCGCACCGTGTCCTTTAGATACTGGAGCTTCCGGTCCTCCTGGCCGATGTGCTTTTCCCAGTCCCACTGGTCCACGTAGATGGAGTGGAGATTGTCCACCACCTCGTCCCGGCGGATGGCGTTCATGTCGGTGAAAAGACCCATGCCCCGGGGGAACTCATAGCGCTTTAACGCCAGGCGCTTCCACTTGGCCAGGGAGTGGACGACCTGACCCTCGGCCCCTACATCGGGGATGTCGAAGGTCACAGGCCGTTCCACGCCGTTCAGATCGTCGTTCAGGCCGGTGCGTCCGTCCACAAACAGGGGGGCGGAGACCCGGTGAAGGTTCAGCCGGAGGGTGAGGTTGCGCTGGAAGTCCTCGTGGATGAGTTCAATGGCCCGCTGGAGCTCATTGTTGCTCAGGGGCATCCGATAGCCCTGGGGGATGGTGAGCTTGCTCATGTGATAAAACCAGTCCTTTATTCAGATTATGCGGGGGAGGGATTACAGCTTCTCAAGACCGAGGCGGAGGCGGCGGAGGGTCTCCTCCCTGCCTAAGATGTGGCAGATTTCCACCGCGCCGCCGGGAGTTACCTGCTTGCCCGCCGCGGCGATGCGGACGGGCCACATCAGCGTGGCGTTCTTCACGCCCAGCTGCTCCGCCAGGCCGATGAGGCAGTCGTGGACGGAATCCTGAGTCCAGCTTTCCAGGGCCTCCAGGGCGGGGACGGCGGCTTCCAGCATGTTCCGGGAGACCTCCGCGTTGGTCTTGGATTTTTTGTTGGTGAAGAGGGAAACGTCATACTCCGGCAAAGCGTCGAAGAAGTCCACCTTCTCCGGGATGTCCGTCAGCTTCTCGCACCGGGCCTGGAGCAGGGCGGCCACCGCCGTCGGGTCAACGGCGGGTTTTTTTACGGCCTGCCGGATATAGGGCTCCGCGGTTTTGGCGAAGTCCTCCGGGGTCATGGCCCGCAGGTACAGGGCGTTGAAGTAGGTCAGCTTTTCGATGTCGAAGATGGCGGGGGACTTGGAGATGCCCGCGATGTCGAAGGCGTCCACCAGCTCCTCCAGGGAGAAGACCTCCTGCTCGCTGCGCTCCCCCTTGGGGGCCCAGCCCAGCAGGGCCACGTAGTTCAGCACGGCGGGGGTCAGATAGCCCTGGGCAATCAGGTCCTCATAGGAGGGGTCCCCGTGGCGCTTGCTCATCTTGTTGTGCTGGTCCCGCATGACGGGGGAGCAGTGGACGTAGGTGGGAATCTCCCAGCCGAAGGCCTCATACAGCAGATTGTATTTCGGCGCGGAGGAGAGGTATTCGCTGCCCCGGACCACATGGGTGATGCCCATGAGGTGGTCGTCCACCACGTTGGCGAAGTTGTAGGTGGGCAGGCCGTCCCGCTTCAAAAGCACCTGGTCGTCCAGGGTCTTGTTCTCCACGGTGATGTCGCCAAAGCTCACGTCGTGGAAGGTGGTGGTCCCCTCCTGGGGGATGCGCTGGCGGATGACGTAGGGCATTCCCGCCAGCAAGTTGGCGTCGATCTCCTCCTGAGAGAGCGCCCGGCAGGGGTCCGCCGCCCGGTCAAAGTTTCCGCTGTCCTCCTCGGACTCGGTTTTCTCGCAGAAGCAGTAGTAGGCCGCGCCCTTTTCCACCAGGAGCTTGGCGTACTTCCCGTAGAGGTCCCGGCGCTCCGACTGGATATAGGGCCCCGTGGGGCCGCCTACGTCGGGGCCCTCGTCATGGGTCAGGCCGCACTCGGCCATGGTGCGGTAGATCACGTCCGTGGCGCCCTCCACCAGGCGGCCCTGGTCCGTGTCCTCAATGCGGAGGATAAAGGTGCCGTGGTGATGCCGGGCGATGAGCCAGGTGTACAGGGCGGTGCGGAGATTGCCCACATGCATGTAGCCCGTGGGGGAAGGGGCGAAGCGGGTGCGGACCGTCCCCTTGGGGATGCGGTCCTCCATGTCCTGGAAAAAGCGGCTGTCGGTCGCCATAGGTAAACCTCCATGTCAAGCCGGGGAAGCCCGGCGGGTTTGGTAATAAGACACTGCCATTATCCACGCTTTGGGAGAAAAAGTCAAGGGCGCCCCTTCCGGTTTCCCGTTCCTTTTTTGCCAGATACGCTAAAAAAGCCGCCGCGCAAAGCCTTGGCTTTCAGTCCCTTCGTCACTTGCAAAGGGAAAGGGGGCTTGTTAGAATATTTGAGGGGCGGACAGGCTAAGCGGTCAAGCCCCTTCCCGATATTGAAAACTGATGATACTGATGATGAGGTGCGTATGTATCAAACCGTGATTTTCGACCTGGACGGGACCCTTTTGGACACCATCGAGGACCTGGCCGCCGCGGGGAACTGGGTCTGCCGCCGCAACGGCTGGCCGGAGCACTCCCTGGAGGCGTTCAAGGCCATGGTGGGCCACGGCATCCCCAACCTGGTTTCCAAATTTTCCCCCGAGGGCTGCAAGAGCCCCCTGATTCTGGTGAACACCCTCGCCCAGTTCAGTGAGTACTACGGGGAGCATAACATGGACGCCACCGCGCCCTATCCCGGCGTCCCGGAGCTTTTGGAGCGGCTGAAAGCCGCCGGGATCCAGATGGCCGTCTACTCCAACAAGGCGGACAGCTTCAGCCGGGAGATCGTGGAGCACTACCTGCCCGGCTTTTTCCGGCTGGTCCGGGGAAAGGTGGACGGCGTGCCTGTGAAGCCGGACCCGGCGGGGCTTCGCGGCGTCATGAAGGAGCTGGGCGCGGAGCCGGAAACCACCCTCTTCGTGGGGGACAGCGCCACGGACATCCACACCGGCCATAACGCGGGCTTGAAGGCCTGCGGGGTCACCTGGGGCTTCCGCCCCCGGGCCTCCCTGGAGGAGGCCGGGGCGGACCGCTTGGCGGACACCGTGGAGGAGCTGGAAGCCGCCGTTTTGGAGGGGCCATGGTCCTGAGCTTTGAACAGGCGGGGGACCTGCTGGACACGCTGGCGGAGTCCTTCCCGGAGGCCCTTTTCGACGGGCTCAACGGCGGCGTGAACTTCCAGAAGGGGGCCGTGCCGGACCAGGAGTTTCCCAAGGGGCAGGTATACATCCTGGGGGAGTATTGCGACGATCTGCTGGGACGGTATATCAACCTCTACTATGGTTCCTTCGCCGCCATGGCGGAAAACGAGGACTGGACCGAAGAGGACTGGGAGCGGGAGCTCCGGCAGACACTCTCCCACGAGCTGACCCACCACATGGAGGGCCGGAGCGGCCTGCACGCCCTGGACGACAAGGACGAGGCGGAGATGGCCGCCTGGCGGGAGGAATACGGGGAGAGCGATTCTTGAAAAAACCGGAAGGGGAGGCCCCTTCCGGTTTTTTGCCGCTATTTCGTGGGAAAGCCGAACTGCTTTCGCGTATCGAAGAGGAACCGCAGGAAGCTCTCCGGGTAGGGAATGAAGGCTCCCCGGCCCAGCATGTCCAAAATTTCCTCCAGAGAGGCCCAGCGGACGGCCTGCACCTCTTCTTCCTGGAGGGTCAGGCCCTCCAGGGAGAGGTCCTTTGTGAGGATGTAAAAATCGTCAAAGCCGCCGTCGAAGTTCACCGTCACCGAGGGCCGGAGGCCGCTCAGGTCCAGGGAAACGCCCAGCTCCTCCCGGACTTCCCGCTCCGCCCCCCGGCGGCTGGTCTCCCCGGCGTCCACGCCGCCGCCTACGGACACGTCCCAGAGGTTCGGGAAGATGAATTTTGACCGGGTCCGCTGCTGGATCAGCAGCCGCCCCCGGCGGTCAAAGACGCAGACGTGGACCACCAGCCGCAGCTCGCCGGGGCCCTTGGGGGCGCTTCGTTCCGCCGTCTTCCCCAGGGGGAGGCGGTTTTCATCGTATAAGTCTACCAGTTCCATAGCGCCCTCCCTTACTGCTTCGCCGCCGTCTTGTAGTCCCCGCCGGGGCGGTAGAAGGGACAGGCGGTGTTGGTCCCCTTCAAAAAGCGTTCCATCTCGTCCTCGTCCAGGTCCATGGCGCAGACGAAGGCTTCCAGCTCCTCGTCGTAGTCATAGCAGACACAGTCCTCGCAGATACTGCTCATGCGCATCACCTCTTAGAGGATGATAGCATAAATCCCGTCCACATCCAAGCGTTTTTTTATGACCAGCTCTTCCAAGACCTCCCGGCTCTCCGGCGACGCGGTCCAGCACAGGCCGCATCCGGCGGTGACGCTCCGGGGCACGGGAATCAGCCGCCCCGGCAGGCCCTCCTCCCGGCAGGCGGCCTCCATAGCCATGGCTCCCGCCGTGGTGCGGAAGGTCACCACGCACGTTTCGGCTTTTTGTCTCATCCCTCCAGCGCCTCCTGGGCCAGGACCCGGACCGCCTCCGCCGCCGCGTCGGTTTCCGCCTCCGTATTGAAATAGGACCAGGAAAAGCGGACGGCCCCCTGTTCCTCCGTCCCCAGGGCACGGTGGAGCCGGGGGGCGCAGTGGGCCCCGGGACGAGTGGCGATGTCAAAGCGCTCCGCCAGCTCGTCGGAAATTTCGGCGGAGTCCCAGTCTCCGATGTTCAGCGTCACAATGGGGGCCCGGACCGGAGCGGAGAAATCCCCGTAGACCGTTACCCCCGGCAGGTCCCGGACCGCCTCATAAAACCGGCGGACCAGGGCGTCCTCATGGGTGTGAATGTGCTCAATGCCGGTTTCCGCCAGGAAGTCCAGGGCGGCGCTCAGTCCCGCCAAGCCGTGGCCGTTGAGGGTCCCGGCCTCTAATCGGGTGGGATACTCGCCGGGCTGCGCCTGGGAGTAGCTTTGGACCCCGGTGCCCCCCACGGCGAAGGGGCGGATTTCCAGCCCCTCCCGGAGGCACAGCCCCCCAGTGCCCTGGGGGCCCATCAGGCTCTTGTGGCCGGTGAAGCACACCACGTCGATACCCAGAGCCGCCATGTCGATGGGCAGGCCCCCCGCCGTCTGGGAGGCGTCCAGAATAAAAAGCAGGCCGTGTTCCCGGGCGAAGCGGCCCACCCACGCGACGTCCACCACGTCCCCCGTCAGGTTGGAGGCGTGGGTGCAGACGATGGCCTTTGTTTCCGGCCGGAGAAAGCGCTGAAACCCGCCGTAGTTCAGCTGTCCCCGGCTGTCCGCCGGGACGAAATCCACCGCCCCTCCCGCCTCCCGGAGACGGTACAGGGGCCGGAGGACGGAGTTGTGCTCCAGGTCCGTGGAAATCACGTGGTCCCCCGGCCCCAGCAGGCCGCTGACGGCAATGTTCAGCGCCTGGGTGGAGTTCTGGGTGAAGCACACGTGGTCCGCCCGGGGACAGCCCAGCAGGGCGGCGAGCTTCTCCCGGGTCCCGTAGATGGTCCGGGCGGCGGACAGGGCCCCCTGGTGGCCCCCCCGGCCGCAGTTGCCGTAAGAGGACAGGGCTTCCAGAACGGCCCGGGCCACGGCGGGGGGCTTGGTCCGGGTGGTGGCGGCGTTGTCCAGGTAAATCACGGCTTGACCACCTTGGCCGCCCCCGCCAGCTTCTCCACGATGGCGTACATGTTGGTGACGCTCCCCACCGCCAGCGCCTCCGCCAGCCCGTAGTGGTTCAGGCAGGTGCCGCAGGTAAGAATTTCCACCCCTTGGGCCTCCAGACTTTTCAGGTCCTCCAGGGACTCGGAGCCCTGACAGGTGAGGCGGGCCCCGCTGTTGTAAAAGAGCATGGTGCCCGGCAGCTCCGGCAGCTGGCTGACGGCGTAGAGAAAGCCCTTCATCAGCACCGCGCCCAGCTCGTCGCTGCCCCGGCCCATGACGGCGCTGTCCACCGCCACCACCAGATTTCCCCGCTGGTCCGGGGCGCAGACCAGGGGCGGCTCCTCCAGGGGGGCCTCCCCGGAGGGAGCCGTCACCTCCATGGAGACCACAAATTCCTTCTCGCTCAGCTTCTCGGATTTGACCGCCAGCTTGTGCCCGGCGGCCATCCGGCTCAGGTTCTGCACGGCAATCTCATTGTCCACATGGACCTCCAAAATGCCCGGCTCCGTCATGGCCCGCAGGGCCCGGGTGGCCTTTACCACCGGAATGGGGCACTGCTCGCCTATGGCGCTTACGATGATTGTTCTCATCACCATACCTCCCGTTTCCGCCCGGGGGCGGAGGTTGTTTCCCCCATTGTACCGCCAGGGACGGCGGAAGGCAAGGGCTATTTTTTGAAAAGTATATCGCATGATTTTGGGGAAACTTCTTGACAGGGCCGGAAGAGGGCGGATACAATAGAAAAGTCAGATTTTAAAAGATGCGAGGTCGTTTTATGAAAACACCCTTTGTCACAAAAGAGCGGCTGGAGGCCATCGCCGCCCAATATCCCACCCCCTTTCACATCTACGACGAGAAGGGCATCCGGGAGAACGCCCGGCGGTTAAAGGCCGCCTTCGCCTGGAATCCCGGCTTCCGGGAGTATTTCGCCGTGAAGGCCACGCCCACCCCCGCCATTTTAAAAATCCTCTATGAGGAGGGCTGTGGCTGCGACTGCTCGTCCCTGGCGGAGCTGGCCCTGGTGGAGCGCTGCGGCGTCACCGGGGAGGAGGGGATTATGTTTTCCTCCAACAACACCACGGAAGAGGAGTTTCAAGCCGCCTGCCGCCTGGGGGGCATTGTCAACCTGGACGACATCACCCTCATCGACACCCTGACGAAGGCTGTGGGGAAGGCGCCGGAGAAGATTTGCTGCCGCTACAACCCCGGCGGGGTCTTCACCCTGGGGGAGAGCCGGGACGGCGCGCAGGTGATGGACACCCCCGGCGACGCGAAGTACGGCATGACCCGGCCCCAACTGGCGGAGGCGTTCCGGCGGCTGAAGGAGCTGGGGGCCAAGGAGTTCGGCATTCACGCCTTCCTGGCCTCCAACACGCTGTCCAACGACTATTACCCCGCCCTGGCCCGCATCCTCTTCCAATTGGCGGCGGAGCTCCAGGCGGAGACGGGGTGCCGGGTCACCTTCATCAACCTCTCCGGCGGCGTGGGGGTGCCCTACCGCCCGGAGGAGCCGGAAAACGACATTGCCGTTATTGGAGAGGGTGTGCGCGGGGCCTATGAGGAAATCCTGGTTCCCGCCGGGATGGACGGCGTGGCCCTCTACACGGAGCTGGGCCGCTACATGCTGGCCCCCTATGGCCATCTGGTTACCCGGGCCATTCATGAGAAGCATATTTACAAGGAGTATATCGGGGTGGACGCCTGCGCCTGCAACCTGATGCGCCCGGCCATGTACGGGGCCTACCACCATATCACGGTGATGGGGAAGGAGAACGCCCCCTGCGACCACAAATACGACGTGGCGGGAAGCCTCTGCGAGAACAACGACAAGTTCGCCGTGGACCGGATGCTGCCCAAGGTGGACCGGGGAGACCTGCTGGTGATTCACGACGCGGGGGCCCACGGGTTTTCCATGGGCTACAACTACAACGGCAAGCTCCGCTCGGCGGAGCTGCTCCTTCGGGAGGACGGCGGCGTGGAGCTGATTCGCCGGGCGGAGACGCTGGAGGATTATTTCGCGACCTTGATTTGGTGAGAAAAAGCCGCCTGGGAAGCAGCTTCCCAGGCGGCTTTTTGGGCATTAAAGCGTTCGAAGCGCGTCCACCAGGGCCGTCTTGCCCTCGGTTTTCTCGTCCTTCATCTTGATGATTCGGGCGGGATTTCCGGCTACCACGGCGCCTGCGGGTACATCCTCGATGACGATGGCCCCGGCGGCCACCACGGCGTTTTTGCCGATGTGGACCCCCTCGATGACCACGGCGTTGGCTCCCACCAGCACTCCGTCCTCCACGACGACGGGGGTGGCGGAGGCGGGCTCCACCACGCCGGCCAGCACGGCCCCCGCGCCGATGTGGCAGCGGGCCCCCACCGTGGCCCGTCCGCCCAGCACGGCCCCCATGTCGATCATGGTGTCCGGGCCCACCACCGCGCCGATGTTGATGACAGCCCCCATCATGATGACGGCCCCCTGGCCGATTTCCACCTTCTCCCGGATGATGGCGCCGGGCTCAATTCGGGCCTGGATACCCTTGAGGTCCAGAAGGGGCACGCCGGAGTTTCGACGGTCATTCTCTACGACGAGATCGGTAATCTTCTCCCGGTTGGCCTCCAGAATGGGACCCAGCTCCGCCCAGTCTCCGAAAACGGTGAAGCTGTTCCGGTCGCCAAAGACCTTGGCGGAGCCGAAGTCCACAGGGCCGGTGGTGTTGACGTAGAGCTTCACCGGGGTTTTCTTTTCCGAGTTTGCGATATAGTCGATAATTTCCTGTGCGTTCATAGGAACCTCCTGATAAACGAGATAGAGGGACGTGTGTGTCCGTTTTTCCTGCGGCGGTTAAGATGGAAATCGCGCTTAGGCGCCAAACAGAATTTTTTGCAGGTCGTATACCCCGTTGGGCTTCCCCGGCAGCAGCCGGGACATGTGCAGCGCGCCGTTGACAAAAATCTGGCGGCTGGCGGCCCGGTGGGTAAACTCCAGTTCCTCGTCGGGGCCGAAGAAGTGGACGGTATGGGTCCCCGCCACGGTGCCCCCCCGGAGGGAGTGAACACCGATTTCCTCCTTCCGCCGCCGTCCGGTGTTGCCTTCCCGGCCATAGACCGGGGTCAGGACGTGGGCGGGGTCCATGGCCTCCAGCAGCAGCTTGGCGGTGCCGCTGGGGGCGTCGGCCTTCTGGTTGTGGTGGGTCTCCGTCAGCTCGATGTCAAAGTCCGGTTTCAATACCCCGGACACCGCCGCCAGGGCCCGGCAGAGCACGGCCACACCCAGGGAGTAGTTGGCGCTCCACAGCACTGGAGCGGAGCTTCCCAGGGACTCCAGCTGTCGGTGCTGGTCCGGGGAAAACCCGGTGGTGCCGGAGAGCAGGGGCGTGCCGGTCCGGCGGACGTAGGAGGAGATTTCCGGCAGGGCCCCGGGCTGGGAAAAGTCGATGACCACATCGGCGACCCGGCCCAGCTTCCCCAACTGGTCCAGGTCCTCCCGGCCGAAGGCGGCCTCGATCTCATCCCCAGCGGTTTGGGCGGTCTCCTGAATGAGGAGGCCCATTTTGCCCCGGCCGATCAGGATATATCTCACAGTAGTCCCGCCTCCTCCAGCATAGACCGGAGGGCCGCCTGGCGCGCGCTGCTCATTTCGCACAGGGGCAGGCGCATGGGACCGGCGCTCAGGCCCATCATGTTCAGGGCGGACTTCACGGGGATGGGGTTCACCTCCATAAAGAGGCCGTTCATCAGCTCCAGGTATTTCAGGTGGTTTTCCAGAGCCCGGGCCTGGTTTCCACCGGCGTAGTCCGCTACGATCTGATGACACACGTCGGGACAGACATTGGCAAAGACGGAGATCACGCCGCTGCCGCCAATGCTCATCAGGGGGAGGGTGATGTCGTCGTTTCCGGAGTAGAGGGCGAAGTCCGGCCCCACACAGTGGGCGATCTTCATGGCATAGGACATGTCCCCGCTGGCCTCCTTAATGCCGGAGATCTGGGGGTGCTTGCTGAGCTCCTCCACAACGGAAATGGGGATGGAGCAGCCGGTGCGGCCCGGCACGTTGTAGAGCAGGCAGGGGATTTTCACCCGGTCTGCCGTCTCGGCGAAATGGCGGACCATGCCCTCCGGGTTGGCCTTGTTGTAATAGGGGGCGATGAGCAGCAGGGCGTCGGCTCCCATGTCCTGATACTCCACGCTCTTTTCAATTTGCGTGGCGGTGCAGTTGGAGCCGCTGCCCACGATGACGGGAACCCGGCCGTTTACCACCTTGATGGTGTGGGCCACCACGGAGGCGTCCTCCTCGTGGCTCATGGTGGGGTATTCGCCGGTGGTGCCCAGGGTGAGGATGCCGTCGGTCCCGGCGGCAATCTGCCGCTCCAGGAGGTTGGTAAGCGCGTCAAAGTTGACGCTGCCGTCCTGGTGAAAGGGGGTGATCATGGCGACGATGGAGCCGGTGGGGTTGTTGAATTTCATTTGAGTGCCCTCCAGATGTTTGTATAGTCGGATGGTGGCGGTTTGGTATAAAAAAAGCCGGTAGAGACCGCGCTCCTACCGACAGTGTGCACGCCGGGGGCGGCGTGACGGCTCTGTAAGCGGATAGCGCCCCCGTGGTTTATCACCACGGACAGTCCCGGAGGTCTTTCCCCCGGGCCCATCTCCCGCCCACGCCTGGACGGAGGATTCGGCGGAGCTGCCCCCGCCGCGTTCCCAGCCTGCCGGCTCCCGCGACTTCATCGTCTCCGCGCCTCTATCTCATTTTTTGCTATCATAACATCTCCCAAGCCCAGTTGCAAGAGGGAAGCGGAAAAAAATTCTTGTGGAAACCGACGAAAACGCCTCCGCCTCTTGCCTCCCTCCGGCGAGGCGTGCTATATTGAGAGTTATTGAATGAACGCTAAGGAGGCAACGTTATGCTGTCCGTTGTTGAATACCGCCGTGCTCTGCACCGCATCCCCGAGCTGGACGATCGCCTGCCGGAGACCTGCGCCTATGTACATTCCGCCCTGGCCAGCTTTGAGCTGGAGGCGTTTTCTCCCATTCCCTCCAGCGTCTGCGCCTATCTGGACGCCGGGAAGCCCGAGACCGTGGCCTTCCGGGCGGACATGGACGCGCTGCCCATTGAGGAGGCCACCGGCCTGGACTTCTCCTCTGAAAACTCCGGGGCCATGCACGCCTGCGGCCACGATGGAAACACCGCCATGGCCCTGGCCCTGGCAGAGTACGCCGCCGCCCGCCGGGAGGCGCTGCCCCGGAACGTCCTCTTCCTCTTCCAGCCCTCCGAGGAGACCACCGGCGGGGCGGAAAAGCTCTGTGATACCGGAATTTTGGAGCAGTACCATGCTACCCGGGTGTTTGCCATGCACCTGTGGCCCAAGCTGGAGCTGGGTAAGGTCCACTGCCGCCCCGGTCCCATCATGGCCCGGTCCAACGAGGTGACGGTCAGCCTCACTGGGAAAAGCGTCCACATCGGCAAGGCGTCGGAGGGCATCGACGCCCTGGCGGCGGGGGCGGAGTACCTGCTTCGGGCCTACGCCATGGCGAAGGCCCTGCCGGGGGAGGAGCCGGTGGTGCTGCGCTTTGGAAAGATGGTCTCCGGCCGGGTGCGGAACGCCGTCAGCGGGGAGACCCGGCTGGAGGGGAGTCTGCGCACCTTTCGGGACGAGACACAGGCCCTCTGCCGCCAAAGGCTGGAGGGGATCGGCCGGGAGATCGCGGCGGAGACCGGCTGCGGCGTGGAGGTTCATCTGAGCCAGGGCTACCCCGCCGTCTGGAACCACGAGGGGCTTTACGAGACGGTCCGGTCCGGGCTGGGGGAGCACGCCCCCTTGCCGCTGGCGGCCCCCACGCTGACGGCGGAGGACTTTTCCTTCTACCAGCGCCGGGTTCCGGGGCTTTTCTTCCTGCTGGGGGTGGGGGACACACCGGAGCTCCATTCCCCGGAATTCTGCTTTGACGACGAGGCCGTGCTGCCCCAGGGTGTAGCGTTTTTGAAGCGCCTTCTTTTGCTGGAGTGAGGGCGTGCTCCCCGCTTGCAAACGGAGTAAAGCGGGGTATAATAAGAGAAGTTTTCCGTCCCACGCCGCCTGTTCCCCCCGCGGGGGGTAGGGGCTGATCAAGGGGGAGGCCGCTCCCCCTTGCGGGAGGCGGGGCAAACGGAACGGAATGGAGGTCCGGCAAGGCCGGACGAAATGGAGTGCAGTCTGCCATGCCGAAAGGAGGCTCCTTTATGCGCCGTCCAAGCGCCGTACAAACCCTTGCCCTGGGCTTCGCCCTGCTGATTCTGGTGGGGGCCTGTCTGCTGTCGCTGCCCATCGCCTCCCGAAGCGGGGAGAGCATCCCCTGGACCAGCGCCGTGTTTACCGCCGCGTCGGCCTCCTGCGTTACGGGGCTGACGGTGTACGACACCGCCACCCAGTTCAGCGCCTTCGGGCAGATCGTGCTGCTGCTGCTGATTCAGATTGGAGGACTGGGCTTTGTGACGGCCTCCCTCCCGGCGGCGCTGTTGGCCCGGCGGCGGGTGGGCCTGCGGCAGCGGGCCCTGCTCCAGGACAGCGTGGGAGCCCTGCAATTAGGGGGCGTCGTCCGCCTGGCCCGGCGGGCCCTGCTGGTGACGGTTCTGTGCGAGGGCCTGGGAGCCATATTGCTGACCCTCTGGTTCTGTCCCCGGTACGGCTTGGGAAAGGGTCTGTGGATGGCGGTGTTTCACGCCGTCTCCGCCTTTTGCAACGCAGGCTTTGACCTTTTGGGCACCGGCGCGTCCATCACCACAGCGGCGGGGGAGCCGCTACTGAACCTTGTGCTGATGGCCCTGATTGTCTGCGGGGGCCTGGGCTTTCTGGTGTGGGACGATATCCTGACCCACGGGCGGCGTTTTCGCCACTGGCGGCTCCACTCTAAAATGGCCTTCACGGTAACGCTGCTCCTCTTCGTTGGCGGCGGATTGGCCTTTTGGTTTTTGGAGAAGGACCACGCCTTCGCCGGGGCGGACGGCCCCACCCGGGCGCTGATGGCGGCCTTCCAGTCGGTGACGGCCCGGACGGCGGGCTTTGCCTCCGTAGACCAGTCCTCTCTGAGCCAGGGGGGCGTGCTGCTGATGCTGGTTTTGATGTTTGTGGGCGCGGCTTCCGGGTCTACTGGCGGCGGCGTGAAGGTGAATACCTTCGCCGTGTTGGTTCTGGGGGTCCGGGCGCGTATCTGGCGGCAAAGCGACGTGAATGCCTTCCGCCGCCGCCTGGACAGCGGGGACATTCACAAGGCATATTCCACCGCGGGCATCTACCTCTTCGGAGCGCTGTGCGGCTGTATGGTGCTGTGTGTCCAGGGCGTGGGTCTGGTGGACGCGTTGTACGAGACCTTTTCCGCCATGAGCACCGTGGGCCTGAGCCGGAATCTGACGGGAACGCTGCCGCTGCTTTCCAAGTGGACGGTAATTTTGATGATGTTTGCCGGACGGGTGGGCAGCATGTCCGTGGCCATGGCGGTGACCCGCGGGCGGGACGCCGGGAACGGCCTGCGCTATGTGCCGGAAAAAATTCTGATTGGGTGAGAGGGAGGATGGAGCATGAAATCCTTTTTGGTCATCGGGCTGGGCCGCTTCGGGCGGCACCTGACCCGGTATCTGCTGGAGCTGGGCAATGAGGTCATGGTCCTGGACAAGGACGAGGAGAAGGTGTCTAAGGTGGCCTCCATGGCCACCGCCGCCTGCGTGGGGGACTGCCAGGACGAGCAGGTGCTGGAGGCCCTGGGGGTGCGGAATTTCGATGTGTGCTTTGTCTGCGTCCGGGATGACTTCCAGTGCTCTCTGGAGGCCACGGCGGCCTTGAAGGAGCTGGGGGCCCGGTTCGTGGTGGCCCGGGCGGACCAGGAGCGGCAGATTAAGTTCCTGCGGAAGATCGGGGCGGACTTCGTGGTCCACACGGAGATGGACATGGCCCGCCGGGCCGCCATCCGCTTCTCCGCCGAAAACGTCTTTGACTACTTTGAGCTGACGCCGAAATTTGCCGTCTTTGAGCTGGAAATCCCCGAGGAATGGGAGGGCCATACGGTGGTGGAGCTGGAGGTCCGGCAGAAGTACAACGTCAACATCCTGGGCGTGAAGAGCGGCGACGTGGTGGTGCCCCTGGTGGACCCCAACTACCGCTTCCGGGACGACGCGCATATCATCGTGGCCGGGGACAAGGAGGCGGGCATCCGCCTGATGAATTTACATTAAATTCAGACATAGAATTCGAGGTTTTGCGCATGCTTCCTCTGAGGTGATGTTTCATGTCAGAGGACAAGCGCGCGGTCAACAATCAAGACGATGGGAAGCCGTTTCTCCGGTTAGAGCCGGAGAAGCGCATCTGCCCCATCGTAGACCCGGTTTCCATTTACAAATACCCCTTGGCGACCTCGGCGGAAATGGGCTTCCGGGTGCTGGACAATTTTCCCGAGGAGCATATTCAGTAGCCGCGGAAAACGCGCCCCCTCCGGGTTGACCGGAGGGGGCGCGTTGGGAGCGTTATTTGCAGGAGGCCAGGTCCCGGAGGAAGTCCTCCACCGCCTGTTCCGGCGTGGCCCAGCTGGCCACCAGGCGGATCATGGTGTGCCCGGCGTCCACGGCGTGGTCCACCTCGAACTCATAGCCCATGTCCTGAAGCTTCGCGACCGCTTCGTTGGGCAGGACGGGAAACTGCTGGTTGGAGGGGGACTCCACCGGCAGGGGATAGCCCAGGGCGGCCACCCCGTCCCGGAGGCGGAGGGCCAGGGCGTTGGCATGGCGGGCGGCCTCCAGATAGGTTTCATCCTCCAGCAGGGCCTGGAACTGGACCCCCAGCAAACGGCCCTTGGCCAGCATAGCCCCCCGGCGCTTCATGTGCCAGCGGAAGTCCGGCCGGGGCTTGGCGAAGACCATGGCCTCGCCGAAGAGGGCGCCGTTTTTGGTACCGCCGATGTAAAAGACGTCCGCCAGGGCCGCGTAATCCGGCAGGGTCATGTCCCCGCAGGCCAGGGCGGAGCCCAGCCGGGCCCCGTCCAGGAAGAGGAGGAGGCCGTGCTTGCCGCAGCACTGCCGGAGGGCCTGGAGCTCCGCCTTGGAGTAGACGGTTCCGATCTCCGTGGTGTTGGAGACATAGACCATGGCGGGCTTTACCTGGTGCTCGTCGCTGTGGAGCTCCGGCACGGACTCGATCATGGCGGGGGTCAGCTTCCCGTCGGGGCTGGGGACGGCGATGACCTTGTGGCCCGTGCCCTCGATGGCCCCGGTTTCATGGACGTTGACGTGGCCCGTGTGGGCGGAGATCACCGCCTCATAGGGCTTCAGCATAGACTCAATCACCAGCAGGTTTGTCTGGGTGCCCCCCACCAGGAAGTGGACGTCCGCGTCCGGCGCGGCGCAGAGGGAGCGGATGAGGTCCCGCGTTTTTTGGCAGAGGGGGTCCAGGCCGTAGCCCCGGGTCTGCTGGAAATTGGTCTCGGTGAGGGCCTTTAACACCTTGGGATGGGCCCCCTCGCTGTAGTCGTTTCGGAAACTGTACATGGCGATCCTCCAGAAAGTAACAACCGCAGGGAAGAACTGTTACGGAATGTTACAGATTTGATGTTGAAATTATAGCGCGAATCCTGTATAAAAACAAGGAACAGAACGAGAAAATTTTCCCGGCAGTCCGGGAACTGGGAGCGGGAGGAGATTCGTTTGAAGAAGATAGCGGTATGGATTCTGGCGGCTTTTCTGCTGCTGGCTTCCGGCTGCGGCGGACAGCAGGAAGAGGGCAGGGCGGAGGACTCAGATGTGGCCCTGAACACCCTGTACGCCGGGATGGAGATGTCCTGCGGCTGGGAAGAGGGCTACATGGCGGACGTGGAGGGGGAGCTGCTGGAGGGCTATTACCCCGGCCTTTCCGAAATCCCCGCGAAGCAGCTGGTTGTCAAGATCCCGGCCATGAGCTCCGACGTGAATGAGATTGTGCTGATGCAGGGGGAGACGGAGGAGGACGCGGAGTCCGCCGCCGCCATCCTCCAGGCCCGAATCGACGCCCAGGCGGAGGGCGGGGCCTGGTACCCCGAGAGCCTGGAGGCCTGGAAGGCGGCCAAGGTGCTGCGGGAGGGGGCCTACGTGGCCCTGATTGCCTCCGGGGCGCATCAGGAGGCTTTAGAGGAGCAGTTCCGCCTCCAATTCCAATCCAAGGAGTAGGCCATGGTTTTCAGCAGCCTGACGTTTTTATTCGGGTACCTGCCGCTGACGCTGGCGCTGTACTTTCTTACGCCGCTTCGGCGGCGTAATTTTGTGCTGTTGGCAGCCAGCCTTTTTTTCTACGGCTGGGGAGAGCCGGTGTATGTGGGGGTTATGTTCCTCTCCATCTTCATCGACTACACCCACGGCCTCCTGGTGGAGCGGTTCCGGCAGCGGGACCGGCTGGCCCGTTGGTTCGTGGGGCAGTCGGTGGTGTTCAACCTTCTGCTCCTGGGTTTTTTCAAGTACTGGGACTTCCTGGCGGCGAATTTGTCCCTGCTTCCGGGGATAACGGTTCCCCAGCTGGGGCTGCCCCTGCCCCTGGGCATTTCCTTCTTCACCTTCCAGACCATGAGCTACACCATCGACGTTTACCGCCGGGACGCGCCGGTCCAGCGGAACATCATCGGCTTCGGGGCCTACGTGACGCTGTTTCCCCAGCTCATCGCCGGGCCCATCGTGAAGTACAAGACCGTGGCGGCGGAGCTGGTTCACCGGACCGTCACGTCCCGGGACTTCGCCGAAGGGGCCTGCCGCTTTACCGCGGGCCTTGCCAAGAAGGTGCTGCTGGCCAACGCCGCCGGGGCCCTGTGGGAGAGCTGCCAGGCATCTCAAAACGCCGGGGCGCTGACGGTTGCAGGGGGCTGGACGGGGCTGTTCGCCTTCGGCCTTCAGATTTACTTTGACTTTTCCGGCTACTCCGACATGGCCATTGGCCTGGGGCGGATTCTGGGCTTCCGGTTTGACGAGAACTTTGACCACCCCTATCTCTCCACCTCCGTGGGAGAGTTCTGGCGGCGTTGGCACATGTCCCTGACCTCCTGGTTTCGGGAGTACCTGTACTTCCCCCTGGGGGGCAGCCGGGCGGGGAGCGCCAAGACCCTTCGGAACCTGCTCATTGTCTGGTTCTGCACCGGCTTCTGGCACGGGGCCAGCTGGAACTTTGTCCTGTGGGGCTTGTATTTCGGCCTGTGGCTGATTCTGGAGCGGTTCGTCTTCCGGGACCTCCTCGTCCGGACGCCGGTTCTGGTGAAGCGGTTCTATACGCTGCTGGTGGTCTTCGTGGGCTGGGGCATCTTCGCCATGGAGGACCTGGGAGTCTGCGGACGGTATCTGGCGGTGTGCTTTGGGGGAGGGCCCCTCTGGTCCGCCCCGGACGGGTACCGTTTGCGGAGCTGGGCCCTGATTCTGCTCCTGCTGGCCCTGGGCTCCACCACTCTGGCGGCGGACCTTTGGAAGAAGATCCCGGAGCGGGGGAGGAAGGTCCTGGCCCCGGTGCTGATGGGCCTGGGGCTGATTGTCTCCACCGCTTATCTGGTGGACGGCAGCTACAATCCCTTCCTGTATTTCCGGTTTTAAGGAGGCGGTGAGATGACAACAAGATACAGCCGCTTCCTGTCGGCCTTTTTCTGTGTGTTTCTGGGGGGGCTGCTTGTCTGGCACCTCCTCCTGCCGGACCGGGACCGCTCCGACGTGGAGAACCGGACCCTGGCCCAGTTCCCGGAATTTTCCTGGGAGGACTTGAGGGACGGCAGCTTTACCAAGGGCGTGGAGGAGTACTTCGCGGACCAGTTTCCCCTCCGGGACCAATGGACGGGCCTCAAAGCCCGGACGGAGCAGGTCTTGGGCAAGCGGGAGTTCAACGGGGTCTACCTCTGCGGCGGCGCGCTGATCGCCAAGGTGGAGCCCCCCAAGGACGGCCTGGAGGAGAAGAATCTGAGCTATGTCTCCCGCTTGGCGGAGCGGACGGAGCTTCCGGTGTACCTGGGCCTGATTCCCTCGGCGGCGGAAATCTGGCGGGACCGCCTGCCCAGGGGGGCGGAGAGCTGGGACCAGGCGGCTTTCATCGCCCGGGCGGCGGAGCTGGAGGGCGTGGAGCCCATTGATTTCCTGACGGCCCTCCGGGACCATGCCGGGGAGAGGACCTGGGAGGGGATTTTCTACCGCACGGACCACCACTGGACCACCCTGGGGGCGTATTACGGCTACGCCGCGTTGATGGAATCCCTGGGCCGGGGAACAGAGGTTCGGGAACAGGCGTCCTTTGAGCCCTGGAGGGAGTACTGCTCCGACGGGTTCCAGGGGACGCTGTACTCCCAGTCCGGCGTCCACTGGCTGCCGCCGGACGACATCGAGTTCTGGGTCCCGGACATGGGCTTCGAGGTCACCTCCTGGCGGGACGGTTCCCCGAAGTGGGCCGCGTTGTACGACCTAAATAAGCTCCAGACCAAGGACAAATACTCTGTCTTTCTGGGGGGCAACCAGCCTCTTTGCGTCATCAAAAATCCCGAGGGAACAGGGAAGCTGCTGGTGATCCGGGATTCCTACGCGGATTCCATGGCCCCCTTCCTGGCCCTGCGCTTTGAGGAGGTCCACCTGCTGGACCCCCGGTATTACCGGTACTCCGCCGCGAAGTACGCGGAGGACAACGGGCTGGACGCCATTGCCGTGGTTTACAGCGTGCCCAATTTCATCACGGACCGGAATCTTGTGCTGCTGATTCAGTAGGGAATCCTACCGTAAAAGAAAAAAGCGCCTGGGCAGGTCATGCCGGACCCGCTCAGGCGCCTTTGCTTATGGCTTCCGGTTCAGAACGCAGGAGGCCCAGACCGCGTTGTGGTTGGACAGCTCCTCCCCGGTAAACGCCGCCCAGAATCACCGGCATACCGGGGAACAGGGCTTCCGCCTCCGCCAGCGCGGCCTCCAGCTGGGCCCGCCGGATGGGCCAGCGGGAGAAGATGGCGTTGCCGTGAAAGCCCTTGGGGTCCGCGCCGTTTACCAGCTCGATGAACTCCAGGCCGAACACCGCGTTCATCCCCAGCCGCTCCGCTAGCTCTAAGGTGTTGTTTTTTCCGCCGGAGCGGACGCGGCCGTCGTCCAGCTCGTTGGCGAGGATCACGTCAAAGGGCCGGACCGCCGGACAGTGCTCCAGAAAGTCCCCCAGCTCGTCCAGATACACGCCCCGCTCCATATTGAACATCAGCACGCCCAAAGACTCCGGGGCCCTGACCGGGGCCGGGGCCAGGTTGTGAACCTCCGCTTGGGAAAATGGGGGAATTTTTGCCATGACCTCCGCCTGGGAGGTATGGTCCAGCAGCGCCCCCAGGCGCTGCCGCTCCTCGTTGGACAGTCCCTTCATGTTGTCCGCCTCCTTTGCTTTGGAGATAGGATACCATGCTTTTCCAGGTTCCGTCAAGCCTGTCCGGGCAGCGGGGGCATCGAATTGCTTACGCAATTTCAGTCAAACCAGCCCTTTGCCCAGCTGGACACAAAAGCAATGGCAGGCCCCAGGCAAAAGCCGGTGATCAGCGTCGTCAGGCCCACCGCCGCGCCCAGCAGGAAGCCGGTGGATAAAAGCGAAATGTCCCACAGCGTCCGGACGGACCGGAAGCTCCATTTGCTGGTATGCGCCGCAATCAGCTGGGGAACCGCGTCATAGGGGGCGACGCCCATGTCCACCACCATGTAGAAGGAGGCGGCAATCAAAAACCCCGCCATGCTGACCGCGAAGAGGAGAATCCGTTCCGTCATGGAAAAGCCCTCCGGCGGTATTAGGGCTTCCAGCCGGCGCATAAAGAAATCCGCGATGTACCCGAGCCCCACCATATTGCCAACAGTACCGATGCCGATGCGGGATAGGTCCAGCCAAATGACGGGGAAAAACAGCAGGAGATTGAATACAAGCTGGCAGGTTCCGAAGGATACGCCGGTCCGGGCGGAAATTCCCAGGGAGAAGGTTGAGCCGGGGTCCGTTCCAAATCCCACCGTCTTAAATACCGCGACACAAAGTCCGATGATGATTAAGCTGGCAGCCAGCACTACCAGCCTGCGTCCCATGTGGGGGCGCACTAGGTTCATGGCAAGGGTTTTTGCTTTCATAAACATGCCTCTTTCCTCAAAAGAAAAACTGCCTCTGCGACAGCGGGACGGATTATACTACCGGGACCGCTGGCTGTCAATCCCCAAAATCGGCAGACGCCCGGAGCGCCTCCGGGGCGTATTTATCCGCGGCAGAATGGCTTTCTTGGAAAGACAGCCTTGCTTTTATGGCCCTTTGCGTCTATAATAAGCGCCATAAAAAACGAAAAGGGGAACTGCTATGAATGCCACCCGCGTCGAACACGATACCATGGGGGAAATCCATGTCCCGGCGGACCGCCATTGGGGCGCCCAGACCCAGCGGAGCCTGGAGAATTTCAAAATCGGCGGCCAGCGCCAGCCGCGGGAGATCATCGCCGCTTTCGCCTGCTTAAAGGAGGCCTGCGCCAAGGCCAACGCCGCCGTGGGCAAGCTGACGGCGGAACAGGCCGCCGCCATTGCCGCCGCCTGTGAGGAAATCCGGGCCGGGAAATGGGACGAGGAGTTTCCCCTGGTGGTCTGGCAGACGGGCAGCGGTACCCAGACGAATATGAACGTCAACGAGGTCATCGCCCACCTGGCGGCGGACCGGGGCGTAAAGCTCCACCCCAACGACCACGTGAACGCCTCCCAGTCCTCCAACGACACCTATCCCTCCGCCCTCCACATCGCGGCGGCGATGTCCGTCGCGAACCAGGTCCTTCCGGCGGCGGAGCGGCTGGCGGGGGCCTTCGGCAGGCTGGAAGCGGCTTACCCGGACCTGATCCGCATTGGCCGGACCCACCTCCAGGACGCCACGCCCCTGCGCTTCGCCCAGGAGGTTTCCGGCTGGCGGGAGCTGGTGGAGGCCCCCTGCCGGATGCTCCGGGCGGCCCTGGAGGAGCTGAGCCGCCTGGCCATCGGCGGCACCGCCGTGGGCACCGGGCTCAACGCCCCCAAGAACTACGACGAGCTGGTCTGTAAAGAGCTGCGGGCCCTGACGGGCCTGGACTTCCGGCCGGACCCGAATAAATTCCACGCCTTGACCTCCAAGGACGCTCTGGTCTTTGCCCACGGGGCCTTAAAAGCCCTGGCGGCGAATCTGATGAAGATTGCCAACGACATCCGCTGGCAGGCCAGCGGGCCCCGCTGCGGCATGGGAGAGCTCCACATCCCGGAGAACGAGCCCGGCAGCTCCATCATGCCCGGCAAGGTGAACCCCACCCAGTGCGAGGCGGTCACCATGGCGGCGGTGCAGGTGATGGGGAACGACGCGGCCATCGGCTTTGCCGCCAGCCAGGGAAATTTCCAGCTGAACGTCTTTCTGCCCGTGTCGGCCTATAACTTCCAGTTCTCCGCCCGGCTGCTGGCGGACGCCATGGAGTCCTTCCGGGTCCACTGCGTAGAGGGGATTACCCCCAACGTGGAGCGGATGGAGGAGAACCTGAACAACTCGCTGATGCTGGTCACCTGCCTGACGCCGAAAATCGGCTATGAAAAGGCGGCGGAGTGCGCCAAGAAAGCCCTTCACGACGGCACGACCCTGAAAGAGGCGGTCCTCTCCCTGGGCCTCCTGACGGCGGAGGCGTTCGACGAGACGGTGAAGCCGGAAAAGATGGTATAAACAATCCGCCGGGCGGCGTGGCATGTTTGTGTAAATCGGAGAATCTATTATACTACCGAATTAGCGCTTTACTATGCTAAAAAATCGGAGTATACTGTAATCCATCACCGGGGCCCTGCCCCGCAAGGAGGAACCCCATGGAATTGGATTTGAATATGCTGCGGCCCCAGGAGCGGCTGTCCCTCCGGCTCCGCCTGCTCTATGAGGAGGCGGGCTTCCGCCAGTACCGCATGGGCCGCTTTGAGGAGTACGGCCTCTACCAGCAGAACCGCCGCTTCCTGGCCTCGGATCAGGTGATCACCTTTACGGACCTGGACGGGCGGCTGCTGGCGCTGAAGCCGGACGTCACCCTCTCCATCGCCAAGAACGCCCAGTTTGAGGAAGGGGGCTGCGGGCGGTTCTATTACTCCGAAAACGTCTACCGCCCCAGCCAGGAGAGCCACACCTTCCAGGAGATCAGCCAGATGGGCCTGGAGTGCATCGGCGCGGTGGACGACGGCATCACCGCCCAGGCGGTGTCCCTGGCGGGGAAGAGCCTGGCCCTGACGGGCCGGGACTTCGTGCTGGAGGCCAGCCACATGGGCTTTGTGGCGGGGCTGCTGGACGCGGTGGGCGCGCCGGAGGCCGCCCGGCCCCGGCTGCTTAGCTGTATCCGGGACCGGAATCTCCACGAGCTGCGCTCCGCCGCGGAGGAGGCGGGCCTGTCCCGCCAGGGGACCGACGCACTCTGCCGCCTGGACGCGCTGGCGGGAGACTGGGAGGCGGTGCTGGCCCAGGCGGAGCCTATTGCCCTCAACGCCGGAATGGGAGCAGCCCTGGCGGAGCTGCGGACCCTGTGCGCCGCTTTGGCGGCCCAGGAACAGACGCTGCGGCTGGACCTGTCCCTGGTGAACGATATGGAGTATTACAACGGCCTGGTGCTTCAAGGCTACGTGGCGGGCCTGCCACGGGCGGTGCTCCAGGGCGGGCGCTACGACCCCCTGGCGGAGCAGTTCCGCCCCGGAGCCAAGGCTATCGGCTTTGCCCTGTATCTGGACGAGCTGGACCGGCTGAGCGAAACCGCCCCCCCGGAGGGGGTGAAAACCATGCTGAACATCGCCCTGCCCAAGGGCCGCCTGGGGGACAAGGTTTACAACCTCCTGGCGGGGGTGGGCTATGGCTGCCCCGAGGACTACAACGAGAGTCGGAAGCTGGTGGTGGAGAACCGGGAGGCGGGCATCCGCTACTTCCTGGTAAAGCCCAGTGACGTGGCCATCTATGTGGAGCATGGCGCGGCGGACGTCGGCATCGTGGGCAAGGACATCCTGGCCGAGTCCGGGGCGGACGTGTACGAGCTGCTGGACACGGGCCTTGGGAAGTGCCGCATGTGCGTGGCGGGGCCGGAGGACTTCACCGACGACCCGGGCCGGACCCTCCGGGTGGCGACAAAGTTTGTGAACATCGCCAAGGCCTACTACGCCGCCCAGGGCCGGGATATTGATATCATCAAGCTGAACGGCTCCATCGAGCTGGCCCCGCTTCTGGGGCTCTCCGACGTGATTGTGGACATCGTGGAGACGGGGACCACCCTGCGGGAGAACCATTTGAAGGTGCTGACGGAGTTTATGCCCATCTCCGCCCGGTTTGTGGCCAACCGGGCCGGCTTCCAGTTCAAGCGCCGGGAGATCGAAACTTTGCTGGCAAAGCTGACGGAGGTGACGGGGGCATGATGCGGATTCTGGATTTCGACAGCCTCTCGCCGGAGGAGTTTTTGAACCGGGACATCCAGGCGGAGGAGGACGTGTCCGCCGCCGTGGACGAAATCATCCGGGAGGTCCGCCGCCGGGGCGACGAGGCCCTGCGGGACTACACCCGCCGTTTTGACGGCGCGGAGCTTCAGGACCTGTGGGTGAGCGCGGAGGAGTTCAACGCCGCCCGAAGAGCCGTGGATCCCTATTTTCTGGAGACGCTGAAGGAGGCGGCGGAGAATATCCGGCGCTTCCATGAGCGGCAGAGGCACAACGACTTTGTTCTCACGGACCGGAGTGGGATCGTCATGGGCCAGCGGTGGACGCCCATTGAACGGGTGGGCGTCTGCGTGCCCCGGAGCCCGGAGGCCTTTCCCTCCACCATTTTGATGAATGTCATTCCCGCCCAGATCGCCGGGGTGCAGGATATCGCCGTCGTCACGCCCCCCCGGCGGGACGGCACCGTCAGCCCGGAGGCCCTGATGGCGGCGGAGCTGGCGGAGGTGACGGAGGTCTTCAAAATCGGCGGGGCCCAGGCGGTGGCGGCCCTGGCCTATGGGACGGAAACCGTGCCCCGGGTGGACAAGATCGTGGGCCCCGGCGGCGTGTTCGTGGCCACGGCGAAAAGGAAGGTCTTCGGCCGGGTGGCCATCGACATGATTGCCGGGCCCAGCGAGATTCTGGTGCTGACGGACGGGAAGTCGAACCCCAAATGGGTCGCGGCGGACCTGCTGAGCCAGGCGGAGCACGACGTGCGGTCCTCCGCCGTGCTGGTGACGGACAGCCGGGAACTGGCAATAAGCGTACAGGCCGAGGTGGAGGCCCAGCTGGAGGCCCTGCCCCGGAAGGACATTGCCCGCCGGTCCATTGCGGATAACGGAAAAATCATCGTCACGGACAGCCTGGACAAGGCCGTGGAGGCGGCGAACCGCATTGCCCCGGAGCACCTGGAGCTCTGCGTGGACGAGCCCTTCGCCCTGCTGTCCCGGATCAAAAACGCCGGGAGCGTCTTCCTGGGCCGCTCCACGCCGGAGGCCCTGGGGGACTATTTCGCGGGGCCGAACCACACCCTGCCCACCTCCGGCACCGCCCGGTTTTCCAGCCCCCTGGGGGTGGACGACTTCATGAAGCGCTCCAGCTTCCTCAGCTATGACCAGGCGGCGCTGAGCGCCTGCGGGGACAGGATCGCGGATTTCGCCCGGCGGGAGGGGCTGGAAGGGCACGCCCGTTCGGCGGAGAGCCGGAAAAAATCTGAATGAAAGCGGTGGTTCTATGAGCCGGTTTTTATCTCCCGAGGCCCTGCGCTGCGCCCCCTATACCCCCGGCGAGCAGCCCCGGGATCAAAAATACATCAAGCTGAACACCAACGAGAGCCCCTTTCCGCCCTCGCCCAAGGTCCTGGAGGCCTTGAGCCGGGCGGAGGCGGAAAAGCTCTATCTCTACTCCGACCCCACCTGCGCCGCCCTGAACGCCGCCATTGCCCGGCGGTATGGCCTGTCCCCGGAAAACGTGATTTCCGGCAACGGTTCCGACGAGATTCTGGCCTTTGCCTTCCGGGCCTTCTGCGGGGAGGGGAAGGGAGCGGCCTTCGCCGACATTACCTACGGCTTTTATGAGGCCCAGGCGGCCCTGTTCGGGCTGGAGGCCCGGCGGGTTCCCCTGCGGGAGGATTTTTCCCTGAATGTGGAGGACTACCTGGATTTCCCCGGTACGGTGGTCCTCGCCAACCCCAACGCCCCCACGGGCATGGCGGTCCCGGTCTCCGACATCCGGCGGCTGCTGGAAAAGGACCCGGACCGGGTGGTTGTGGTGGACGAGGCCTATGTAGACTTCGGGGCGGAGAGCTGCGCACCCCTGGTCCGGGAGTACGAAAACCTCCTGGTGACCCAAACCATGTCCAAGAGCCGATCCCTGGCGGGGGGGCGGATTGGCTTTGCCCTGGGCTCCCCGGAGCTTATCGCGGATCTGAACCGGGTGAAGTACAGCTTCAACCCCTACAACGTCAATCGCCTGTCCCTGCTGGCGGGAGCCGCCGCCATGGAGGACGAGGACTATTTCCAATCCTGCCGCCGGGCCGTCCGGGAAAACCGGGCCTGGACCGCCGGGGCGCTGGAGGAGCGGGGCTTCACGGTTCTGCCCTCCTCCGCAAACTTTCTCTTCGCCAAATCGGGCCGCCTTCCCGGCGGGGAGCTGTACCGGAGATTAAAGGAAGCCGGCATCCTGGTCCGCTGGTTTGACAAGGACCGCGTCCGGGACTTTGTCCGCGTCACCATCGGCTCCCGGGAGCAGATGGAGGCGCTGATAGAGCAAATCGACCGGCTGCCGGCCGGAGGATAAGGAGGGAAGCGCTATGCGCACCGCAAGCATTCAACGGGACACCCGGGAGACTCAAATCAAGCTTTCCTTGAACCTCGACGGCACCGGGAAGACGGAAATCTCCACCGGCTGCGGCTTTCTGGACCACATGCTGGAGCTTTTCGCCCGGCACGGAGACTTCGACCTTTCCGTTGCCTGCCGCGGAGACACCCAGGTGGATTATCACCACTCCGTGGAGGACGTGGGCATCTGCCTGGGCAAGGCGTTTCAGGAGGCTTTGGGGGACAAGAGGGGCATTGTCCGCTACGGACAGTTTTTGCTTCCCATGGACGAGACTCTGGTTCTCTGCGCCTGTGACCTCAGCGGCCGGGATTACCTGGGCTGGGCGGTGGATTTGCCCGCCGCCAAGGTGGGGGACTTCGACACGGAGCTGGCTCAGGAGTTCTGGCTGGGCTTTGTGCGGAACTGCCCCGGCTCCCTCCACATCCGCCGGATGGCGGGGGAGAATACCCACCACATCCTGGAGGCCGTATTCAAGGGCATGGGCCGGACGCTGAAAGGGGCCGTGTCCCTGGACCCCAAGCACATGGACGAGATTCCCAGCACGAAAGGGGTGCTGTGATGACCGCCATCGTGGACTACGGCGTGGGGAATCTCTTCTCCCTGCAATCCAGCCTCCGCTCCCTGGGCGTGGAGGCGGAGGTCACCGGCGAAGCGGAGCGCCTCCGTGCGGCGGACCGGATTATCCTGCCCGGCGTGGGGGCCTTTGGGGACGCCCGGGCCAAGCTGGATGAGACGGGGCTGGTTCCGGTTCTTCTGGAGGAGGCGGGACGCAAGCCCCTGCTTGGCATCTGCCTGGGGATGCAGCTCCTTTTTGACCGGAGCTTTGAGTACGGTGAGCACCCCGGCCTGGGCCTGGTTCCCGGCGAGGTGGCCTTTCTGGGGGAGGATTTGGCGGACAAGTTGCTGAAGGTCCCTCACATGGGCTGGAACAGCCTGGAAATTGTAAAAGGCGACCCGCTGTTCAAGTATTTCGAGAATGGTGAATATGTTTACTATGTCCACAGCTTCTACGCCCGCGGCTGCCGGGAGAGCACCCTGGGGGCCTCCCGATACGGAAACGTGGCCGTCACCGGCGCGGTCCGCCGAGGGAACGTCTGGGGGACCCAGTTCCACCCGGAGAAGTCTGGAGACGCGGGGCTGCGGCTGCTGCGGGCCTTTGCCGAGCTGTGAAAGGGGAGAATGGTATGCGAAGAGCGGACCGGGAGGTTACGGACCCTGTAAAAATCCGGGAAATTATAACATCTTGTGATTGCTGCCGCCTGGGTTTCTGCGACGGGGAACGGGCCTACGTGGTTCCCCTGGACTTCGGCTTCGAGGAGCGAGACGGGCGCTACGCCTTCTATTTCCACGGCGCCAAAGAGGGGCGGAAGATGGACCTCATCCGCCGGACCGGCTGGGCCGCCTTTGAAATGGACACGGGACACGAGTGGGTCGTAAGCGAGCGGGCCCAGGAGACCACTTCCCGCTTCCAGTGCGTCATGGGCGGCGGACTGGTGACGGTGCTGGAGACGGCGGAGGAGAAACGGGCGGGCCTCCTGGCCATTTTAGCCCATGTCACCGGGAGAGACCGATGGGACATCGGCGGGGCGGCCCTGGAAAACACCCAGGTGTTCCGCCTGGACGCGGAGGAGCTGACCTGCAAGGTCCACGAATGAGAAGAGGAGCGATACCATGCAGATTTTCCCAGCCATTGACCTGCGGGGCGGGCAGGTGGTCCGCCTCTACCAGGGGGACTATGACCAGGAGACCGTCTACGGCGCGGATCCCTGCGCCCAGGCCCGGGCCTTCCTGGACGCCGGGGCCCAATACCTCCATGTGGTGGACCTGGACGGAGCCCGGGACGGCACCACGGCGAATTTCGACAGCATTGCCGCCATCGCCCGGCAGAGCGGGCTCTTTATCGAGGTGGGGGGCGGCATCCGCACGGAGGAGCGCGTCCGCCGCTATCTGGACCTGGGGGTGAGCCGGTGCATTTTGGGGACGGCTGCGGTCAAGGATTTTGCCTTTACCGCCCGCATGGCGCAGACCTATGGAGACCAGATCGCCGTGGGCGTGGACGCTCGGGACGGGTACGTGGCCGTCAACGGCTGGAAGGAGCTTTCCCGGGAAAAGGGGGTGGACTTCTGCCGCCGCCTCCGAGACGCGGAGGTTAAAACCGTTATCTATACCGATATCAGCCGGGACGGCGCGGGCCAGGGGACCAACCTGGAACTCTACGAGGAGCTGGTTCAGATCGGGGGTTTGGCCATTACCGCCTCCGGTGGCGTCAGCTCCGTGGAGGAGCTGCGGCGGCTGGCGCGCATGGGCGTCCGGGCCGCCATTTTGGGAAAGGCCCTCTACGACGGGCGGCTGGACCTTGGAACCGTTCTGAGGGAGGTGGGGACTTGTTAGCCAAGCGCATCATCCCCTGTCTGGACGTGCGGGACGGCCGGGTGGTGAAGGGGACCAACTTCGAGGGTCTCCGGGATATGGCGGACCCGGTGGAGCTGGCCCGGTTCTACAACGACTCCGGGGCAGACGAACTGGTATTTTACGACATCACCGCTTCCGTCGAGGGCCGGGGCCTGTTTACGGATATCCTGCGCCGGGTGGCCTCCGAGATCTTCATTCCCCTCACCGTGGGAGGCGGCATCCGGGGGCTGGAGGATTTCGACCGGGTGCTGAAATGCGGCGCGGACAAGGTCAGCGTCAACTCCGGGG
>CATOKC010000024.1 GCA_951800675.1 uncultured Oscillibacter sp.
CCCGGCCCTCGATGATGGCCACCATCTCGCCGCCGGTGATGGTCTCCTTCTCCAGCAGGTAGGCCACCACTTTATCCATGTCCTCCCGGTTTTCCCGGATGACCTCCACCGCGTCCTTATAGCACACGTCCAGGATGGCCTTGACGGCCTTGTCCATGACGGCGGCGGTGTCCTGGGCGCAGTCCAAGCCGTAGCCTCCGTCCAGGTACTGGCTGCGGACAGAGCCCAGGGCCATCATGCCGAACTCCTCGCTCATGCCGTACATGGCAACCATGTTCCGGGCAATGTTGGTGGCCTCCTGGATGTCCTGGGAGGCCCCGTTGGTCATGGTGTCCATGACTACCTCCTCGGCGGCACGGCCGCCCATGGAGACGGCGATCTTCGCCATCAGCTCCTCCTTGGTGCGCAGGTTGGTCTTGTCCTCCTCGGGCATGAGGAGGGTGTAGCCCAGGCTGCCCTCGGTGTGGGGGACGATGGTGATCTTCTGCACCGGCTCGGCGTTCTTCTGCTTGTAGGCTACCATGGCGTGGCCCACCTCGTGGTAGGCCACCAGCTTGCGCTCGAACTGGGTGAGGACGGAGTTCTTCTTCTCGCTGCCGGCGATGACGAACTCAAAGGAGGCCAGCAGGTCCTCCTGGTTGACGGCTCTCCGGCCGTGGCGGACAGCCCGCAGGGCGGCCTCGTTCACCAGGTTGGCCAGGTCGGCGCCCACGGTGCCGGCGGTGGCCAGGGCGATTTTTTTCAAATCCACGTCCTCGCTGAGGCGGATGTTCCGGGTGTGGACCTGGAGGGTGGCCAGACGTCCGGCCAGGTTGGGCCGGTCGATGGTGATGCGCCGGTCGAAACGGCCGGGACGGAGGAGGGCCTTGTCCAGCACCTCGGGCCGGTTGGTGGCTCCCAGGACGATAACGCCCTTGCCGGGATCAAAGCCGTCCAGCTCGGCAAGGAGCTGGTTCAGGGTCTGCTCCCGCTCGTCGTTGCCGCCCATGCGGTTATCACGGGACTTGCCGATGGTGTCGATCTCGTCAATGAAGATGATGCAGGGGGCCATCTTGCTGGCCTCTTTAAACAGGTCACGGACACGGGAGGCGCCCACGCCCACGAACATCTCTACGAAGTCGGAGCCGCTGATGGAGAAGAAGGGGACGCCGGCCTCGCCGGCCACGGCCTTGGCAAGCAGGGTCTTGCCGGTGCCCGGAGGGCCCACCAGCAGCGCGCCTTTGGGCAGTTTGGCCCCGATCTCGGTGTACTTGCCGGGGTTGTGGAGGATGTCGATGATCTCCTCCAGGCTCTCTTTGGCCTCGTCCTGGCCGGCTACATCCCGGAAGGTAACGCCGGTCTTTTTCTCCACATACACCTTGGCGTTGGCCTTACCCACGCCGCCGATACCGCCCATGCCGCCCTTGCCGCCGATGCCCCGCATGAGGAAGACCATAGCCCCCACCATGATAACAATGGGCAGTACGGTGGTCAGCAGCAGGGAGAGGATATAACCCGAGCTGTCCGGCGGGTTGCGGTAGAACTGGACGCCGTGGGTGTCCATCATGTCCAGGATGGCCAGGTCGGCCACCGGGGGCGGGGTGGTGACATACTCGGTATCCTTGTCGTTCTGGACGGGCATCCAGGCGAACATGTCATTTGTCTGGTTTTGACGATCGTCCTCAGGGATAAAGGCCAGAGCTTCCGCTTCTTTTCCCTCCTTAAGGGTGATGATGTAGCGGTCGCTCTCCATGTGGACCTCGTCCACCAGTTCAGCCACCACCCACTGGCGGAAGATGGAATATTCCACCTGCACCTGGTTGGAGTTGGCGTAGGAGTTGGAGCAGCTGCGGAAGATCAGGGTAAGCATCAGGGCCCACAGGATCAGAGAGATCAGGCCCCATGTATTCTTTTTGTTGTTTCCTTTATCTGGCTTCAAAGGAGCGTACCTCCGTTTTCTCATTTTCAAGTGGATCAAGAGGTATCATACCACAGCCCTGCGGCAAAGACAAGAAAAATACCTTAAAACTTACTGTGAATTTTATATGAAGCAGGAGGATATGGGATAACGCGAGGGGGTTCTGTAAGAGGATCGAACATCCCGCTGAAATTGTAAGATTTCAACGGGATTTTGGCCGAAGTATAATAATAGAACCTCAAGAAAGTCGCTCATATCAACGGGCTGCAGGCCGTCAGCAAGAGAATCCCCTCATTTTTCAAGTCGAAATTTGCAGAGCGCAAAAGATTGAAGGGAGGAAAGCCGGAGCGCGAGACCGGCGCGGAGGGACTCACGGCCCCTCCGGGATATTCTGGATGTTGATTTGCTGAGTATAGTCCAGGATCATATTGCGGAGGGTTACCGTAGCGGGGGCCGGAAAGGAGTGCTGGACGCAGGCGAGGCTGACGACGCGAAAAGCGGGAGGATGGATGGGATAAATATGCACGTCCGAGATGGGGGTAAAGGAGTCCATTTTCGACACGATGCCGAACCCGAAACCGGAGGATACCAGAGCAACCATGGCGGCGGTGGTTTCGATATGGAAGGACGCCTTTACTTTGATATGATGCTGAGCGAGAAAATCCAGGATCTCCGCGTTGTAGCCGTCGTGCTGGAGGATAAGGTTCATCCGGGAGATGTCCTTCGGCGTGACGTAGGAGAGGTTTGGAGGGGTATAATCCGGGGGAGTGATGCAGACAAGGGGGTCCTGGTGAAGGGGAATGACGTCCACATTTTTGGGGGCCGTATGATTGATCACAAAGGCCAGATCGATCTCGTCGTTTTCCAGCCATGCGGCGATATCCATGTAGCTGCCCTGGTGGATGGATATATCAATTTCCGGATATTGACTGCGAAAAGTCTTTAAAAGCCTGGGCAGCCAGGAGACGGTCACGCTGTTGAACGTGCCGAGACGGACGCTTCCGGTGATGCTTCCATGGATCTGCGCCACTTCCAGATGAAGCAGCTCGTGGTATTGCAGGATGGTGCGAATGTAGGGCAGGAGCCGTTCCCCGTCCCGCGTCAGGCTTGCGCCGTGCCGGTTGCGGACAAACAGCTGCAGCTTAAATTCATGTTCCAGTTTGTTTACGGCATGGCTGACGGCGGAAGGCGTCATGTGCAGCGCGTCTGCGGCTTTTGCAAAACTGCCGTTTTTGGCAATGGTATCCACAATTTTAAAGCTGAACAGAGACATAGGAAACAGCTCCTCTCGTCTGATGGGTTTAGTTGAACAAATGGTCAACGAAATGTAAAATAAGTGTCGCTTTACTTGATGACGCTATTATACTATAATCGAGGCGAAAGGTGAAGGGTTTTTGTGTACAGACTAAAAACTTGGAGGGAAATACAAGCGGACAAAACAGGAGCAGAAGAGAGGAGCGCACTATGTACAGGTACATTCTCAAGCGGATCGCCATGATGGTATTGGTTCTCATCGGCGTTACCTTTGTTGTCTACTTTATTGTGGACAAAACTCCCGGAAATCCTGCGGCAATGATACTGGGAAATGCCGCCACACCGGAGAGCATCGCAAAGCTGGAGGAGGACATGGGGCTGAAGGATCCGCTGCCGGTTCGGTATATCCGCTATATGGCGGGGGTGGTGCGGGGAGATTTCGGCACCTCCTACAAAACGAAGATGGAGGTAGGGACACAGATCGCGGAAAAGCTGCCCAACACGATCCTGCTCTCCTTCGGGGGCATGGTGGTGGCCGTGCTGATTGGTATTCCGGTGGGAATCCTGTGTGCGAAGAAGCAGTACTCCGTATTTGATAATATCGCCATGTTTGTCACACTGCTTGGCACGTCGGCGCCTCCCTTCTGGATGGGATTGGTTCTGATCATCCTCTTTTCTCTGGGGCTTGGCTGGTTCCCCTCCTCCAATATGGGAGACGGATTTTTCGGTGTGATCCACTCTCTGGTGCTGCCGGCGTTTACGGCGGGGGCCAGCTGCGGATCCGTCATTGCGCGTATGACGCGCTCGTCGATGCTGGAGGTGATCAACGCCGACTACATCACCACCGCCCGGGCAAAGGGGCTGGGGGAGCGTATCGTTACCATGCGGCATATGTTCCGCAACGCGCTGATCCCTGTGGTCACGGTGGTGGGACTGCAGTTTGGTATGCTTCTGGGCGGCGCGGTCATGACGGAAACGGTGTTCGCGTGGCCGGGTCTGGGGCGCTACCTGCTGGACGCGGTGAAGTCCAAGGATACGCCGGCTATTCTGGGTTCGGTGATCGTAATTTCCGTGATGCTGTCTGTGGTTAATCTTTTGGTAGATATTTTATACGCATACATTGACCCCAGAATCAAGTCGCAGTATAAGGCGGCAGGAGGTGGAGTATGACACTGATCCGAAAGAAACAGATCGAGGAGACCCTGGCAGTGGTGGAAAGCGGCTATAAAGCCCGGTCGCTTTGGCAGGAAGTGAGGATGCGGTTCGTGCGCAATAAAAGCGCCATGCTGGGTATGTGCATCCTGGCGGTGCTGATCGCCATATCCATAGCGACGCTTCTGATCGACGCAGTGACCCATAACGCCTTTTACGAGTCCATGGTAGTGCAGCAGGATCTGTCCAAAAAGCTGCTGCCCCCCTGCCTGGAGCACGTGTTCGGCTGTGACGAATACGGCCGGGACATCCTGCTCCGTATGCTGTGGGGGACCCGGTATTCGCTCTCGCTGGGGCTGGCGTCCATTCTGTTCGCCTGCCTGGTAGGGGGATTCTGGGGGGCGATTGCCGGCTATTACGGGGGCCTTCTGGACAACGCGATCATGCGGGTCATGGACGTCCTTCTGGCCATCCCGTATATGCTTTTGGCAATCGCAGTGGCGTCGGCGCTGGGGTCGAGTCTGTTTAACCTGGCGCTCTCCATCGGGATCCCGGAGATTCCGGGCTTTGCAAGGATCATGCGGGCCTCGGTGATGACCGTTAAGGACAAGGACTTTGTGGAGGCCGCAAGGGCCTCCGGGGCCAGCCGGCCGCGTATTCTGCTCAAGTATATTATTCCGAACTGCTTTGCGCCGGTGGTGGTACAGTTCTCTTTGAGCGTGGCAAATTCCATTTTGAACATCGCGGGCCTGTCCTATATCGGGCTTGGCATCGCGCCGCCGATTCCGGAGTGGGGAGCGATGCTCAACAGCGCCCGGGATTATATCCGGGATGCATGGCATATTACCATTATCCCCGGGCTGGGCATTATGACGGCGGTGCTCTCCCTCAATCTCTTTGGCGACGGGATCCGGGATGCGTTTGATCCCAACATGAAGCGGTAAGGAGGCAGACGATGCGTAAGGTTTTGGAGATTAAAAATCTTACCGTTCACTTCGCAACCTCCGACGGAACGGTCCGGGCGGTCAATGATTTGACACTGTCGATGGAAAAGGGCCGGACGCTGGGCGTAGTGGGGGAGACGGGAGCCGGAAAGACGACGCTGGCCAAGGCGGTTATGGGCTTGCTGAAGGACCGGGACCGCGCCGTTCAGGGAGGCGAAATCTGGTATGACGGGCGGGATCTGCGGACTCTGTCCGACGCGGAGCTGCGGGAGGTGCGGGGAAAGCAGATTTCCATGATTTTTCAGGACCCCATGACCTCCCTCAATCCGGTGATCCCGGTGGACAAACAGATTGCCGAGGCGATCGAGGCCCATCAGAAGGTCAGCAGTGAGGAGGCGCTGCGGCAGGCGCTGGAGATGCTGGATATGGTGGGGATCCCGAAAAACCGCGGCGGAGAATATCCCCATCAGTTTTCGGGAGGCATGAAGCAGCGGGTTGTGATCGCGATCGCGATGGCCTGCAACCCGGACCTGCTGCTGGCGGACGAGCCTACCACCGCTTTGGACGTGACGATCCAGGCCCAGATCCTGGACATGATCAGGGAGCTGCGGGACAAGAACGGGACGTCGGTGATGCTAATTACCCACGACCTGGGAGTGGTAGCCCAGAACTGTGAATTTGTGGCCATTGTGTATGCGGGCGAGGTGGTGGAATACGGAGACGTCCACCAGATTTTCAAGGAGACTGCCCACCCGTATACCATGGGCCTGCTGGCCTCCGTACCGAAGCTGAATGAGCAGACAGAGCGGCTTCAGCCCATCGAGGGCCTGATGCCCGATCCTACCGCGCTGCCAGAGGGATGCTTTTTTGCACCGCGCTGCCGGTATGCGACGGAAAAATGCCGGAAGGAGCACCCCCCGGAGCGGGAGGCGGCGCCGAACCATTTGGTGCGCTGCTTCCGAATCGACGAGATAAAGAAGGGGGGGACATGCGATGGCTGAATATTCTGCCGGCGGCGAGCAGCTGGTCGTAAAAAACCTGAAAAAATATTTCAACACCCCCGGAGGAAAGCTGCATGCGGTGGACAACGTATCGTTTTCCATCCGAAAGGGAGAGACCCTTGGCGTGGTGGGGGAGTCCGGCTGCGGAAAGTCTACCATGGGCCGGGCGATCCTCCGCCTGCATGAGCCCACCTCCGGGCAGGTGCTGTTTGACGGCGTGGATGTGACCGTGCTGAAGGCGGCGCAGATGAAAGCGATGCGCACGCAGATGCAGATTATTTTCCAGGACCCCTATTCCTCTCTCAATCCGCGCATGACGGTCCGCGAGGCCATCAGCGAGCCCCTTCTGATCCATAAGCTGTACCGGCGGGGGCAAAAGGAGGAGATGAACCGGCGGGTCCGGGAGATTATGGATCTGGTGGGTCTGGCGGAGCGCCTGATCAACACCTATCCCCACGAGCTGGACGGCGGCCGGAGACAGCGGATCGGGATCGCCCGGGCGCTGGCGGTCAACCCGAAGTTTATTGTCTGCGACGAACCGGTGTCGGCGCTGGACGTCTCCATCCAGGCCCAGGTGCTCAATCTGATGCAGGATCTTCAGGCCCAGTTTGGGGTGACGTATCTGTTTATCACCCACGACCTGTCCGTGGTGAAGCACCTGTCCAACGAGATCGTGGTCATGTATCTGGGGGAGATGGTGGAAAAGTGCCGGGCGGAGCAGCTGTTCACAAACCCCGTTCACCCCTACACCCAGGCGCTGCTCTCAGCGATCCCGGTTCCCGACCCGGACTATCGCAGCCAGAGGATCCCGCTGAAAGGGGAGCTGACGTCCCCCATTGAGCCCGGTGTGGGCTGCCGGTTTGCCAAACGCTGCCCCTATGCGTGCGAGGAGTGCGCCTGCGTACCCTATCGCTTTGTGGAGATCGAGCCGGACCATTTTGTCTCTTGCGCAAAGTTTGCACCCGCCGATCAGGCGGTACAAAGATAACGGATCCCAACCAAACCTATACACAAGACGGGAAAGGAGAACAATTGCATGAAAAAAAGAGGCAGTATTTTATTAGCGGCGATACTCCTGCTTACCCTGGCCGCGGGATGCGGGCCGAAAGGCGGAAAGGAGGACGCGTCCGAACTGGTCATCGGCCAGGCGGCGGATGTCTCGGCGCTGGACCCGCAGCTGAGCAACGCCATCGCGTCGGTCTCCGTATACGGCAACATGTTTGATACACTGACCCGGATCGACGAGAACAATACCGTAGTGCCTCACCTGGCTGAGAGCTGGGAACAGGTGAACGATACCACCACCGTGTTCCATCTGCGGAAGGACGTGACGTTCTCCAACGGAGAGAAGCTGACCAGCGCAGATGTGGCCTTCACCATCGAGCGGGTGATCGACTCCCCCTATGTGTCCTACGCCCTGGACTTTATCGACCATGTGGAGGCGACGGACGAATATACAGTCACCGTGTATACGAAAGAGGCGTTTGGCCCGATTCTGGCGCATTTTTCCATTCCCTACACCGGGATCGTCCCCAAGTCGGAGGTAGAGAAGGACGAGGCGGCTTTTTCCGCCCACCCCATTGGGTCGGGGGCCTACCGTCTGGTGGAGTGGAAGCCCGGGGATCGGGTGACACTGGAGGCCAATGAAACCTATTTTCTGGGCGCGCCGAGCATCAAACATGTGACCGTGCGGATTATGCCCGAAAACTCCCAGCGGTTCATTGCGCTGGAGGCCGGTGAGATCGACATTGCCTATGACATCGCGCCGAACGACGTGCAAAAGGCGGAGAAGAACGACAAGCTCCAGGTGATCAATCAGGAATCCATGGCGGTGATGTACCTGACTGTCAACCAGAGCAAGGGCGGCCCGCTGGCGGACGCCAATGTGCGCAAGGCCATGGAGCTGGCCATTGACAAGCAGGCGATCATTGATGCGGTCGCCTATGGCTACGGCTCTCAGGCGGCCAGCGTGGCCCCGCCCATCTGCATCGGATACTCCGACAATATAAAGCCGGCCCAGTACGATCTGGAGCAGGCGAAGGAGTATATGGCGAAATCCGGCTATCCGGGCGGGTTTACCTGCAAACTTTGGACCTCGGACGACTCGATCCGCATTGAAGCCAGCAACATTATCCAAAACCAGCTGGCGCAGATCAATATTGATGCGAAGATTGAGATTCTGGAATACGGCACGCTGCTCTCCGCACTGGATCAGGGGGATCACGACCTGGTCTATGAGCGCTGGACCACAGACTCCGGAGACGCGTATTATACGCTCTACGCCCTGTACAATTCCACCTGCACCCCCTACGAGGGCAACGACGCATTTTATGTAAACCCGGCGGTGGACCAGTATATTCAGGAGGCGCGGCAGATGTTTGATATTGCCCAGCGCACCGAAAAATTTGAACAGGTGTATGCCGCGGCGGCGGAGGATCTACCGTATATTCCGGTCTATTATCCCTACAACAGCGTAGCCATGTCCACGCGGGTACAGGGCTTTACCCTGAATCCCAACGGGGCCCACCAGCTGCGGCTTATCAGCGTCGCGTAAGGAGGATTTATGGCGAAATTTACAAAAATGCATGTCTATCCGGCGGAAGGCGGCGAAACGATACGCATCCCGGCTGCCACGGTGCAGGGCGAGCGCCCCGGTCCCCACGCGGTGATCACGGCGGGCATCCACGGGGGGGAATATCCCCCCGTCGCCGCCGCCATCCAGCTGTACAAGCAGCTGGACCCGGCACAGGTCTCCGGTACGGTGACGATCATCACGGTGTCCAACGTCAGCGCCTTTGAGCATCGCAGTATGTTTGTGACACCGGTGGACGGGAAGAATCCCAACCGCTGTTTCCCCGGCCGGGAGGATGGGAGCTATACCGAACGCATGGTATACTACTTATTCCGGGATTTTATTTCAAAGGGAGATCTTCACATAGACGCCCACTGCGGAGATCTGATCGAGTCCCTCGCCCCCTTTGCGGAATACAGCTGGGGTGTGGACCCGGAGGTGGATCGGAAATCCAAGGAAATCGCGGTGTATTACGGCCTGCCTAACGTGGTGGGGGAGCCGTGTGATTTGACGAAGGAGTACGCCGGGCTCAATTACGAAAACTCGGCCCGGCATGGGATTCCAAGCGCTCTGGTGGAGGCGGGCCAGCACGGTCAGCTGGAACAGGACGCCGTAGAGACCCACCTGGCCGGTATGAAAAATGTGCTGCGCCATTTCGGGGTGCTGGATGGAGAGGCCTGGGAGAATGATGGGTATGAGCTCTTTCAGGGCGTAACGGCTGTGGAGGCTCCCGTGCCCGGTATTTTTTACTGCCAGGTGAAGCCGGGAGACTATCTGAAGAAGGGGCAGAGCATCGGCCGGCTGGAGGATTATTTTGGTACTGCGCTGGGGGAGGTCTTTGCCCCCACGGATGGCAAGGTGCTGTACATAACCGATAATCCGGCCATGATCCAGGACGGGTTCATTCTGGACCTGGCGACAAAAGAAAAAATTTAATGGAAATGAGGAGAGCATTATGAATCAGTATGCAAGACAGACCCAGCTTCTGTACCAGGGACATCGTATACCCGGAAAAATGGACGAGCCGGAGGCGGACGCCCTGTACCTGACCAGCGCCTTTAACGTAAAGGACCTGGACGAAATGGACTTCGTCTATGACGGGGGCGGGTTCGCCTACAACCGTACCAACAATCCCAATCGTACCGCGCTGGCCAACGCCATGACGTATCTGGAGGGTGGCGAGGACTCCATCATCTGCGGTTGCGGCATGGCGGCAATCACCACCGCGCTGTTGATGCTGGTCAAGCCCGGTGACCACATTTTGTCCGACATGACGCTCTACGGCGAGACCATTGATTTTATGAAAATGGTGCTTGAGAAATTTGGCGTTGAGGTGACCTTCCTGGACTTTACCAGGCTGGAGCAGGTGCGGGCCGCCATCCGCCCCAACACCAGGGTGTTTTATACCGAGACGGTCTCCAACCCCATGATGACGGTGGTGGACATCCGGGCTCTGGCGGAAATGAGTCATGCGTGCGGGGCAAAGCTGGTGGTGGACAACACATTTACCACCTCCGTCATGGTCCGTCCCCTGGACCTGGGAGCGGATGTGGTGGTCAACAGCCTGACCAAATTTTACAACGGCCACAGCGACTGCCTGGCCGGCAGCGTGACCGGGTCGAAGGAGCTGGTGAAAAAGGCGTATGATCTGCAGGTGCTCCTGGGGACCAACGCGGACGCCTTTACCAGCTGGCTGGTGCTGCGGTCTCTGCGGACGCTGGACATGCGGGTGAAAAAGCAGATGGATAACGCCCAGAAGCTGGCCGCCGCGCTGGAGCATGACCCCCGTATCGCCCGGGTGATCCATCCCAGTCTGGCTTCCCACCCCCAGCACAAGCTGGCCTCGGAGCAGTTCCACGGATATGGCGCGATGCTGAGTATTGTCATGGCGGACGAGAGCAGAGAGAAGATGAACGCGTTTATGCGCCGGCTGGACCTGGTGCGCTACGCGATGACGCTGGGAGGGTTCCGGACGACCATCGCCCATCCCACTACGTCGTCCCACGGGGATCTGAGCGAAGAGGAGCGCAGAAAGCTGGGAATCACCTTCGGGCTGGTGCGTGTTTCGGTGGGAATGGAGGACGTGGAGGACCTGATTCGGGACTTCCGCGAGGCGCTCTCGGTGTACGACTGATTGAAGCGGGATTCCATAGGAAAAGAGCGGGGCGGAGCTCATATGCTGGCATATGGGCTCCGCCGTCCTAAAAGTTTTTGAAATACGAGGGACAGGAGCGGAAAGCATGAAAAATGAAATGATAGAGATCCGCTGGCATGGGCGGGGAGGGCAGGGGGCCAAGACGGCGGCCCTGCTGCTGGCCGACGCCGCCTTCCATACCGGAAAATTTGTGCAGGGATTTCCGGAATACGGCCCGGAGCGCATGGGAGCGCCCATCACTGCGTATAACCGCATCAGTGAACGGCGCTGTACGGTCCACTCCAACATCTATGAACCGGACTATGTCGTGGTGGTGGACGAGACGCTGCTCTCCTGTGTGGAGGTCACCGCGGGGCTGAAGCCGGAGGGAGCCATTATTATCAACTCCGGCAAGACCCCTCAGGCGCTGCGGGAGCTTTTAAAGGGGTATACGGGCCGGGTGTGCACCATAGACGCGGGCCGGATCAGCGAAGAGGAGCTGGGGAAAAATTTCCCCAACACCCCGATGCTGGCCGCGGTGGTAAAGGTGAGCGGTATTGTGGAGCCGGATGCGTTTGTGACCAATATGGAGCAGTCCTTCCGGCACAAGTTTGCGGCGAAGCCGCAGGTCGTGGAGGGCAATCTGCACGCCCTCCGGCGCGGTATGGAGGAGGTGCGAGTGGGGTGAGCTGGCAGGCAAGCGAAATGACGCCGAAGGTCACCTGGCGGGAGATCACGCCCGGCTGTGCGATTTTTGAAGGCGGGACCTCTGTGGCGGTGGAGACCGGAGACTGGAGGACCAAAAAACCGGTGCTCGACTGGGATAAATGCAGGCAGTGTCTTTTGTGCGCTCCGGTCTGTCCGGATATGTCCATTCCGGTGAAGGACGGGAAGCGGGGGGAATTCCAGTATTTTTTCTGTAAGGGCTGTGGGATCTGCGCCGAGGCGTGCCCGTTCCATGCCATTACGATGGTCCGGGATGAGAAGTGAGGAGGACGCGTATGGGTATTCGAGAGAGACTTTCCGGCAATGAGGCCATTGCGTATGCCATGAAGCAGATCGATCCTGATGTGATGGGGGCCTTTCCCATTACGCCGTCCACCGAGATTCCGCAATATTTTTCCTCCTATGTGGATAACGGAGAAGTGAACACCGAATTTATTGCGGTGGAGTCGGAGCATTCCGCCCTGTCCACCTGTATCGGCGCTCAGGCGGCCGGCGCCAGAGCGGTGTCCGCCACCTCCTCCTGCGGCCTGATCTATATGGCGGAGATGCTGTACGTGGCCGCGTCCAACCGCCTGCCCATTACGCTGGCAGTGAGCTGCCGGGCGTTGAGCGGGCCGATCAACATCAACAACGATCACTCCGACGCCATGAGCGTGCGGGACTGCGGCTGGCTCATGCTCTTTGCGGAGACCAACCAGGAAGCATATGACAACTATCTCCAGGCCATGCGCATTGGAGAGGCGGTGGGTCTGCCCATTATGATCTGCCAGGACGGATTTATCACCTCGCACGCCATCGAAAACATTGAACTGGTGGAGGACGACAAGGTCAAAGCGTTTGTAGGGGAGTATACGCCTCAGCATACGCTGTTGAAAAATCCTATGGCGGTGGGACCCTATGCCACGCCGGTGTACTACATAGAGTCCAAGCGGCAGCAGGCGCAGGCGATGATAGACGCCAAACGTGTGGTTCGTGCGGTGGCGGACGAATTTGCCCGGATGACGGGGCGGCAATATGATTTGCTGGAGTGCTACCGGATGGAGGATGCGGAGCGGGCGATCGTGATCATGGGCTCCTCAGCGGGCACGGCCAAACAGGCGGTGGACGAACTGCGGGAGCTGGGGGAAAAGGTGGGTCTGATTAAGATCCGCTGTTTCCGTCCCTTCCCCGCGGAGGAGCTGGCCCAGGCGCTGCGGAATACGCTGGCGTTCGGGGTGATGGATAAAGCGGACAGCTTTAACGCCCACTGCGGGCCGATTTACGCGGAGACCGCCGCGGCGTTATATGCCCAGGGCATCGGCGCGCCGAAAGGGATCAGCTATATTTATGGCCTGGGAGGCCGCGACGTACGGGTAGAGAGCATCAAGCGGGTCTTTTCGGATCTGGAGGAGATCTCCAGAACAGGAGAGACGGGCGAGACCTATCGTTATTTGGATGTGCGTGAGTAAGGAGGGAAACCGGGCATGACCTACAATTTGAAACAGAATCTGGAGCGGGAGGAGCGGCTTTGCGGCGGACACCGAATGTGCGCGGGCTGCGGCTCGCCCATAGCCATCCGGACGGTGCTGCGGCAGCTGGAGCCTGAGGACAAGGCTGTAATCACCGGAGCGACCAGCTGCATGGAGGTCTCCACCTTTATGTATCCCTATACCGCGTGGAAGGACAGTTTTATCCATAACGCCTTTGAAAACGCCGCCGCCACCTGCTCCGGCGTGGAGACGGCTTATCGGGTCCTGCGCAAAAGGGGGAAGGTGGACGGAAGGTATAAGTTTATTACGTTCGGCGGGGACGGCGGCACCTACGACATCGGCTTTCAGAGTTTGAGTGGCGCGATGGAGCGGGGGCACGACATAGTATATGTGTGCTATGACAATGAGGCTTATATGAACACCGGGATCCAGCGTTCCTCCTCAACTCCCTGGTTTGCGGATACCACCACAACGCCGGTGGGCAAAGCAGTCCCGGGGAAGCCGCAAAAGAAAAAGGACCTGACAAGAATTATGGCGAGCCATGGGATCCCATATGTGGCGCAGACCGCATTCACCAAAGATTTTCAGGATATCAGCGTCAAGTCGCACAAGGCCATCTACACGCAGGGCGCAGCGTTTTTGAATGTTTTGGCCCCGTGTCCCAGAGGCTGGCGGTATCCCACGGAGAAGCTGATGGAAGTTACCAGGCTGGCGGTGGAGAGCTGTGTGTGGCCCCTGTATGAAGTGTGTGAGGGCGTGTACAAGCTGACCTACATGCCGAAAAAGAAGTTGCCTGTAGAGGAGTATTTGAAGATGCAGGGCCGCTTTGCCCACCTGTTTCGACCGGGGAACGAATGGATGATCCAGGCGATACAGGAAGAGGTGGACCGAAACTGGGAGGAACTTCTGCACTTGTGCGGAGAGGCCTGTAGTGCGGAAAAGAGATAAGAGGGAAGAGTACGCTTATATACGAACGGCATGCCAAAAGGCGTTCCAAGCGGGGCGCCTTTATTTATATCTGATAGGAGGGCATGAATATAGCCGCTAAAAGCGGCTGGCATTCCAGCTTCCCACCTATAAATCGCTGGTAGAAAATTGACCGGAAATGCTCAAATTGAGACGCATTTCGACATTTGACACTTTCCGTTCGGCGCTTTTCCTCATTTTTATGGATGAAATCCTCTCCCTGGTAGGAGCAAGCCCCGACACCTGGGACTACGCAAAATCCTATCTGACCATCGTCAGCCTGGGTGGGCCGTTCGTGCTGATCTCCAACTGCTATTCCAATGTGATTCGTGCCGAGGGCCGGTCAAGCCAGGCCATGATGGGGCAAATCATTGGCAACCTGCTGAATGTCGTTCTTGACCCGATTATGATACTCGGTTTCGGGTGGAATATCGCAGGCGCGGCGATTGGGACGGTGATTGGAAATGCAGCTGGCGCTCTTTACTACGTCCTCTATTTCGTGCGGGGCAAATCTATTTTGAGCGTCAGTATCAGGGACTTCACGCTGAAGGATCAAGTATGCGGCGGTGTTCTGGCGATCGGTGTTCCGGTTTGTCAATCAGATTGTAGGGGCGTTCTTGACGGACGCAAATGCCTACTCCTATACGGTGCAATTCTCCTGCATCCTGCTGACCACAAGCTCTCTGTTCGGTGTGTTCTATGTGCTGATCAACACGCTGCAAGCGGTGGGAGCCGCCACTCCCGCCCTGGTTATCAATTTGAGCCGTCAGGGGATTATCTTCATTCCGGCCCTGATCATATTGCAGGCGGCCATTGGTATCACCGGCCTTGTGTGGGCGCAGCCGGTGGCGGATATTCTTTCCATCGGTCTGGCACTGTTCCTCTATGGCCGGGCTTCCCGGAAGATGATGCTTTTACAAATTTATTCTGCACTATAAGCAGCTAATGGCCCTGTACGAAAGCGCGATCCGCTGTGTTGCCATGCGCCTGAACATCATGGAAAAGGAGGCGGACACCAATGGAACGCACAACCCGATTCGCTCCATTTCCAGCCGCATCAAGCAGCCTCTCAGCATCGATCGTAAACTGCGAAACAGGGGGATGCCGCTCACAACGAAATCCATTATGGAGAACTTGCATGATGTGGCAGGAGTGCGGATATGCTTTCTGAAACAGATACCAAAATGCAGAAAATTGCAGAACAGCTTAATATGTTTGAAAATTGACACAGATACCAGCAGGCCACGGTCATCACTGACTTCTCTGACTTGGAGCAGAGCGGGAAAGGTCATGCCATGACGCTGAACGGGGGAGCGATACCAAAAGACCAATACCAAGCTGTGGACGGTGGAAAGGAAGTCCTATAGCTCATCTAGGGCGGCGACGGGGCCGTCACGCCCTCCGGCGAGGTCTCTATGACAACGGCATGGTGATAAAACAGTGCTACAACGGGCATCAGTTCCCTGCATATCTCTATGGCGGTCTCTTAATGGCGTTGGAGATTACCCTGAAGCGGGGGCTGGGAGAAGGGAGAACCAGAATATCTGTACCTCCCTGCCGTAGAACATCAAGTTGAGCGGGCACTGAATCGGTCTGTCGTCTGGTAGAAAATCTGAATCAGTTTGAGTTCGTTCCCGACATCCATACCCGGAGGAGTATGGCAGGCATACGTTTGCAACGGTGGCGCTGCAAAACGGAGTGGACATCAAAATGCTGTCCCAGATGCTGGGCCATTATTCCTCCGGCTTTACGCTGGATACCTATACCCACGTCACGACAAAAATGCAGCAGGAGGCGGCGGAAAAAATGGGCAGCTTTATGGAGATGGCGCTGTAAAAACCGTCCAATACATCTAGATCCGTCCATCGCTGAATGGGTCAGTTAATGGGTCACTTAATGGGTCGGAAAATCGGGGAAGCCAAAAAAGTTGCAAAAATCCGCTGAAATCATACGACCTCAGCGGATTTTTGCAATAAGCGGTCAAGATTGATTTTCCATTGAGGCCCTTGCGGCAGAACGATTTAACTGAAAATCTAATCAGCTCATGGTTTCAGAATGTCAGCTTCATGGCAACCTGATTTTGTGGCTCTTTTGAACGGCTGAGTTTCTCCTGCTGCACTGCTTTGAACATCTCATCAGAAATGATGGCCTCATGGGTTCCGGTATAGAGATACTGTTCCGTGAGGCCTTTGTTTTCGATCTGAACAGCGCCGGTACTGACTGTCTTTTGGAGGAGCACCCGTCCGGTATACTTCTCATTGGAGAGCAGTTTGTCAATCGCCTCCCGATTCCATTTGGGCCTTCCAGTGGGAGAGAGAATGCCTTGCCACTCCAATCCAGCAGCAATTTTTCCAAGGCTACCACCTGCAAGGTACTGTTCAAATATCCAGCGTACTACCTGGGCCTCCCCGGGATTCACTGTCAGTTCACCATCAGGATCAGCTTCATATCCATAGCATTTGCGGTGAGCCATCTTGGAACTGCCATCCTGAAACCTTTTCCGAAGACTGTTTTTGATTGCCCCACTTTTCTGAATTGCGTTCATTGTGATCCTCCTTCAATAATAAAAGTGCCGCAGTGAAACCACTGCGGCGCAACAGATCTTGTTTGTTCTATTTAAAAAGTTGGCAGACTACCCCCTTGGTGTAGCCTGTCAACTTATCATGGTCCGAGCGGCGGGATTTGAACCCACGGTCTCTTGGACCCGAACTAGGCTCGTATTTTCCAATACGTTATAATAGGTCCAAAATAGGGGATATTCTGCTCATTTGACCACTTTAACAAGCCTGAAGTGTCCAATACGTCCAGCCCCGTCCATCCGGTAATGGGTCAGTTAATGGGTCACCCTCAAAAATTTTAAGTTCAGTTCGTTGGCGCCCTTTTTGAAATGAAAAAGGGCGCCAGTAAATTTTAGTGATAATTTAGGAGGAGTACACAATGAAACAGCATACAATAGAAAACCAGACTGAGGTCTACATTACAGCAGAAAATCTTGAGGTAGCAAATCTGAATGAGTGGGAACGACTGGAACTGCATCTGCTGGATCAGGCAGCGGTGGTAATTCCAGGAAATATGACCGTGATGGAACTGATATGCGTAACTGAGGCATTGCAGGGGCTGGCATCGGATTTACTATCTGTTGTGGAGAAGGTATGCGACCACTGCGACAACTGTCAGATGGACGAGCCCTGTAAACTGATGTGCGGGACAATTCTTCCGCAAGTCAGTATTCCAGCCTGTGTGCTGGAGGAGGCAGGGCTTGGCCCGAACTGCAAGCTGGCTTGTACAGCAGGGCATGGGAGTAGTGAGGTGCGAGTCACAGAGGCGGAGCACCGTTATGACTTGACAGACCTTCGTCCCGATTTGCTGAAGCTGTTCCGTGAATGTGGTGTCTGTCTGGGTGATCTGGAAGATAAGCTGATTCAGGACACAATTGTGTATAGCTGAGGAAATAAGCCATGTGCTTTTTAAAAATCTAAAAGTGGGGGATTGTATTTTTAATAATGATAAGATTGGGTACGGATTTTCATGGCGGATTGATTCGTAAGCCTCAATACATAGACTGCCGGTTTGTGGGATCTATTTTTAATGCATCAAATGGGAGTCTGTTAACTTTTCTTATAAGGACCTGGCCGGCTCTTCTAAGGATCTGCAGGCCCAGAGGCTCACACTGAGCGGCGGGGGCATACCCCGAAGCGTCAATCAGGGGAGTAGCCAGGCTCAGGTAAAGCGGGTAAAGCTGTAGCGTGGGTCGGAGCCCCCCTCTTCTAAGGTAATAATATATCCCCGGATATCTTTGCTCCCATCATAGAAGAGCTTGTCCGCCACCAAGATGTGATCGGCAGGGTCCTCCGCATAGGCGTGGATGTGGCCGGCCAAGGTGAGGTTTCGTTTTCCCACCACCTCTTTCATCAGGCGATTAAAACACTCCATATCATACCGGCTCATAGAGAGATTTTCTTGAATCTCATAGAGCAGCTGGGAGATCTGCTCCTGATTCAGGCAGCGGCGCTCCTGATTGAGCCATTCATAGTAGCTCCTGATACGCCGATAAAGCTCATTCTTGTGCATATCAGATACTACCTGTCTGGCGGCGGCCAGCTTGTCGCTGTCGGACGCCCCGTCGCAGGTACGTTCATCGGCCAGGGCCTTTAACCGACTGTAGAACTGGTCGGCAGTTCCGTCCGCCGGCTTTCTTTCGTTTTGGAGCGCGTCCAGCGCCTGTTCCAGGCTGCGGAATTTGTCCAGGAATTTCCTGTGCAGCTCATCGTCCGTGTTCATAGGCGGCTCTTTCCTGGCACCATCACCGGCCGGTTCACTGTATCGGGTATGGATCAAATGCTCAATGGAATCGCAGAACATCTTGACCAGCTGATTGATATCGCAGGCGGGCGGGTCGGCCGGTGACCAATCCCATCCGGGCAGAACATCGTAATCGTCTAGGAAATAGGACAGTTTGTAGGAGGGGGAGTAGTGGGCTAGGCACAGACGGAACACGTCCGCCGGGTCCCCGCCGCTGACCCAGCTTCTGCGCTCGATCAGATTCTTTACAATCTCAGAGTTTACCCCCATCTTATTGGTGCGGCGGGGCACGGCGGTCCCAGAGCAGTTCAGAATCAGAACCTTGGCGTTCAGCTCTCTATAGTATCTGATTTCGTTAAGGTCGTTGGCAATCAGGTCGTTGACAGGTGGGTCCAGATAGCGGATTAGGAAGTCGATATAGTAGGCGAATTTGGACATTGTGCCGCTCTCGGTCTCCACAGGCAGACCGGAGGTCAGCACCCGGCGCTTTACAATGGCCTTGAACTGGTTCATTGCCGCATAGTCGTGATTGCCGGTGGTAATCATAACCCGCCTGCGCCAGTCGTGGGGGAGGTATCCGTCCTTGTCCTGCCAGAGATGGACTGCGATCCGGGTGAGAAGGCCTTCGGCATATCTGTAGTTTTCCTCCATCTGAGGTGCGTTGGATTCCCGGCCGTCCACAATATCCCCGGTAATGGCCAGGAGGTCCACTTTCATCTGTTTTCCGTCTATTTCCAAGTTGCGGTTCAGCTGTTCTATAATCTGGTCCGCTTTGCTGGGCTTGCCCAAGGTCATATCCTCTTTTATATGCAGATCGGAAATATGAATCAGCCGGGGCCTGTGGCCGGCCTTCTCGGATACGGGCCGGACATAGGAGCAGTCAAAGCGGAAATTAAGCAGGATTGTGTAGTCCCTGGACAGGATGGCCTGGAGCCTCCGGCGCATAAATAAAATATTTCTGGCGTTTTCCAGCGCTTCAGCCTCCAGCAGCAGTTTCCCTGAACTTCGACGGTCCTTTGCGCTCCTGTCCCGCTGCATCACGATGCAGAACTTCTCCTCTTTCAGGGGACTTTCTTTCAGGCCTACAATGATAATAAGATACTCCTGGCTACTTGTCCACAGGCGGGTCACACCGGGAATCAGCATCTCTCCCCGGACGTCGTCCTCTTTCCGATCCAGAGGGGGCGCGTCCCAGTCCCACAGCCGCCTCTGCGTTGATTTCCGGATGCTGTCCATCTGATGCAGAAGGTGATCCAGCTTTGCCGCAGTCAGAATATCCCCTTTCTGCATGGTCTCCACATGAAAGCCGGACTGGGTAAATATCTCGGGGGCGACCCCGATGCTGCGGAAAGCGATGTAACACATGGAATAGCGGGTCAGCCCGCACAGGATATGGCACAGCTCCTCATACTGATAGGGCCGCCTGCCCAGCTCAAATGAACGCTGCTTTCCCTTGAACAGGCTGTTGACCAGGCGGAAATACTGCAAAAGGTAGGCGATGGTATTTGGTGGCGTGTTCTTTTTTCCGGTTTTGGGCTGGACTGGAGGCCGCAGGGAGGTGTCGTGCCAGAACCGGCAGAAATTCCCCAAAATGTTCTGATAGAGGATATCCTCCTTCCGGGCCTCCTCATCCAGATTCTGATAGCAGCTACGCAGGCAGTCGTCCACCGCTTTTCCCAGCTTTCGCATGCGGGAGCCGAAATGGTCCGCCGGACGCTTTCCGTCCGCTTGCTCTAGCGCCTCCTTGGGCAGCTTATTCTCCAGATCCCTCATACCGGAGTAGAGCATACGGGAGTTTTCCAGATAAATATACCGGGCGAACAGCTTCCATACCTGGGCCTGTTCCTCACTGAGCTGACAGGAGCCCTTCTGATCTGCGGTATGGGTCAGCCTCTCCGGCGTCTTAATCAGCGCTAGGCAAGGGGTGTCGTCCTCACTGGTCATAACCGCCGCTTTCAGCGACCTGAGATAGCGCCGGATGACCTTATCATAGGACGGGGGCGCAAATTGGGGGGCCGAAAAAGGACCCTTTCCATTGGGGAAGCACCGATCTACAAGCTGGTAATACCGGCGCAGGAAGCCGGCAATGTTATCCGGGTGGGAGACGAAGCCCATCTGAAGGTCGGCAGTCCGGTGAAGCAGAGTCATGGTCAAATGGTATTCCATCAGGGCACGCAACTGGACGTCAAAGTCCTCCCCGGAGGCGTCCAAGCCGTCGAGGATATCAATAACAGCTTCCCAGTTCGGGTCCTCTTTCTTCAGCGCGGCGGTCATCCGATCCCGTTTCTGCTTGTTTTGGTCCGGACTCACCCCCTCGTTTCGGATAAACAGCAGCCGGAGCATGTCGTTCATAATCCCCATAATCGCCCGGCGGCAGTGGTAATATTTGGCGATCTGCTCCCTGGACAGCACCTTTATATAGGAGATAAGCCATTCCAGCCGGTACATGAACCGCACGCGCTCCTCCTGCGGGTGGGACGTCCCCCACGGGGCCGCGCCCGTTTTGAATGTCTCCGGAACCGACGCCATAAGCTCAAGCATGGCCTTTCGGGTAAGGCTGTCCAGCTTGTCTTTGTATTCGTCGGGAGACAGCTTATCGTTCACAGCCTCCAGCGCCTGATAGGCCATCTGCATAGAATACAGCCGCATATAATTGCGCACGTCAATCAGGTATATGCTTACGATTCTTCGGGCCGCCTCTTTGAAACGCTTTGCCTGCTCTTTGTTTGCCCGCTTCTTCTCCGGCGGACCCTGGTTTTTAACGCAGTCGGCAATCTTCTCCAGCGAGACCTCTGACAGGGCGTCCAGGACCTCCTGCCGCGAGTCCTTTTTCCCGATCTGTTCCTCAATATACCAATCAATCTGCTCGAGGACAAACCGGGCCGCCTCGTAGTCGGCCTTCCCCATCTCTTTAGGGTTTGGGCCGATGTGTCTGGCAATCCACCTGACCTCCTCCGGCTTCGGCACGTTGACATACAGCCACCGCCTCAGCCAGCTGAAGTAGGCCGGGCTTTGCAGGATTTCCTTTTTGATCCATTTCTCGTACTCTTGCACCTTACGCTTCTCATGCTTTGTCCCCAGCCGCCTAAACTCATTGCTCAGCCGCTCGGTCGCAGAGCGCTTTTCCAGCAGCTCGTACCGGTTGACTTGGCGGCAGGCGGGGCAGAAGTCATTCTCGGTGTTATAAGACGGAATCGCCAGATAGAGGTAAGCGTACAGGTCCCTCTTCGGATCTCGGACAAAGGACTGTACCGTGGCATAGGAGCAGCGGTTAACCAGTAGGAACACCTTGCTGAACAGCTCCACGTTCTCATCCATACAGCCCACCTGCTGGAGCAGCATTTGTACCATCAGCCGCGCCCGGTTCAGGCAACTGCCTGTAACAATAGAGGTGTCCACAAAGTGGACGCAGAATCTGGTCCTGGGGGAGATGGTGCGCATCCGCTTGAACTCCTCCGCAATGTAGATAAACTTCATCCTGATCTCCTCGCGGTAGGAGTCTTTCAGGTCGATGTGCAGAAAACGGGCGCTGCCGTGAAAAACCCGGTCCAGTATGGACTTCAAAAACGGGGAGTTCGTAAACTGAAGCGGAGAGACCACCAAATGGAAAGCGTCCATGGGGACGGTCCAGCCCGCCACCACATGGTCAATCTTCTGCTGGTGGCTGTAGTACATTTTGGAAAATTCCAGGTAGAACTGGAAATGATTGTTCCAGTGGTAGATATGGGAGTACAGGATGTGTCCCAGCAAGCTGTTGAGCCGCTTTTGGTTCTCTGCCAGGCTGACGGGCAGCAGATCCTCGAACCGCCCCTTCCTGCGGTCCCACAGGGTGAAGATGGAGCTGAGCATGGTATTGGAGTTTTTCGCGTCAATAATGGCAGACGTCTCGGCCCCATTCCTGCGGCAGATGCTGCAGTTGTCCGGTGCCAGCCACTTGGCATCCGCCGGGATCAGATAGCGAATCTTCCGGGCCTCGCCTCCATACACTTCCTTGCAGGTGGTGACAAGCTGGCTCCCCCATTCCACCGTGGACCAGTAGCGCTTTGTTACCTCGCTGATATTGTTTTCCCGGCACAGATCCCCGTTGACCAGTACCAGGCAGAAGTTTTTGGTCTGGTCCTGGGATACCTCCTTATCTGCCAGAAGCCGCAAATCCCGTTGGGCGGCGTGGTACATCTTATAAACGGTGGACAAAGTGGTGCCCACCGGCATCACGGTCACCAGCTGAATGCTGCTGTCCGGACTGCAGGCGTTCTCATCATAGCAGGGCCGGACCTCAACGTCGCCGTCCCCCTCGCCGTCGTGGATAATGGCGGTGTGCACCGCGCTGAACTGATCCGACTGCCTTAGCCAGTCCTCCAGATGCAGCATCAGGGAGACGGAGTATTTTTCATACCCCAGCAGAACGACGTGCCGCCTAGCTTCCAAGGCATCCTCGCCATAGAGCAGTTCCTGCGCCAGCAGGTAGGCAAAGCGGAGCACGTTGCCTGTGTCGTGGAACAGCAGCTCTCCCTCGAAAAAGCGGCTGAGATGTAGCTTGGAGCCCAGTCTGGCGTGAATGTTGTCGATCATGCACCCGTTGCCCAGGGCGCGGATGTCCCGATTGAGGCGGGAGATGATGAGCTGGAGGAACCAGCTGTCTTTCCAGGGCTGAAGGGGCAGCTTGGCGCAGTCTCCGTCCGGCAACTGGCTGGGGAGGAACAGGTCGAAGGGGAACAGCGGGGGAACGTCTCCAGCCTGTCCCCCGTCCGCCCTTACCGCCCGGTGGGTCAGGTAGTCCAGCAGGGACAGATACTCCAGCGTGTCTTCCGAGTGGTGGTAAGCGAACAGCTTCGCCGCCTCAAATGCGTTGGAGAGCCTGTTCCCCGCCAGGATAAAGTTGACCCTGAACGGCCCGCCAGCCCTGTTCCTGGAGCAGAACGCGATCTGTACATTCTCCATATCCGCCTGACTGCCCTCCGGATAAAAGGTGGAGAACAGCCGCAGCAGCTCGTGGAGGGTGTCCACGGTGGGGAGCAGGACGGCAATCCGCACCGCGGCCGGGTCTCTTTTCCTGCTCTTGCTGTTGGCCGCCGTTCTGGAAATACAGGCAAACAGCGCTTTGGCGAACAGCTCCAGCTGATACAGCTGGGGACTGTCGATATGCAGGAGAAAAATGGCGGAGGACAGCTCCCTCTCCTGCTGCCAGGGCAGCTGCTCATACAGCTGTCCCTCCAGTCTCCAAATGGCGTCGGTCTTGTTGAGCTCCCAGTCCAGCGGCTGGAGCAGCCTGCCGCAGTTGAGGTAGTAGACCGTCCGCCTGGGCGGCGGTATCTGCAGCTCGAAACAGTTTACAGTCTCAAATTTTTTGGGCAGGTCGTCCCTCATGGGCTGCCAGTGATAGCTGATGGGCAGCAGCGCGGTCCATTCCGTCATTCGGCCCGCTGGCTCCTTGCCGTCTTTCCCATTATAATAGCACAGATTGTCCTCCCGCTGACTGGGCGTCCAACAGATCAGATAGCCGTAATTCACGTTAATGATCCGTTGTAACAGGCGCAGGCCGTAGTGAATGGTAACGTTTTCAATATGTTCGTCTATACTGTTTCCCCAGGGATTGAACCGGATCAGCTGGCTGATGTCGTGTAGCAGTTCCCCGCGGTCCTCCAATATTTGGCGGGCCGCCGCCCTCAGCCGCGCTTCCCGCCTCTCCGGCAGCTCGTCGTTCTTTTCCCCTTCTTTTTTCTCCAGCTCCTGATAAGCTCTTTCGATTTTCCGGTTATTATGGTTATCCACCATGCCAACCCGGTCCCAGGCGCTGTCCAAAACAAAAAACTCGAAAAAGTAGCGGCTCTTACCGGAAAAGATGCTGCCCGTTTTGGCGGCATACGGATTTCTGTTCTCGCCATCTGTAGCGAAACACAGGTAATATTTATCATACAGCCGCTTTCTTGTTTCAGCTTCCTTCAAAAGGTCGCTCATGGGGACATCCCGGCCCGCCTTATACATCCGGAAGCCGAACCAAGCCCGGTGTCCGGCGGAGTAGAGGCAGGCGTTCTCAATCAACTGATAGAGCGCCTCGCCGTAAGACACCGCGTCCATGCGGCTCTTCGCAAAAATCTCCTCATAAATGTACGGAGCCTCTTCCCTGTCTTTGGGGATACTGTACAGCTGCTTTGACTCCAGCAGCTCCCGGAGCAGAAACAGCCAGATAATCTGGGACAGGATGTCCATCTCTTGGCGGAAGGGCTCAATTTTTTCCAGAAGCTCCCGCCGCAGGTTCTCCTTATCCACATGTTTTATCGGGGATTCCCGGGTCCCCGCATAGGAGGAGGTGTCGTCGATATACCGCAGGAGCGTGTCGGCTGAGATGAGGATGGGAGCCAGCTCTGAAGGAACGGACGCAGCCTCGCCCCCACTCCAGCAGACGCTGCGCCGCAGCTGCCGGTAGTCCGCCGAAAACTCGTTCAGCCTGGCCGTCTTTGACACCTGACAAAGAGGAAAAATCCGGCTAGGGCTCCAGCCGATCCGGTACAGGGGAGTCTGATTCAAGAAAAATTCAACGTCGGGGAGGTCCCCCAGATTGGAGAGAAATAACTGGACCCGCTCCCGATCCCCTGAATTATCCTGAGCCTGAAACTGAATATTTACCTTCAGCCGGGCGTCTCTGCTGATCCGTCTGTTATCCCGCAACCATGCGGCCAAAGGAAAGAGGTAACGCAGATTGGTCACGTCAGCGGAGTCCGGCCTATTCGGACCAATGACAACGTTTATTTCGCAGTCCGCCGCCGCGCCCTGCGTATAGCGCTGAAACAGATTCTCCCAATCCTGCCGGATGTTGTAAATATACTGCATCACAGATTCCTCCTTTTCCGTCAGTACCGCTATTATAGCATAATTTGACAAATTTGCAAAAGGATTCCAGAGAAAACTTGGGAGTTATTTTTTTAACAGATCAGGCTACGTCTGATATAGTCGAAGCAGTTGAGAATCGGTAAAAAGGAGGCGGGGAAAAACAGGGTGTGACGAGGCGGAGGATGCAGGCGAGCTGTCGCCCGCCAAGGACGGCAACGAAATCCACGCCCTGCTTTGACCGCTGAACCTTACCGATTTTCAACTGTGTTGACTATATACTGCTGTGATGATCTGCCCCATCCCACAAAGAATCATGAAGATTTTATCGAACAGGGAACCGAGCGGCTAAATTGATATTCTGAACATATCATGCGGGAAAACATTTGTACTTTTCACAGCCAAGACTGATACGGAGGAAGTTTACAGTGTGCCGCGGGACAAAAGGCTACCATACAAGATATTGGTACAACAAACCGGTTCCTCGCAGGAAAGCGTTTTGCGGGAATTTGAGGATTGCATCGACGCCGTACTGCTTGGGACTGAGGCCTATTGGGAAGGGATTAGCATAGAGAGGAAAAGCCTGTCTAACCTGATCATCTTTAGGCTTCTGTTTTTGGTTCCCGACCCGATTATCGAATATAAGACATCTGTATCTGATGACGCGCTGATGAAAGTGCTGGTGCCGGAAATGGTGATGAAGCTGAAATAGGGAGTTGGTCGGCTAATCCGTAATTTCACTGATACAGGAATTATCTCTATTATTGATCCCCGACTGGCGGACACATTGTCCAGCCCTTACCGAAGCATCGTGTGGGATGCGCTCCCAATCCATAATCGAACAAGTAATTTGCGACAGCTTCAGGAGTTTTATAAAACCCTATGAGTGTCCTTAATTATTTGGGCATTGGCTTGCAGAAAGCCAGTGCCTTATTTTTTTAGCTTAAGAAAGCTAAATCGTAACAGGAAAGGAGTATAAACATGTCAAACAATTTTAACGAAGATGTAAGAAAATGCTGGTTCCAAGAGTTAACCCTCGACCTCCAGTATGAGGGCTTCATCATGAAGCCGGAAACAAAGGACTTGAAGCGTAAGCTGAACAAGGCCAAGCGGCGCTTTGACGAGTTGGACACCATCATCAAGAAGCTGTACGAATCCTATGCGGTGGGCCGCATTGGAGAGGAACGCTTTGACACCCTTCTCGTCGGATACGAACAAGAGCAGGCAACGCTCCGGCAGTCCATCGCAGAGGGTGAATCTGCGTTAGGCGGCTTTGAGCAGGACACCGCCAATGTAGAACATTTCCTCGATCTTGCGAGGAAGTACACCAATTTTTCAGAGCTGACTACGCCAATGATTAACGAGTTCGTTGAGAAGATCGTTGTTCACGCCCCGGACAAGTCCACGGACGACCGGGTGCAGGAGGTAGACATTTATCTGAAGTTCATCGGCAAGTTTGATGCCCCCATGCCAGAACCTACCCCGGAGGAGATCGCGGAGCAGGAGCGATTGCAGAAGGAGCGCATCCGTAGCCGGGAGCGGTACCGGCGGTTAAAGGCGGGAGAAAACATGAGTCCGCCGTTTGAGAGAATCTGTGAGCAGTGCGGGAAAACCTTCATGGCGGGCATTCCGAACGCCAAATTCTGTCATCCTAACTGTCGGGCTAAATTTTACTGCCGCCAAGCGGCGGAAGGCAGGCGGCGTGATTGCACCTGTGCGAATTGTGGGAAGGTATTCTCAACCACAAGAATGGATGTCAAATACTGCTCTGACGATTGCAGGGTGGAAGCCAAGCGCATCATGCAAAAACAGCGAAACGCAGAGAAGCGCGATATGTCAAATGAGAAAACAGCATAACACAGCCTTTACGGGCGTGGAGATCATTAAGATTTCCGCGCCCGTTTTGATTTTCATTACATTATTTTAACTGGAGGTATTACATCAATGCTTATCAATATCAACGATATTAAAATCAACCTCGGACGCCGTGAGGCCGCGCCGGAGGATGTGCAAAGGCTTTCGGAGAGCATCGTGGAGGTCGGCATGATGAACCCGATCACCGTCACCGGCGAACACACCTTGATCGCCGGCCTGCAACGCTTGGAGGCGGCAAAGCGGCTGGGATGGGCGGAGATCGAGTGTACAATCAGCGACATGGACGAGCTTCATACGGAGCTGGCGGAGATCGACGAGAACGTGATTCGTACCGGGCTATCTGATTTGGAACTGAGTGATCTGCTGGCACGCCGGAAGAAGATTTATGAAACGCTGCACCCCGCCACGATTGCGCGCAACCTGCCGGGTCATGCCAGCAACTATGAATCTTTGAGCGACAAATTGACGGGCAAAGAAAAGCCGTTTTCCCAGGACACCGCTGAGAAGATGGGCGTCTCGCCCCGTACAGTGGAGCGCCATGTCCAGATCGGAGAAAATCTGACGCCGGAGACAAAGGAAATCCTGCGCGGCGCGGACACGAAGATTACGAAGCAGAATTTGACCAAGCTCTCCCGCTTGGAGCCGGAACAGCAGACAGAGGCCGCAAAGCGGTTGACGGAGGGTACGATCAAATCTGTCGATGAGTACACAGCGGAGGGCACAGTCCGCGAGAAAAATTATTATCGCACCGGCGCGTTTATCGTGGACGCCTTTTCAGAGCAAAACGACGCCCTAGGCCGTGTCCCGGAAGCCTACAAGTTACACTTGGACCACTATCGGGAAATCTTGTCATCCAAACAGATCAAGGCCATGATTGGCATTGCCGAGGGCTCGATCAGACTGCTGGAGGAGTATATCGCTTTTCTGAATAACGAATTGGAGGTAACTAAATGAACATACTCAATAATCACCCTGTTATCATCGGTATCGACCACGGCTATGGCAACATCAAGACGGCCAACTGCTGCTTCAAAACCGGTGTGGCCTCTTTCGACGATGAAGCTGTATGTAGTGGGTGGCGGCAGTTGCCTGATTAAAAATTTTGGAGAGTTTGACGCTGGCCGGGTGGTTATCAGTGAGGACATTTGCGCCACCGCCAAGGGGTATGAATATCTGGCCCATCTCCGCGCCAGGAAGGGCGGCACGGTATGAGCAATCAGATCGTCAGCACCAATATTCGCTTCAATCTGGAGAAAGAGGCGGATCGGACGGCCTGGGACTACCTCCAACAGAGGGACAAGGGACAGCACCGCTCTTACAGCAGGGCGGTGATTACCGCCGTCAATGACTATTTTGAGCGCCGGGGGCGGTTGTCCTCTGACCCGTATCTGGAAACCCGTGAGAAGGAGGACGCTTTCCTCCTGCGGGTATTGGAAACCATCCGGGCCGGGTTCGATCATGCCGTGCCAGTCAGTCCAGCGGCTGCGCTACTCAACCTGTTGCAGAATATCCCGCCGCAACCGGCCTCCGCTGAGAACATAGCCCAAGAGGACCAGCAGGAAGCGGACGATACAGCATTAGATTTTGTAGATAGTTTTTGATACCACAGCAGGCCACTTTAATACCATAATGAATTGAGTTAGCACCAAAATCACAAGCACCAGATACCAGATTTCTTGTATTTGCACGGGGAATTTGTATCTGGTGCTATTTTTTGCTCTTTATGATACCAACTTACTGAATCTTGGTATCAAAATCAGGTGTTTGCAATGCTAATAGGCCAGTTAAGGCCGGAAAGGAACAAATATGACGGATAACGAAAAGAAGCTGATCCAAGCCCGACATCGTTTGGAAGAAGCCCAGGCCCGTGACCGGGTGAAGCAGCGCAAGGCCCGGACAAGACGGCTAATCCAAGAGGGAGCCGTTTTGGAGAAGGCTTTGCCGCAGACGGTGAGCATGAGCTTGAACGAGTTAGAAACGCATCTTCACGAACTTACATATTGAGTACGCAAAGCGGAGCGTCCCGGTTCGCCGGGGCGCTCCGCTTTTCCCAGCCCGAAGGGCGCACTTACTCACCACCCGCTATGCGGGCGGTGATACTGCCTTCGGCAGTCGTGCGCTCTCCGAGGGGGATTGCGCTTTCTGCGGAAAGCGCCCGCCGATGCCTTCCGACATCGACGGCGCAACAGGTGAAGCCGCTCCCGCGTCATCGCCTGTTGCCAGTGAAAACCTGCCACCGGCAGATTTTCACTGTTTTCAGGAGACGGTGGACGAGAAGACAGAAGACGAAGGACGGAGGTAATAAAAACTGGCGATTTATCATCTGGAGGCAAAGGTTATCAGCCGGGGAACAGGCCGCTCCGCTGTCGCGGCGGCGGCCTATATAAGTTGTTCCCGGATTTACAATGATTACGATGGTGTACAGCACGACTACACCCGAAAGCAGGGGCTTACCTGGCAGCAGGTCTTTCTGCCGGATATGGCGCCAACAGAATGGACAAACCGCGAAATCCTCTGGAACGCTGTGGAGGAAGCGGAGAAAACGAAGGACAGCCGCCTCGCCCGCGAGTTCGTGGTGGCATTGCCTGTCGAATTGGACAGGGACGAGCAGATTGCTTTGCTGACTGATTTCATTCAAACCAGTTTTGTGGCAGAGGGGATGTGTGCTGATGTCTGTATCCATGATACGGATGGTCATAATCCTCACGCTCATATCATGCTGACCGTGCGGCCTCTGACCAAGGATGGCAAATGGCAGCATAAGACGGAGAAGGAGTATCTGTGCGTCCGCGATGGTGAGGAACAGGGCTTTAATGCGGCAGAGTTCAAAGCGGCACAAGGCGAGGGATGGGAGAAACAGTATCAGTACAAGGTTGGCAAAAAGAAGGTGTATATGCCGCCCTCTCAGGCCGAAGCGCAAGGCTATGAGCGCATTTCCAAGTATCCTAAGAGTACAAAATACGGCAGACAAAATCCTATTTCCGAACGCTGGAATAGCGAGGGTCAGCTTATTCTCTGGCGGACAGCATGGGCTGATGTGACCAATCGCTTTCTTGAGCGGGCCGGGATTCAGGATCGTGTCGATCACCGCAGTCATGCAGAACGGGGGTTGACGGTCCCCGCTATCGCGGAGGCTATGGAAACTGTACGCCAGAAAATGATTATCTTCCGATATCGGCTCTTGCATATTGGAGCCGGAAAGGAGAAACTTGCCGACACCCTCCAAATTGTTAAGCCTGATCTCAAGAAATATGAGAATGTCATTGAACAACTCAAAGGCAAGATTCGGGAGCGCCGCACATTGCTGGGTGAGAAAAAAGCTACACCAGCAATTCAAGTATTTCGGCATCGGGATTTGGCGCAGAAAATCGCCGCTTTGACAGAAAATATTGAGGAATTGAAAAGCGAGAAAGCCCTGTTGCTCAATCAGTTTAATTGTGTGAACGATTATGGTATGGTGGAAATCAAAAAACGTATCGTTTCGATGGAATCCTCTCTGGAAAAGCTGGACCAGCAGGAGATGAAGTACACCGATGAACTGGAAGCGGCACTGGTGCAGTATACTGAGTTGCAACAACAGTCGGCAGATATGGACACCATAGAACTGGATACCGCCCGTCATGCTATCCGTCCTGATAAAGAGTACGAAACTCTACAGCGGTTACAAGCTGCCTATGGCAAGAAGGTTGATTCGGAAATACTGACACAGAGCCGAAAGGATATTGCAAAGATATTGGACGAGCCAGCAGAATCGGTATCTATACGCCAACAAATTCAAAGCCAAAGCGTATACCTTCAAAAACGCAGGCCGCATCAGATCAACAGACCTGATCGGTAAACACATATTTTTTCAGCCGCTCAAATACCTCCACCAGCTTTTCATAGGACAGCGCCAGATTTATCCGAATCCCATATCTTCCCTTAACAAGAGCATACATAAGCACAACAAACTAAATGGGCTGTCAACCTTACACAAAACACTGCTTCCGCTAAAAAACGGAGCGGTGTTTTTGTATGGCTTCTGGTCACCGTGACCAGAAGCACCCCGCCTATTTTCCCCGTTCCGTCCACGGAGGCTCTGCTGGATTATCCCCCGTCGCCGCGCCCATTCCCGGGCTTGGGGAAGGGCGG
>CATOKC010000025.1 GCA_951800675.1 uncultured Oscillibacter sp.
GGAGAAAGCCCCCGAAGATGCGCAGAGACGAGTTCCCCACCGCCCGCCAGAAGGCGGAGGACGGCAGCAGCTCCAGGAGGTGGAGGGCCGCCTGAACCGGCGAGGCCAGCAGCAGTCCCCCATGGGGGTAAGCCGCCGCCAAGGCCATGCTTCCCCCCTGCCAAATCAGTAGCCAGAGGGCCGCGGACCAAGGGCGGAGCTTAGGCGCCATAGTAGAAGTCGTCGCCGGGCAGCTTGCCGCCCACGGACTCTGGAGCCGCCTCCGCCAACACCTGGAGATAGCCGGAGAGCTTTTCATACATCGCCTGCCCGGTGAGACAGACGATGTTGCAGCGGGGCAGGGCCTTTTCCGCGACGGCGGGGCTTTCGATGATGCCGTTTTGGGCCACCAGCTTCGCCGCTTCGGCGGTGTTTTCATTCACCCACTCCACAGATCCGGCGTATTCCATCAGGAACTTATCCACCAGCTCCGGGCGCTCCTCCACCAGGTCCCGCCGGGCCACGGCCACGCCGGTAATCATGGCGGAGCCGTTGTCCAGGGCGTCCCACTCTTCCGTCAGGTCCAGGGCCACCCGGAGGTTTTCCAGCTTCCCCTGGGCCACGGTGACGAAGGGCTGGGGCAGCAGGGCGATGTCCGCCGTTCCCGCCGCCAGGGCGGCGACGCACTCGGCGTGTTCCGATTTCCAGTCGACGGTGACGTCCCGGTCCGGGTCCAGGCCGTTTTGCTCCAGGAGATACTGGAGGCCGAACTCCGGGGTAGACCCCTTCCCGGCGGCGACGATGGTTTTGCCCTTGAGGTCCTCCATGGACTGAACGCTCTCCCCGCCGTTTTCCACAATGTAGAGCACGCCCAGGGTGTTGACGGCCAGGGTGACGATTTGGCCCTCGGTCTTGTTGTAGAGAACCGCCGCCAGGTTGGCGGGGACACAGATGATATCCAGGTCCCCCTTGATGAAGGCGGGGGTCAGCTCATCGGCGGAGCCCGACAGAGCAAACTCCCAGAAATAAATGGACGCCGTGGGCCCCCGCCGCTCCATCATCTGCACAAGGCCCATAGCAGTTGGCCCTTTCAGCGCCCCTATCTGGAGCAGATAGAGTTCATCCGGCATTTCTTCCGGGGGCAAAGAACCCTCTGCCGGGCCGCTCTCCTCCCCCGGGGCGGAGCCGCCCGCCGCTTGAGCGGGGCCGTCGCCGCCGCGAATCACGCCGCAGGCGGAAAGGGCCAGCAGCAGGGCTAAGGCAAGGGCAAGGGTCTTCAAGATTTTCATCCGTTGTTTCCTCCCATAATGTGTTCTTTTTTGCAAGGCTCAGGCATTCTCAGGGGCGTAAACGGTCTTGGCCGTCACGCCGGGCAGCCGGCCGATTTTCCCGGACAGGGCGGAGATCACATCCGCCGGAGCGTCCAGGGCCACGCTGATTAAGCGTATCCCCCGATCCCGGCAGGGAATTCCCATCCGCCCGAGGACGGCGCTTTCATACTGGTGCAGCAGGGCGTTCAGTGCCGCCACGGAGTCCGCCTCCCGGACAATGACCGCCAGGACGGCGACACGAGTTTCCATATATGTTTCCCCCCTTTTTCGAAAAACACAAAGCCCCTCCGCCTGTCTGGCGGAGGGACCGTAAAAGCGCGGCTTACCAAGACCCGGAGGAATTACTCCTCCACGTCTGCTTTTCTCTCCTCTTACGGCTCGGAACCACCTTGCCGCCAGACCGACAGATATGAAATCCAAGTCCTCCGGTCAGAAACACTTTCCAGGGACAGAGCTGTAAACGATGATAGCATGGAAGGGCCTGGATGTCAAGGCCGGCCTTTTCCAAGGCTCCGGCATTGGCGAGGCGTTCACTCCTTATCCAGGTAGTCCAGAACCTCCACCACTTCTCCCCCCCGGAGGTAGACCCGGGGCACCCGGCGAGCCACAGCGCAGAGAAGCTCGTAGGTGATGGTCCCCGCCTTTTCCGCCGCCTGGGCAAAGCCGTCCGCCGGAGCGGCGCCCAGCAGCACGGCCTCGTCCCCGGCGGAGACCTCCGGCGCCTGGGAGGCGTCCAGAACAATCTGGTCCATGCTCACCCGGCCAATCACCGGGGCGGGATGGCCGTGAATGGAGGCCGTGCCCAGATTGGACAGGCACCGGGGGTAGCCGTCGGCGTAGCCGCAGCAGACGGTGGCCGCCCGCAGGGGCCGGTCCGCCGTGTAGGTCCGCCCGTAGCCCACGCAGTCCCCGGGGGCCAGGTCCTTCACCTGGCTGACCACGGTTTTCAAGGCCATGACGGGCCGAAGGCCGGGGAAGGCCACCTCCGCGCTGGGGTCCTGGCCGTAGAGGATGACCCCGGCCCGGACCATGTCGCCGCTCCACTCCGGGTGGGCCGTCAGCCCGGCGGAGTTGGAGCAGTGGACGGTTCTCAGGGGCCCCGCCGCCTCCAGGCGCTCTACCACCCGGCGGAAGAGGGCGTACTGCTTTTCCGTATAGCGGCGGTCCTCCTCCGACAGGGAGTCCGCCACGGGAAAGTGCTGGAACGCGCCGGTGATGGAAAGGCCGCGCAGCCTCCGGCACTCCAGAAGGCCGGACACCGCCCCCTCAAAGTCCCGGCAGGCCCCGAAGCCGATGCGGCCCATGCCGGTGTCGATTTTCAGGTGGCCCTCCACCGTCACCCCGGCGGCCTCCGCCGCCTGGGACAGGGCCCGGGCGTATTCCAGGCTGTAAACCGCCTGGGTTATCCCCTCCGCCGCCAGCGCCCCGGCGCACTCCGGGCGGGTCATGCCCAGAATCAAAATGGGCTGCTTGATGCCGCTGCGGCGCAGGTGCCGGGCCTCCGCCAGGGAGGATACGGCGAACCACGCCGCCCCCGCCTCCGCCAGGGTCCGGGCCGCCATGCGGTCCCCGTGGCCGTAGGCGTCGGCCTTTACCACGGCGCAGACCGCGGCGGGCGACGCCTTTTCCCGAATCAGATGGAAGTTATGGACCAGGGCGTCCAAATCGATTTCCGCCCAGCAGTGGGCGTCAAACGCTGTTTTCATGGGGAGTCCCCTCCTGTCTCTTGGAATGCCGCATCTATCTTACTCCGTTTCCGCCTGGGGCGCAACGGCGTTTTCTGCTGAGTAACAGGCGTTTTGTGCAGCCGGGAACCGGCGCTTTTCCATGTGGTAATTGGTCAGGGGCACTCCATGCCGGAGTACCCGCCGCTCCCGGAGGGTCCGATAGCCCCGCTTCTCAAAAAACGGCCGGGCGGTGATGGCGGCGTGGGTGACGATCCGCTCCGCCTCCACCGCCGCTTCCAGAGCATCGCAGAGGGCGGAGGCAATGCCCCGGCGCTGGAAGTCCTTGTGGACATACAGGCGGTCCAGATAACCAGAGCGGTCCATGTCTCCAAAGCCCGCGAGAGTCTCCCCCTCCACCGCCACAAGGGCGGTTCGCGCCAGGAGGGTCCGGCCCCACTCCTCTAAGTCCGGGGCTCCGTCCGCCCAGGCGTCCAGCTGCTCCGCCGTGTAGTCCCCGGCATTCACCGTATGCACCGTGTCATAAAACAATTCCGCAAGCTCCCGGAGATCGGAGGGGCGGTAAGGCCGGAGGATCATACCCCCTCCGCCCCAATGCCCTTCTCGGCGAAAGCCGCCAGCAGCCGGTTCATATCGGAGGGAATCGTAATGGGGTCCCCGCAGGCGGCGATGGCGTTGGCCACGTCCTTCAATCCGTTGCCCGTCACCACAGAGACCACCGTGTCGTCTCTGCCGATTTTTCCGGCCTCGCAGAGCTTTTTCACCCCCGCCGTGCCGGTGACCCCGGCGGGCTCGCCGAAGACGCCGCAGGTCCGCCCCAGCAGCTGCTGGGCGGCCATGATTTCCCCGTCGGTGACGTTCACCGTCAGGCCGCCCGACTCCCGGATGGCCATGAGGGCCTTTTCCGCGTTCCGGGGCACGCCCACGGCGATGGAGTCCGCCAGGGTATTCTCCTCCATGGGCTCCCAAGGCGTGCCGCTCTCAATGGCCCGGTTCAGCGGGCAGCAGCCCGCCGCCTGGGCGGAGATAAGCCGGGGCAGGCGGTCAATGAAGCCGATGGCGTGCAGGTCCTTAAGGCCCTTCCACAGCCCCGCGATGGTGCAGCCGTCCCCCACGGAGATGGCGATGTAATCCGGCACTTCCCAGTTCAGCTGTTCCATAATCTCCAGGGCCACGGTCTTCTTGCCCTCGGAGAGATAGGGGTTGATGGCGGCGTTGCGGTTGTACCAGCCCCATTTGTCAATGGCCTGTTTGGAAAGCTCGAAGGTCTCCTCATAGCTGCCCTGGACGGAGATCACCGTGGCCCCGAAAGTCATGAGCTGGGCCACCTTCCCCTTGGGGGCCCGGGAGGGAACGAAGATGTACGTGGAAAGCCCCGCCGCCGCCGCGTTGCCCGCGAGAGACGAGGCGGCGTTTCCCGTGGAGGAACAGGCAATTACCCTGGCCCCGGCCTCCCGGGCCTTGGCCACCGCCATGGCGCTGGCCCGGTCCTTCAGGGAGGCCGTGGGGTTCTGGCCGTCGTCCTTTACAAAGAGCCGGCCCAGTCCCAGTTGTCGCGCAAGGCGCGGCTCCTCGTAGAGGGGGGACCAGCCCACCCGCAGGGGCGTGGGGACGGTGCCCTCCTCGATGGGCAGCAGCTCCCGGTAGCGCCACATGGACCGCTCGGCCCGGTTCGCCAGGACCTCCTTGGTCAGACGGGCTTTGATGGCCTCGTAGTCATAGATGATATCCAAAATGCCGCCGCACTCGCAGGTAGTCAGGTCCGGCGCGGCCGCGTAGGTTTTGCCGCAGCGGACGCATTTTCCGTATTTCACATATTTCATGGTCCCGCTCCTCTCTCAAATGATGGTTCCATCATAGCAAATAGGTTGGCCTTTGTCAAAGGGAGAAACCGCCGCCAGCCGTACAGGGCGGGTTGAATTGGCCTGGGAACGGTGCTATAATATGTGAAACATCCATTTGCAGGAGGAAGACGGCCATGAGAGAAATGATCGCCTATTGCGGCCTGGACTGTGAGAAATGCGACGCGTACCTCGCGACCATCCATGACGACCAGGCGCTGCGTGAGAAAACCGCAAAATTGTGGGCAGAGCTAAACAACGCCCCTATTCTGCCCGAACATATCAACTGCCGGGGCTGCCGGGCCGCGGGAGTGAAAACGGTGTTTTGCGAACAGCTCTGCGAGATTCGTCAATGCGCTTTGAAAAAGGGCGTAACCACATGCGGCGGCTGCCCGGACCTGGAAGAATGCCAAACCCTTAGGATGATTACCGCAGATTATCCCGACGCTCTGGAAAATTTAAAAGGGGGAGGCTGAAACGCCTCCCCCTTTCCAATTCCTCCTGTTCAAATCCGGGCCCGGATCTCCGCCCCCATGGTCTTGCAGCCCAGGAGCTTCCCGCCCTCGTTCAGAATGTCCCCGCAGCGGAAGCCCGCTTTCAGCGTCCGATCCACCGCGGCTTCCACCGCGCCGGCCTCGGCGCTCATGTCGAAGCTGTAGCGCAGCATCATGGCCGCCGCCAGAATGGTGCCGATGGGGTTGGCCTTGTCCTGCCCGGCGATGTCCGGGGCGGAGCCGTGGATGGGCTCATAAAGGCCCCTTGTCCCCTCCCCCATGCTGGAGGACGGAATCATGCCGATGGAGCCGATGATCTGGCTGGCCTCGTCGGAGAGGATGTCCCCGAAGAGATTCTCCGTCACAATCACGTCAAACTGGCTGGGGTCCCGGACCAGCTGCATGGCGGCGTTGTCCACATACATGTGGAGGAGCTCCACGTCCGGGTAGTCCTTGCTGACCTCCTCCACCGTCTTCCGCCACAGGCGGGAGGTGTCCAGCACGTTGGCCTTGTCAATGGAGGTCACCCGTCCCCGGCGCTTCCGGGCCATGTCAAAGGCCACCCGGGCCACCCGGCGGACCTCGTGCTCACTGTAAGAGCACACGTCCACGGCCTTCTGCTCCCCGTCCACCTGGGAGGTGGTGTGCTCGCCGAAGTACATGCCGCCGATGAGCTCCCGGACCACCACGAAGTCGATGCCCTTCGCCGCGATGTCCGCCCGGAGGGGGCAGGCGGCGGCAAGGTCGGAGAACATCCGGGCGGGCCGGATATTCGTGTACAGGCCCATGGCGGAGCGGAGCTTCAAAAGCCCCCGCTCGGGGCGGTTGGCGGAGGGCTGGGCGTCCCACTTGGGGCCCCCCACCGCCCCCAGCAGCACGCTGTCGGAGCGCAGGCAGGTTTCCAGGCTGGAATCCGGCAGGGGCACGCCGAAGGCGTCAATGGCGCAGCCGCCCATGGGGGCCTCCTGATAGGTGAAGGCATGTCCGAACTTCTCCGCCACGGCGTCCAGCACGCCGATGGCCTCGCTTACGATCTCGGGGCCGATTCCGTCGCCCCGGATGACGGCAATGGTCTTGTTCATTTGTCCGCCTTTCCGGCCTTCAAGGAGGCCATAAGCCCGCCCTTTTCGATCATGTCCTTGATAAACGGCGGGAAGGGCTCCGCCTGATAGGTCTCATGTTTCGTCACGTTGGTGATAACGCCCGTGTCGAAGTCCACCGCCACCTGGTCCCCATCGGAGATGCCGCCGCTTGCCGCGGGGCACTCCAAAATGGCCAGGCCGATGTTGATGGCGTTCCGGTAAAAAATCCGGGCAAAGGTGGCCGCGATGACGCAGCTCACTCCGCTGGCCTTGATGGCGATGGGGGCGTGCTCCCGGGAGGAGCCGCAGCCGAAGTTGACCCCGGCCACCATCACGTCCCCGGGCTTTACCTTATGGATAAAGTCCTTGTCGATGTCCTCCATGCAGTGGGCGGCCAGCTCCTTGTGGTCCGGGGTGTTCAGATAGCGGGCGGGGATGATGACGTCGGTGTCCACATGATCCCCGTATTTATGGACGGTTCCCTGTACGTTCATGTTCAAACCTCCTCAGGATGGCAGATGTGCCCCGCGACGCCGGACGCGGCGGCCACGGCGGGCGAGGCCAGGTAGACCTCGCTGTCCACATGGCCCATGCGGCCCACGAAGTTGCGGTTGGTGGTGGAGACGCAGCGCTCCCCGGCGGCCAGAATCCCCATATAGCCGCCCAGGCACGGCCCGCAGGTGGGGGTGGAGACGATGCAGCCCGCGTCCAGGAAAATGTCCGTGAGCCCCCGGCGCATAGCCTCCCGGTAGACGCTCATGGTGGCGGGAATGACGATGCCCCGGACGTCCCGGGCCAGGTGCTTCCCCTTCAAAATGGCGGCGGCGGCCTCCAAATCGGGCAGCTGCCCGTTGGTGCAGGAGCCAATGACAATCTGGTCGATTCGGATGTCCTTCCCCTCCCGGGCGCTGTGGGCGTTCTCAGGGAGATGGGGATAGGCCACGGTGCAGTCCACCTGGGAAAGGTCGATGTCCACGGTGCGCTCGTACTCCGCGTCGCCGTCCGCCTCATAGGCGGTCCAGGGGCGGTTTACCCGGCCCTCCACGTAAGCTTTCGTCACCGCGTCCACGGGGAAAATGCCGTTCTTCGCCCCGGCCTCAATGGCCATGTTGGAGATGGTCAGCCGGTCGTAGATAGAGAGCTCGGCAACACCGGGCCCGGCGAACTCCAGGGACTGATACCGGGCTCCGTCCACGCCGATCATGCCGATGAGGGTCAGGATTACGTCCTTGCCGGAGACGAAGGGCCGGAGCTTCCCGGTGAGGTTTACCTTGATGGCGGAGGGCACTTTGAACCAGGTCTCCCCCGCCGCCATGGCGGCGCCCATGTCCGTGGACCCCACGCCGGTGGAGAAGGCCCCCAGGGCCCCGTAGGTGCAGGTGTGGGAGTCCGCGCCGATGACGGCCTCGCCGGGGGCCACCAGGCCCTTTTCCGGCAGCAGGGCGTGCTCAATGCCCATCTCCCCCACGTCGAAGTAGTTGTCGATGTCAAACCGCCGGGCGAAGGCCCGGCACTGCTTGCACTGGGCGGCGGCCTTGATGTCCTTGTTGGGTGCGAAGTGGTCCATTACTAGGGCGATTTTGCTCTTGTCGAACACCTTGTCAAAGCCCGCCGCCTCAAACTCGTTGACCGCCACGGGGGTGGTGATGTCGTTGCCTAGCACCAGGTCCAGCTTCGCCTGGATCAACTGCCCCGCCCGGACGGAAGGAAGCCCCGCGTGCTTGGCCAGGATTTTCTGCGTCATGGTCATTCCCATTTGTTGTCACGCTCCTTATGAATTCATGAATATCCGCAAGTCCGCTTATGCCCGCTTGGCCCGGTTGACGGCGGACAGGATGGCCCGGAGAGGCGCCAGGTTGATGTTGTGGCTGAGCCCCACGCCCCAGTACTGCTTGCCGGTGCGGCGGTCCTGAAGGAGGATATAGGCCACGCCCTGGGAGTCGGAACCGTCGGTGATGGCGTGGGAGGCATAGTCCAGGAAGGTGAAGCGGTCGATTTTCTCCCCTTGAATGGCGTTGAAGAAGGCGTCGATGGGGCCGTTGCCCTCGCCGGAGACCTCGAACACCGTGTCCGTATGGCGGAGGGTCCCCTGGAAGGCCACATGGGAGTGGCCCTCGCTGTCCACGGTCTCCCGGAAGGCGTGCTTGATGAGCTGATAGGGCTGCTTCGCCTCGATATACTCCTGGTGGAACAGCTCGTTGATCCGCTCCGGGGCGACCTCCTTGCCCACCTTGTCCGTCTCCACCTGGACGATGTGGCCGAACTCCGGCTGCATGGACTTGGGCAGGTCGAAGCCGAAGTCGTGCTCCATGATATAGGCCGCGCCGCCCTTGCCGGACTGGGAGTTGATGCGGATGATGGGCTCGTACTCCCGGCCCACGTCGGCGGGGTCGATGGGGAGATACGGGATTTCCCAATACTCCGTGCCGGAGGTCTTCATATACTGGACGCCCTTGTTAATGGCGTCCTGATGGCTGCCGGAGAAAGCCGTAAAGACCAGCTTGCCCACATAGGGCTGGCGGTCGCCCACGGGCATCTTGGTGCACCGCTCGAACATCTCCTTGATTTTGTTGATGTTGGAGAAGTCCAGCTCCGGGTCCACGCCCTGGGTATACATGTTCATGGCCAGGGTCACCATGTCCACGTTTCCGGTGCGCTCCCCGTTGCCGAAGAGGGTGGCCTCCACCCGGTCGGCTCCGGCCAGCAGGCCCATCTCCGTGGTGGCCACGCCGCAGCCCCGGTCATTGTGGGGATGGAGGGAGATGACGGCGCGGTCCCGGCCGGGGAGTTTGCGGATGAAGTATTCCAGCATGTCGGCGAACTGGTTGGGCATGCAGTTCTCCACCGTGGTGGGGAGATTCAAAATGACCTTCTTTTCCGGCGTGGCGTGGAGGTGCTCCAGCACCGCCTGGCAGATTTCCACGGCGTAGTCCATCTCCGTGCCCATGAAGGACTCGGGGGAATACTCAAAGCGGAGGTTCATGCCCTCGGCGATCATGGGCTGGGACATCTCATAGATGAGGTCGGCGGCGTTGGTGGCGATTTTGGTAATCTCGTCGCAGTCCATGTGGAATACCACCTTGCGCTGGAGGGTGGAGGTGGAATTGTAGAAATGGAGAATCACATTCTTCGCGCCCCGGATGGCCTCAAAGGTCTTTTTGATGAGGTGTTCCCGGGCCTGGACCAGCACCTGGATGGTCACGTCGCCGGGAATGTGACCGCCCTCGATGAGCTCCCGGCAGATTTCATATTCCGTCTCGCTGGCGGAAGGAAAGCCAATTTCAATCTCCTTCACGCCGATGTCCACCAGCGTGTGGAAATACTCCAGCTTCTCCGCCAGGTTCATGGGGTCAATCAGCGCCTGGTTTCCGTCCCGCAGGTCCACAGAGCACCAAACAGGGGCCTTGGCAATCTTCCGGTCCGGCCAGGCGCGGCCCTGAATGGGCTGGGGCTGGAAGGGAATATACTTTTCAAATCCGGGTTTCATAGCGGTGTCCTCCTTGCAGAATATGGTGTCGGATAGGTCAGGGGACAAGAAAACGCCCCTGACTCCTTCGAGTCAGGGGCGTGTCAATCAACACGCGGTACCACCCTGGTTTAGCCGCCGGTTGCCCAACGGCCCTCACAGCCTCAAACAAGGCTTCGGCCAATAACGAGGCCAGCCGTCTCCGCCTAAACCGCAGTCTCAGCGGAGCCGCTCAAGGGCCAGTGACGTCCTTCCCCTCCGCACCGCCTCGCAGCAACCGACGGCTCTCTGAAGCATACGGAAAAGGACTTTCTCCCTGTCATCGCATTTTGTTGTTTTGCTGTTGGGGTATAAGATACAGGATTTCCGGCGGTTTGTCAACCAAAAATTCGCGCATTATCTTCGTCGTTTTCACCAAAAGCATTGGCCCGCACGGAATACGAGCTCTTTTCTGGGGGAAAATTCCCTGGTTTTCCGCCCCCGTTTCCGGGCAGATTATAGGAGGCGGATGTCAAGAGTTTTTTTGACACCCTGGGAAAAGGATGTCACACAAGAAATGTGCTCGAGGAGCAGCTGCGGGCTGGAGAATGTGTTACAGACCGCACGGCGGGGACGAAGGGAATAAGGTGTCCCGGCCTGAGAGGCCGGGACGGTCGCACAATAACAATTGGCCGTCAAGGGCCGCAAAAATTTTTCCAGGTTCCGAAGAGCCTGGAAAATTTTTTGCTTTCCGCTCCGCTCCAACCCTTGACAGCCAACAGTGATTGTGCCCACGGTGGGCAACCGAAATCGACGAGGCCGATTTCGGCAGGCCGACACGTTTTTATTTTGGAGCCGGGTGCGTCCCGGAGGAAGGAGCACGACATGGAGCGAAGAGAATTTACGGTCACCTATGAATTGGATGAGAGAATGGTCAACCGTCTTAACAGGCTTACAGAACGGTGGAGGGCAATGGGCCGGGAGATTACGCCGGAAGAGCTGTTCAGCTTTGCCATGACAATGGACGGGGACATGGGCATCAAGAACTATCTGGATGTCGTGGAACGGTTTTTAAAAAGGAAGGGAGTGTAAGGCATGGCGGGGAAACCGAATATTCGGAGCATCCGGTTTTCGGATGAACTGGCGGAGCTTATTGACCGGCAAATAGGGAATACCTTTACGGAGAAGTTTGAAAACCTCGTTACCCGGTGTGTTTGGGAGTTGCCGCAGAGGGAAGCGGAGCTGAAAGAAGTTCAGAAGCAGGTACGACAGGAAGAAAAGCGGCTTGCAGACCTGCGGAAGCGAAGAATAGTACTGGACCAAACAATTCAGAGTATTCAAAAGAGCCTGGATTATCATTTGAGGGAACTTGAAAAACTGTAACACAATGTTGCTGGAGGCCTCCGGGCGCAGCTTGCGCCAGTGTGTTACAGTGCGGCAATTGTCGGGGGCTGGGGCCAGGGGGCCCGGTATACAAGGAATGGTAATCAGGGGCCACGGCTGGGGGCTGGAGGGCTGACGAACCCAGGTCCACGTCTGAAAGCTGGGCCAGGGGGCCCGGGGGAGTTTTTCATGCGACCCGGCCAAGGGCCTCTCGCATCTCCTTGAAGGGGCTGTAACACAATTCCGTGGGAGGCCTCGAGCGGCAGCTTGCGGCGGTGTGTTACAATGGAGACCGCCCACGGCCTGGAGGTCGTGGGCGGCGGTATACTGTTCAAGGTCAAACACTTTAAGCCAGGGAGGATTTGGCGGGTTATGACGAAAGGGCAGAAAATTATGAGCTGGGAACAGCGGATACGGCTGGAGGAGAAATTGCGATACAAGGTGCCTATCGCCCAGATCGCCCGGGAGCTGGGGTTCTCCCGGCAGACTATCTACAACGAAATCAAGCGGGGGCGGTATCTCCACACAATAGACTATTGGGATGAGTGGCGCTACTCGGCGGAGAAGGGGCAGGACATTTACGAGAAGCACCGCCGGAACAAGGGCCGGGGCCTCAAAATTGGGAAGGACCGGGCCCTTGCCGCTTTCCTGGAGGAGAAGATGCTCCGGGAGAAGTGCTCCCCTGCCGTTGCTCTGGAGCTGGCCCGGCGGGAGGGCTTCAAAACCTCCATTTGCGTCCAGACGCTGTATAACTACATTGACGGCGGGCTGTTCGTGGAGCTTACCAGTGACGATCTCTTGGAGAAGCCGAAGCGGAAGCCCAAGGCCGAGGAGAAATCCCGGATTGTCCATCCTGATCTGCCGTCCATCGTAGACAGGCCCGCCAGCATCCGGGAACGTTTGGAATATGGACACTGGGAAATGGACCTTGTTGTGGGGCCCCAGGAAGGAAGCGGAGCCGTCCTGCTGACACTCACCGAGCGGCGCACCCGGCAAGAACTGATCTTCAAGATGCCGAATAAGCGGGCCGCTTCCGTCCGGGCCGTCTTTGACAAACTGGAACGGACCACGCCGGATTTTTACCAGCGCTTCAAATCCATCACCACGGACAACGGGCCGGAGTTCCTGGAGCATGACCTGCTGATCAAGTCCGTGCTGGGCGGGCGGAGGTTCACCGTTTTTTACTGCCACAGCTACGCCGCCTGGGAGAAGGGGACCAACGAAGTACATAACCGGATGATACGGAGATGGTTCCCGAAGGGGACAGACTTTGCGAAGATCAGCCAGCGGAGAATTAAGGCAGTGGAACGCTGGATGAACAATTACCCCAGAAAGATTTTGGGATGGAAAACGCCGGCAGAAGCGGCGTGAGCCTTGAAAGCCTTGCGGCGCAATGGATGCAGGACCCGTTTAGAGAGCTTAACGCAATTTTCAATGAATCATGCATCGTAAGAAAACGTGATATCGTCTGGAAACGGGGCCGGAAAGCCTTGCGGCACAAGGGATTCAAGGAGTAAAGCTGTCAATTGTAACACAAGCGGAGCTTGCGGCGTTAAATGCCTGGATGCAGGTTGTGTTATAGCACGGGAAGGGGGCCCCGCGCGGCTAAAGCCGTGCGGCGGGGCCCCCTCCAAAATCACTTCTTGTTCTCCTTGCGCTTCATCCTCCTCCACCGTTTGGAGGGCTTTAAGATACCCTCCATGTTCGGGTCCTGGGTATTCTGCTGCAGCTTCAAAATTTCCTCCTCGCTCATCATATCCCCGGCCTTCATGGCATGTTTCAGATTGCCCACGCAAGCCAGGGTATCATAGGCATTGTAGTCCCGGTCCCGGACGAACCAGCATTTTTTATTCAGCGGTGTAAGCAATCTTGGGTTCGTGGCGTTCTCCATCTCCCAGGCATCGTAGGTAGAAAGCCTCTGGAACCGCCAGAGCTTGTCACAGTCAATCACGCAGCTTGTCACCTGCCGGAGCAGAGCGTCCACATGGCCGAAACGCTGGGCAGTATAGTACAGGCTTATGTAGTAATGGCGGCAGGTCAGGATGGTATTGAGAAACAGCGGATCAATGTTCGTCTTGAAATTCCGGCTGTTCATTTGGACGCTGAACTCGTCGCCAAGAACCAGCGTCACGGTAAGGGTGTCATGCTCGTCGTCATACTGCCGGTTCTTTTCGGCGGCTAAGACCACCTGCTCCAGGCTCTGGAAGTCCTCATAAGGGATATCCAGGGAAACGTTGGAAATAACCTTGATGCGCTGGGCCACCAGCTTCTTACGCCGGGGGCACCAGACGGGCTTGCCGTCATAGGCGTGATACGCCCGGACCACCTTATGGACGGCGGACAGGGTTTTTCCCTTGCCGAACAGGCCACAAAAGGCGATAAGCTCCCCGGAGGAGCAGCGGTTATACTCCTTGCGCCGGAAGTAAAACCAAACGTCCCTGCCGCTGTTCCAGGCCATGAGGAGAGGGTGAAACAGGGCGCAGCGGATGGTGGGAAAGATTGCCAGAACCACCAGGAGAATGACCAGGGCTATTAAAATCATAGGGCCTCCTTTGTAACACAAAATTGCTCCAGCTGCCGAGTGCGGCCGCGGGGGATTGTGTTACCATCTTCTGAAATCCATAAGCAGCTCCACAATGCGCCCTATGACCCGGAACACGCCGGAGACCAGGGCCACGCCGACAAAGACCGTCAGCAGGTAAGGAATCAGCTCCCCCAGGGTTTGGGGAGTGTAGGAGCTGATTCCCACGATTCCAAAAAATTCAGCGATTACCGGAGCCATGCAAAGCCTCCTTTCAAGAGCTTGGCGCAGACGGAGAGGAAAACAGACAGTAGGAGGAGCAGGAGTAAGCCCTCCGTAACGGTGTAATCATCAAAGGGCGTAGTCAGCATGGGGTGGTCCTCCACGCTCTGGAGGGTTTCCAGGCGTTTTAGAACCGTGTCCATGCCGATGACTTCAATGGGGCCTTCCAGGGCCTCCTCGACGGGCGGGGCCTCACCGCTGTCGCCGGGAAGAGGCGTGTCCTCTTCTTCCTGGGGCGGTTCCTCCGTCTCGCCGTCTCCCTGACTGTCGCTGGTGAGCCGGTCCAGAAGGTCCTCTACAGTGACGACCTCCACCGGGGCGGCCGGGTCCGGAGTGGGTTCTGGGTCCGGAGCAGGTTCCGGCTCTGGGATGGGTTCGGGGTCCGGCTCGGGAGCGGGAGCCGGTTCCGGGGCTGGATCAGGGTCCGGGATTGTATTCTCGGGTTCGCTTGTGATGATTTCTTCGTCAATCACCGAAAAACACCTCCGCTAAAATTCTGCCGACGATACCGGCGACGGCGCTGAACGCAAAGACCTGCCAAAGGGAGAACGTGAAGCCATAGAGGGTAAACTCCAGGGCGAAAATCCGGTATGTCACGGAAAGCAGGGCGGCGAAATCCTCCATTACCTTCTCACCGCCTTTATGATACCGATGAATACCACGGCCAGGATACCAAATGTAAGGATGGTCATAAGCTCCGGCGGGAGGAAGGGGAACACGGCTACGAGGAAATCCAGGAAGCCGCCGAAGAGCTTCGGGAGCTCGTCGAAGATGGAGAGGACAGCCTCGACAACTGTTTTCAGACGCTCCATCATGCCTTCCACCAGGGCAATGAGAGCGTCCAGGACCTTGCCCAAAGCGGCCTCAATGAGGCCAATCACGCCGCTGCCGATTGCGCCGATTAAATTCCCCAGCTTGTCCCAGATGGTTTCACCTTCGTCGCCGCCTGGGTCCGTGCCGGAGCCGCCGCCGGGGGGAATGGTGCCGTCGGAGGATTTGTACTGTTCATGACAGCGGGAGCACTCGAAGATGGTGTAGCCCTGCTGGACTAGCTGGCCTGTATCGTCGTATTCCGTAGTGACGGTCTGCTTGACCTGCCAGTCGTGGCCCAGGGCGGGAATGGGGTCCTTTTTCGTCTGCTGGCATTTGGAGCAGGTGGAGAGTTTGGAGCCGGGGACGGTACAGGTGGCGGGGGTGGTGTTGGTTTCCTGCCAGTCGTGATCACAGGGGGGAGTTGTGGAGCCGGAGCCGTCGACCAAGTAATAAATCGTGTAGTTGTTTGTGATGGTGTCCCCTTCGGTGGTGGTAATTTGGGAGATGGTGATATTTTCGTCTCCGTATGTAATGGTGGCGGTGTCACCGGATTCCAGGGTTACTTTATAGCTGCGGTCCGAGTAGTCGTAGCTCCAGTTTACAATGGGGACGGTGGTGCCTGTTGCCGGGTTGTAGAAGGTGTTGTTTGTTTCGTTGACTATAGTGGAATTATCTTCTACTTTGGTGATTTGGCCGTTGTCTCCGACTATGCCGTAGTTTCCGCCAGTGATGGAGGTTGGGCGGGTGGTGGTGTTGTAGGTGTCGGAGGATATGGAGGAAACCGGGGTTATTCTATAAACAGGGGGGATACCTTGATATGCTACAAGTTGACACTGGGAATCACGTGGAATACTGGAAATATTTGAATTACCAGAACGAAGAGAAGAAGAGACCGAAGCACCCGCAGTATAAAAAGTAGAAGTAGTAGAATCGGCCCAATTTTCATTTACAGGATGTCTAACGCCATCCGAATCAACATAATATCCAGAAACAGACGGGTTTCCACCGACTATAGAATAATAGCCATCAATAGGGGCAGAACCCTTAAAATAAACCATTGAGCTCTGATACGAAAAAATTCGTGACCCTGAAATGGGCATAAGAGAAATAAAGTTGCTGGAACAGTTAAAACTGTATGTAAATCTATCAGCAACAACTCCGCTTGCTTTACCTTCTCCATGTTCACAATATACATAAGAAGTAGAACCACGTACAAATCCAGCTTTAGAAGAACCATGGGACGGAGACCAAAGCAAACCGCCGCTGGAATTGTAGCCGGGGGCCGGGAGGGTTTCCACGTAGTTGTCGTAGGCGGCGGAGAGGTCCGAAGCGTGAGCAGTAAAGGTTTTGCCGCAATGCACACAAACGGAAGTATAATAGCCATTTTCCCGGTCCTCAAAGTAGCTATCTGAATGATGTTGGCCATCTGCCGAATTTGGGCAAGCTGTCATATTAAAAACAGGAAGATGCCCGAGTATTTTTGCTACAATATCATTACTCCCAGAAGCCCAAGAGAAAAAAGAGCTCCTGGAAGTATAATCTTCCCCCTTAGCATAAGTCGGAATGCTTACAGCCAGCATCAACAAAACAGACATCAAAGCCGCACTACAACGACGAACTATATTTTGCAAGAGTTGACACCACCTATCAGAACATGATACTATTTCCAGGGAAAAGGAGGTTTCAAAATGGAAAGACCTAAACTCAAGTTTTGGCATACTATTGCAGGGTTCATTATCCTGGGAGCTATAGAAACAATAACTTGGCACTTACCTTCTACAACAACAAAATTCCTAATCCTTGACTTAGTTGAATGGGCTTCTACTATATGGCTACTTCTCTTTTTTTACATTATCATTCGCAACATCGTCCGGGCCGTAAAGGCCCTGATAGCCCGGCGGAGCTCCGGGGAGGCCGAGGAGCTGGAGCGCCAGCGGGAGGCGGAGCGGCGGGAGATCGACATGGTGCGGAAGTCGAATGATATCTTGTTACATCTCATTCAAGACGAGCACCGGGAGGAGGGGGACCGCTAGGGGCGGTCCTTTTTCTTTTTTCGGAACCGGGCCCAAAGACGGGGAACCAGCCGGGCCAGGGAACGGCCCAGGCAGTAGGAACCGCAGACGATGCCATAGATGATGAAGGGCAGGGCGAAGACGAATAGGGCGGTCATTCCTCGCCCCCCTTAAAACGGATGGATTTCCAACCGGGGGCAGGCCTCTGGGCAATCCGATTCCTGGGCCTCCTGAATCACAAGGTCCAGGGCCGAGCGGGCCATGGGCCAATTATCGCTTTTAAAGCGGAGCTTCCCGCTTGCGTCGTAGACGAAAAAATACATGGTGCCTCCTTTGTAACACGGATTTTCTTCAGGTCGGAGCGGATCAGCGGCACGGCGGCGACCGAGTGTGTTACGGATTGAAAATGCGCTTTTAGGACCCTGGCAGATTTACGGATTGTTCATTAGACGCAATGTCCTTTTTCTGGTATAGTGTCAGTGACCAAACATCCACATAAAGCCAATTTGCTGATTGGCTTACCATAGAAAGGAGGCAGAGCAGCAAGAGAACATTTATAAATTGAAGAGAAAGGGGGAAGCCAAAATGATGGAAGTTATCAAGACTGCCGTTCATTTTTTCACCAATCCGCTTGTTATCTTGGCGATTGCTTTAGGATTTGGTAACAAATTCGCCAAAAGGTAAACTCCTTCCTCCAGGCCCGGTACGCTGGAACGTGCCGGGCCTTCCCCTGCCAAGGTCCTGAAAGCGCACTTTCGTTAGTCTGATTACATTCTTTTCCCCCGGCGGACAATCCAGGAGAATATCCCAATGATAATCAGCAGCAGGGCCGTTCCCAGGAAAAGCGCCAGCTCCGGGACGGCCAGCAGCTGCCGAAGGGTCAAATCGAAAAGCCGGACAATGCCGAGCATGATATACCTCCTTAACGGTGGGGCGGGGCTGGGCCCCGCCCCTTTTCCCGGTCAGCCCCGGGCGGCGTTGCGCAATGCGGTGAAGATGCTGATACCAATGGGCAGAAGCCCGGCAGCGACGCAGAGCGCAAGCAGGGGATTGCTTGTCATCAGCTCCCAGCACTTGCTCATGAGCTGAATGACGGTTTCCATAGCGGCCATAACAGCGGCCATGCCGGTGGTCACGGTCTCAGTATGAAGTCATTCCTCCTTTCCCAAAAAGTCATGGTGGCGGGCCCTGGAATCGAACCAGGCTCCCCAGACTCATACTCTGGTGTGCTGCCTATGCACTAGCCCGCAATATTCGTAACACAGAGCCGCAAGCCAGGTTTCCCGCAGCGGCGTCCGATTGTGTTACAATACCGCCCTCCTGGCGGAGCATAGGGACTGAAAGTCCAGGATTAACGCCTCCTGCTGGGAGGATATCCGCCCGGCGGAATTGGCGGCGATGCTGTAGATATCCATAATGCCCATGGTTTTCATCAGGATATAGAGGGACGGGCCCACTTGACTTTCAATCCAGCCTCGAATACGCTCCACGCCGTGCTGGATGACCTCCCGGGAGACGAGCCGGACCTTGTCCAGCTCGTCCACGAAGTTCTGCCACCAGTCGCAGACGGTGCACCGGCTGATGTTGCTGTCGTCCCGTTCGATGAAGCTGAATTTGTCGTTAATGACCTGCGCCGCCAGCTTCCCTACGTTCTCGGAGCCCGTTGCAGCCTCCACAAAGGCGTTGGCGTTGGAGGAGCGCATGACCAGCTCCACCCGTACCCAGTGGCCCTCTACGCCCTGCTCCAGGGCCTTGTCATAAATCCGGACCCGGAAATCCGAGGAGGGCGCGCCTATGTACACGGTTGCTCCGGCCTTGCTTACGCCGTCGATGGATTCATGGATGTCTTTCCATCTCATGCGGCTGTTGACGGCGTTGGCCCGGGTCCTGGCTATGATTTCGTCCATGTCCAGGTATCCCTCCCGGTCATCGCAAGCGATATCTATACGGGAGACATTGGCGTTTTCATCCGCCGTCAAAAGCTGGAACAGAGCCGGGAAAACGACGCTTTCTTTACCCTGCTTGTCCTTCCCTCCCAGCTTGGACATGGTTTCAAAGGCCCGGCATCCGTTGCCGGACATGCTCACGCATACGCCCATGTTCTTGAAATGCTGGTTTTCCCTGGGTTCGTGGCACACGCAGATGTCCGAGAACCGAAGGACCTTGTTATAGCCAAGGAGGCTGTAGCCTGTATCCTGAAACAAGGCCGGGTCTAAGCCCAGGTAGTCCCGGATGACTTCATTAGGGTCCTCCTTCTTCACGGAGAATGTCAGCCAGTCTACGCATACTTCGCACTTCATTGGTAGTCCACCCTTCTATCTGTCATGAGTACCCCCGTGATTACTTCCGGGGGTCCGGGCGGCCCTGCGGGCCCCCCGGATTCCCTGTAGTCTTTCCTTTTCACGGTAACACGGCATATCCTCTCGACATTCCAGGTATTACCAAATTGGACAACTTACTCGTCCAAAGCCGACTCAATAACTCGGCCCTTGTCGTCGAAGAACAGGCGAACCTTGTCGCCGGGAGTCAAGCTCCGCCACACGTCCGGGTTTACGCACTTCTTTTTCTCCGCCTTGAAGCCGCTGGCCTTGTAGTCCTCGGATTCAAAGGTGCTGACGGGAGAAAATACGTACATGTTGTAATAAGGACGCTTTTCCTTGCCGTTATCCGGCTGAAACATGCCGGAAGCCCAACCCAGGAATACATAGCCCTGGTATTCCAGGTCAATTTTCTTCCCCTGCTTTACTTCGCTCTTCACTTCATTGCTCATATAGAGCCTTCCTTTCTGGGGTCCTACCCCTACGCTTTATAAAAAATCAGCCGGACAACCGATCGTTGTCCGACTGTCAAATTACATTATAGAATCCACCGGCAGATTATAGGAAACAGAGATTTTGGAATTTCTCTTGACAAGTTTCCTCTAAATCTGTATAATAATGATGTTGAAGCCATATAGTATGGCCCTTAAAGTATCCTGGAAATAGCCGGATACCTCGGAGGGAGGGAAAATATAGATGTCTGAGATCCATGTGAAGGAAAATGAATCCATCGACAGCGCGCTGAAGCGTTTTAAGCGCAGCTGCGCCAAGGCCGGCGTCCTGGCCGAGGTCCGGAAGCGGGAGCATTACGAGAGTCCCAGCGTGAAGCGGCGCAAGAAGTCTGAGGCCGCCCGCAAGAACAAGAAGCGTTATTACTAAGCGTTTTGAAAAGCCGCCGTGCCTGTTGGCACGGCGGCTTTTTTTGCGCCTGCCGCCAAGAAACGGCTCCTGCTGCCGCGGGGACCTCTCTGTCACACTTCCGCCAGGTGAATCACACACTGCCCCAAGGAATAAAAGGGCTCCGCCGCCGTAGGGGCCAAGCCCTCCACCACTCCCGCCTGCGTCAGCACGGAGCTGGACTTGAAGCACACCGGCAGAATGGGGGCCTGGTCCTTCAGATGAGCGCAGAGGGCCCGCATGGCCGCTGTCCGGTCTCCCGCCCCGGCCAGCTCCGCCAAAAGGCGGCTGCTGTCCGGGTTGGACCAATGTCCATAGTTCAGTCCCCCGCCCGGCTCCAGCAAGCTCCCCAAATCCCAGTCGGCGGAAAGACGCGTCTCACCATAATAGAGGTCAAAGTCCCCAGCAGTCAGGGCGGCGGTGTACTCCTCCCAGGGCAATACTCGAGCCTCCACCGCAAGCCCCCCGGCCGTCCAGCTCTCCGCCAAATACTGGGCAATGGCCTTTTTAAAACCGTTCTCCTCGTTGACCAGCAGCGTCAAGGGCTCCTGGGACACATAGCCGCTCCCCGCAAGGGCGGAGGCAAAATTATCTACAGAATAGCTCTCCTCCAGCGCTACCGGATACAGCGGAGAAACCGGAGATACCGGAAAAGCGGTGGCTTTTCCATGACCGGAGAGGTACGCTCCAACCACGTTATCCCGGTCAATCCCCGCCGACAGCGCCCGGCGGAGGGCTGGGCTGTCCAGAGGCGCCCGGGCGGTATTGCAGCCCACGTATTGCAGCACGGTAGTTTCCGCATCTATGCAGCCCACACTGCCAGTGGTGCTTACTGTCGTCACGCCGGTGAGGTCCGCCGTGATCAGCTGAACCTCGTGAGAGGAAAAGCGGTAGAGCAGAGCGCTGCCGTCCGCCGCCTCCACCAGGGCGATCCGCTCCAGAGGCTGGCTCTCCCCTCTCCACCAGGATTGGTTGGCAATCAAGTAGGCTCCGGTCTCCTCCTCCGCGTAAAAATAGGGACCGGTGCCCGCGGAAACCGCGCCCTCCTGGCCTCCTGACTTCACGATGGGCACGTCCAGCAAAGCCGGAAGAGCGGCGTTGGGGCCGTTTAAGGTTATGGTTACGCTGTCCCCGCTGGCGCTGATGGAGGAAATGCCGGAAAGGCGGCTCCGGTAGCGCTCCGAGGTCCTGGCCCGGTCCAGAGCGGCTTTCACATCCCGTCCCGTCAGGGGCGAACCATCGGAAAACTGGACATCTGGACGGAGGTTGAAGGTATAGCGGCTGGCGGTCTCGTCATGGGTGTAGCTGATGCACAGGCAGGGCTGGGGCTCAAAGGCCTCGTCCAGACGAAACAGGCCCTCGTACAGCAAAGACGCCACCACCTGCTGCATTCCGTCGGCACAGTCCACCGGATCCAAGCTCCGCCCCGTCATGTAGGGCAGGGCAAACCGCTCCGGCAGGATGGTTTTGCTCTCCTCCGCCGGTTCCTCCTCAAAAAGGGGCAGTACGTCCTCCGGCTCCTCCGGAAGCTCCTCCTGCCAGCAGCCCGTTAGCAGACAGGACATCGCCAGCGCGATGGCCAGAATCTTTGATACGTTCATAAAAGCGATCCTACTCAATTCCGGCGGCAATGGCCGCGCACTGGACGCCCCGGGCCTCCCCCAGCTTCCGGTGGGACCAGAACAGGTCCCGGCGGCAGGCGGTGCAGAGGCCGGAGGCCTCGATGTTCTCCGGCAGGGCCCCCGCCCGCAGCAGCCACCGGCGGTTCAAGCCCTCCAGGTCCACGTGCCACTTGGGGCCCCGCTTTTCCAGATACGGCTCCGCCTCCCGGCCCAGGGCCTCCCGCATGGCGGCGGGAACGTCCCCGTCGCTTTCAAAGCAGCACTGCCCGATGCAGGGCCCCAGGGCCGCTTGCAGCCGGTCCGGCCTGGACCCATAACGGCGGACCATCTCCCGGACCGTCTTCTCCACAATCCCCCCGGCGCAGCCCCGCCACCCGGCGTGGGCCGCCCCCACGGCCCCGGTGTCCGGGTCGTGGAGGAGCACGGTCCCGCAGTCGGCGGAAAAGACGAACAACGTCAAGCCCGGAACATCCGTCACCAGCGCGTCGGCGCTGTCATAGTCCCGCTCCCGGAAGAGGCCCTTCCCGGCGTCGGCCTCCGTACAGGTCCGGACGTTTGTCTCGTGAACCTGCCGGGAGAGGACGGTCCGATCCATATCCGCACGGATGGCGGCGCAGAAGCGGCGGTAATTTTCCAGCATGGCATCCCGCCCGTCCCCCATGCCGGGGCGGAGGTTCAGGCTGTCCCAGGGGGCGGGGGACACGCCGCCCAGGCGGGTGGAAAAGCCATGCCGGACGCCGTTCAGATTGGAGGCGGTCAGCCAGACCAATCCGTTTTTTTTATGGGTTTCAAAGGGCATGGGGACCTCCCTGTTCTTCCTTCTTTTGGCCTTCACCGTTCTTCTCAACCAGCTTATGGTTCGTCCAGCCGTTCCAGATGTGGAATACGCCATAGGCCAGCACTGGGAGGCCCAGAAGCGCAAACAGCTCAACCGCACCGCTGTCCAGAATGGAAGCAAACAGCAAGATTCCGCCCAACAGGCTCAAAGCAGTGCCAAACACGAGTTCTTTGATATCCTGGAGCAGGAAAAGAACACTGTCATCCTTCTTATCCATACATTTGCCCTCTTTAATTCTGGTGATACTCCGGGCACGTGCACTTCTTCCATTTCAGGCCGCTGCCGCAGGGGCAGGGGTCATTCCGCCCGATTTTCACAACCTTGAGGGGCTGCTTCTTCGGCTTGGTTCCGTCGCCGCCGACGTTCTCCACCATGCCCTTGGCTACCCGCTCCCGCTTGACCTCCTCGTCCTTCCTCAGGCGCACGGAGTACAGCCGCCGGACGGTCTCGTCCTGGATGGCGGCGATCATCTCCTCGAACATCTCCAGGGACTCCCGCTTGTACACGTCCACGGGGTTGTTGTTGCCGTAGGACTGGAGCCGGATGCCCTGCTTCAGGTCGTCCATGGCGTCAATGTGGTCCATCCAGTACTCGTCCACCACCCGGAGCATGATGACCCGCTCCAGCTCCCGCATGATGGGGCTGGTGATCTCCGCCTCCTTGTTCTCATAGAAGCTCTCGGCGGCGGCGATGAAGGCCTCGTCAAAGTCCTCCCGGCTCTTGCCGGGGACCTCCCCCTCGGGGATGCTTACGGCCCCCTGGGCAAAGTACATGCCCTCCAGCCCCCGGAGCATCTCCCGATACCCGGCGGCGTCCAGATGCGGCTTTTCGCCAAAGGCCAGGCTGACATGGTTCCCAATAGAGGTGTGCATCATGTTCAGCACCGTGTCCTTGATGTCCATGCCGTCCAGAACCTGGCGACGCTGGCTGTAGATCAGCTCCCGCTGCTTGTTCATCACGTCGTCGTATTCCAGCACGGATTTCCGGGACTGGAAGTTCCGGGACTCCACGGTGGTCTGGGCGTTTTCAATGGCCTTGGTCAGCATTTTGTTCTCAATGGGCGTGTCCTCGTCCAGGTCAAACCGCTCCATCATGTTCGTAATCCGGTCCCCGCCGAAGAGGCGCATCAAATCGTCCTCCAGGGAGATATAAAACTTCGTCTCGCCGGGGTCCCCCTGGCGGCCCGCGCGGCCCCGGAGCTGGTTGTCAATCCGGCGGGACTCGTGGCGCTCCGTGCCGATGATGAACAGCCCTCCGGCCTCCCGGACCCGGTCCGCCTCGCTGGCGATTTCCGCCTTGTGCTGGGCCAGCTTCTCGGCAAAGAGCTTCCGGGCGTCCAGAATCTCCTGGTTGTCCGTGTCGGCGTAGCCCGTGGCGTCCACAATGACCTCCTCGGAGTACCCCGCCTTGGCCAGGTCCGCCCTGGCAAGGTATTCGGCGTTGCCCCCCAGCATGATATCAGTGCCGCGGCCCGCCATGTTGGTGGCCACGGTGACGGCCCCCAGCTTGCCCGCCTGGGCGACAATCTCCGCCTCTTTTTCGTGGTTCTTGGCGTTCAGCAGGTTGTGCTTGATGCCCTCCCGGGCCAGGAGCTTGGAAAGAAGCTCGTTCTTCTCGATGGACACCGTGCCCACCAGCACCGGCTGGCCCTTTTCGTGGCACTCCTTGATCTGGGAAATGACCGCCCGGAACTTTCCGGCCTCGGTCTTGTACACCACGTCGTGGTGGTCGTCCCGCTGGTTGGGCCGGTTGGTGGGGATCTCGATGATATCCAGGTTGTAGATGGTGCCGAATTCCTCCTGCTCCGTCATGGCCGTGCCGGTCATGCCGGAGAGCTTGTCATAGAGCCGGAAGTAGTTCTGAAAGGTGATGGTAGCCAGGGTCCGGTTTTCGCTGTTGACGTTCACATGCTCCTTGGCCTCGATGGCCTGGTGGAGGCCGTTGGAGTACCTTCTGCCGAACATCAGGCGGCCGGTGAACTCATCCACGATGATGACTTCCCCGTCCTTGACCACATAGTCGATGTCCCGCTTCATGGTACCGTGGGCTTTCAGGGCCTGGTTGATATGGTGGCTGACGGTGGAGTTGGAAGGGTCGGAGAGGTTCTCCACATGGAAGTACTCCTCCGCCTTGGCGATGCCCCGGGCGGTGAGGGTGGCGGTTTTGGCCTTTTCGTCCACCACATAGTCCGCGTCGATGTCCGCGGCCTCCTCTTCCTTGTTGTCCACCTGGACCACCACCTGCTTTTTCAGCTTCGCGACGAACATCTCCGTCAGGTCGTACATCTGGGTGGATTTCTCCCCCTGGCCGGAGATAATGAGGGGGGTCCGGGCCTCGTCGATAAGGATGGAGTCCACCTCGTCCACGATGGCGAAGGAATGGCCCCGCTGGACCAGCTCCTGGGAGTAGATGCACATATTATCCCGGAGGTAGTCGAAGCCCATTTCGTTGTTGGTTCCGTAGGTGATGTCGGCGGCGTAGGCCTCCTGGCGCTGCTTGGAGGTCAGTCCGTGGACAATGAGGCCCACCTTGAGCCCCAGGAAGCGGTGGACCTTGCCCATCCACTCGCTGTCGCGCTTGGCAAGATAGTCGTTGACGGTGACGATATGCACGCCCTTCCCCGCCAGGGCGTTGAGGTAGGCGGGAAGGGTCGCCACCAGGGTCTTGCCCTCGCCGGTCTTCATCTCGGCGATGCGTCCCTGATGGAGGACGATGCCGCCCACCAGCTGCACCCGGTAGGGCCGGAGGCCCAGCACCCGGTCCGACGCCTCCCGGGCGGTGGCGAAGGCCTCCGGGAGAATGTCGTCCAAGGTCTCGCCGTTTTGCAGGCGCTCCTTGAACTCCTGGGTTTTCCCCTGGAGCTGGGCGTCGCTCATGGCCTTGTACTCATCGGCCATGGCCTCAATTTTGTCCGCGATGGGGGTAATGGATTTCAGCTCCCGGGAGCTGTAGTCGCCGAAAATCTTTTGAATCAGGCCCATGATTGTTTGAGACTTCCTTTCGATTGTTCCGCCGCCCGGAAGGGCGGGAATTTCATAGTAAAACAAGCATAGCTTACCACAGTTTCCCCTGGAATGCAAAGGAAATCAGGGGCGGCCGGAAAAAAGTTTACAAAGCGGAAACGCTCACAGTTCCGTATCCAGCAGCATCCGGACGCGGCTTTCCACGGTCCCCTCGCCGGTGCTGGCGTCATAGTCCACGCTGACCAGCAGGGCGTCCGGCAGTTTTCGCTGGAGGGCGGCGTACTGCCCCTTGCCGAAAATATGTCCCGGCAGGCAGCCAAAGGGCTGGACACAGAGAATCTTCCGATACCCGAGCCTAGCCCAGGCCGCCGCCTCGGCGGTGATGAGCCATCCGTCGGCCACGGTGCAGTTTAAAGGCGCGAAGCCCTCCGCCCGGCGTTTCAGCTCCGCCAGCGGCGGCAGGGTGTGAAATCCAGCCTCCCGCAAAACCGCCAGCAGCTCCCGCTGGATTCCCCCCAGCCAGCCGGAGAGGAAGCGGTACAGCTTCCGCTGGTATGCGGGGCCCTTCAAGCTGTGGGTATCCATATAATAGAGAGTGTACCAGGTAAGGCCACCCACTCCGATTTCGCAGCGCTCCGCGGCTAGATACCGCTCTAGGTTCCAGTTTCCCAGATGGCAGTACTTCGTGTAGATTTCCCCCACAACGGCAACCCTCCGCACGTCCCCGGGCGCCGTCTCAATCCGGCGGAAGGAGGCCGCGATCTCCCGGCAGCGCTCCAGAATGCGGCGCCGGGAAAGGCCCGTCCCCCGGCGCAGGTCCTCCCCCAGCGTCTCCATCCAGCGCCGCCAAAGCGCCTCCGCGCCGCCGGGGCGGACCTCATAGGGCCGCACCTGGTTCCGGGCAATCGCCAACGCGTCTCCCCACACCGCCGCCGCCAGCGCCCGGCGGATCATCGCCAGGGTGATGGGAAGGCCCGTGTCCCGGTCGATATCCCGGACGTTCAGGGACAGCAGCGCCACCTCCGGGTATCCCGCCTTGTCCAGCGCCTTCCGCATCAGCCGGATGCCGCAGGAGCCCCGGCACTCGTCTCCGGCCTGTCCCATCAGCACGCCGCACTCCGCCGGGTCATATTCCCCGGATTCCAGGGCGGCCAGCACCTGCCCCGCCACCAGAAAGACGGGGTAGCACAATTCATTGTGGAAATACCGCATTCCCCGGTCCGCCAGGCCCCGTTCCTCCCGCAGCAAAACCGGCTCCCACTCCCGGGAAGCGAACGCGTGCCGCAGCAAGGGGAACCAATCGTCCAGAAGGGCGGGAATCAGCAGCGCGCGGGGCATGGCGGTCTCCTCCTTTCCGGTGTGCCGGCTTTATGCACAGTATACTCCCTTCCCCCTTCCCTGTCCAGCCGGGAAAACCGCTGGTCACTTTTTCTAAACCGCGCAAAATCCTTCGATTGTTCCTTGTATATTCCGTCAAAACGTGTTACAATGATTTGTACTAAGAGATAAGGAGGGCCTCACTATGAAGCTCAGCTTTTACGGCGCGGACCAATGCGTCACCGGAAGCTGCCACTGTCTGGAGATCAACGACACCCGCATCCTCATCGACTGCGGCCTCCAGCAGGGCCGGGACGAGGTTTCCAACGGCGAATTCCCCTTTGCCGCCAACACCATCGACTACGTCCTGGTCACCCACGCCCACATCGACCACTCCGGCCGGATTCCCATGCTCATCAAGCAGGGCTTCAAGGGCCGCATCCTCACCACCCGCCTCACCGCCCAGCTGCTGGAAATTATGCTGCTGGACTCCGCCCACATTCAGGAGCAGGACGCGGAATGGAAAAACCGCAAGGGCGAGCGCTCCGGCGCGCCCCGGACCGAGCCCCTCTACACCGTGGAGGACGCGGAGCGGGTCAAGGAATTTATGGTTGTCTGCGAGTACGGCGAGCTCATCAACCTGTGCGAGGGCGTGGACATCGAGTTCACCGACGCGGGGCACCTGCTGGGCTCCGCTTTCGTGGCCATGGACCTGCGGGAAAACGGCGTGAAAAAGAGCATCGTCTTCTCCGGGGACATCGGCAACATCAACCAGCCCGTTATCCGGGACCCGGTGCAGCTGGCCGGGGCGGACTACGTGGTGATGGAGTCCACCTACGGCGACCGGAACCACCCGGAGAGCTGGGGCTACACCGACGAGCTGGCCCGGATCATCGATGAGACCATGGCCCGGGGGGGCAACGTTATCATCCCCTCCTTCGCCGTGGGCCGGACCCAGGAGCTTCTCTACTTCATCCGGGAGATTAAGGAACAGCACATGGTATCCTCCTGCCCGGATTTCCCGGTGTACATCGACTCTCCCCTGGCGAAAAAGGCCACGTCCATCTTCGACGGGGACCTTCGGGGCTATATGGACCACGACGCGGTGTGGCTGGTGCGCAAGGGCACGAACATGTTCCGCTTCCCCAACCTTCACGCCACGGAGACCAGCGAGGAGTCCAAGGCCCTCAACGAGGACCGGACCCCCAAGGTCATCATCTCCGCCTCCGGCATGTGCGACGCGGGCCGCATCCGCCACCACCTGAAGCACAACCTCTGGCGGCCGGAGTGCACCGTGCTCTTCGTGGGCTTCCAGGGGGAGGGCACCCTGGGCCGCCAGCTGCTGGAGGGGGCGGAGAGCGTGAAGCTCTTCGGCGAGGAAATCACCGTCCGGGCCCGTCTGGAGAACTTCACCGGCCTCAGCTCCCACGCGGACCGGGATCATCTGCTGAAATGGATCTCCGGCTTCCAGAACCCCAAGCCCCAGCCCGTCTTTGTAGTCCACGGGGACCGGGAGGTGGCCCCCCACTTCGCCCAGACCCTGGAGAACATGGGCATCTCCGCCCATGCCCCCCAGTATACGGAGGTTTACGACCTGGCGACCGGAACCATCCTCGAACGGGGCTACCTGCCGGAGCGGAAGGTCAAGCCGGTCACCGGCTCCAAGGGCGCGCCGGCCTACGAGCGCCTGGCGTCCGTGGGCGGCATGCTCACCGAGTTCATCAAGCGCAGCAAGGGCCGGGACAACAAGTCCCTGGCGAAGTACGCCGCGGAGCTGCGGCAGCTGCTTGAAAAGTGGGAGGCTTAAGCGCCGGACCTATGGAATACTTGAAAAACGGCCAAATCCACACCGCCCTGACGGAGGGCTATTCCAGCGAAGGCTATGGCGTCGTCCGGCTGGACGGCGCCGTGGTCTTCGTGCCCCGGGCCGTCCGAGGGGAGCGGATTGACCTGAGAATCACCCGGGTCATGAAAACCCACGCCCTGGGGGAAATCGTGAAGATTCACACCCCCTCCCCGGAGCGGGCCGTCCCGGACTGCCCTTATTACGGCAGGTGCGGCGGCTGTGACTTCCGCCACCTCTCCTACGCGGAGGAACTCCGGGCCAAGCGGCAGCGGGTTCAGGACGCACTGAGCCGCATCGGCGGGGCGGACGTCCAAGTGGAGGAAATCCTGGGCGCCAAAAACCCGGAGCATTACCGCAACAAATGCCAGTACCCCGTGGGGCCCGGGGGGGAAATCGGCTTCTTCCAGGCTCGGACTCACCAAGTGGTTCCTGTAGATCGCTGCCTCCTCCAGCCGGAGGTCTGCGACCGGACGGCCCACGCCGTGGGAAGCTGGATGAAGCGCTATAAAATCCCCGCCTATGACGAGGCTACAGGCCGGGGGCTGGTTCGTCATGTCTACGTGCGGGCCAACCGCAAGGGCGAGAGCCTGTGCTGCGTCGTCGTCAACGGGCGGAAGGTCCCCCGGGAGGCGGAGCTGGCCGCCCTGGTCCTGGCCGCCGCGCCCAAACCCTTGGGCGTGGTGCTGAACGTGAACACGAAAAAAGGCAACGTGATTCTGGGGGACCAGTACCGGACCCTCTGGGGGCAGGACTTTTTGATGGACACGCTGTGCGGCCTGGAGTTCAAGCTGTCGGTCCCCTCCTTCTACCAGGTAAACCGGAACCAGGCGGAAGTTCTCTATGGAAAGGCCCTGGAGTTCGCCGCCCTGACGGGGGAGGAAACGGCGCTGGACCTCTACTGCGGCGCGGGGACCATCACGCTGTGTCTGGCGGGCCGGGCCAAACGGGCCATCGGCGCGGAGATCGTCCCCGCCGCTATCCGGGACGCGGAGGAAAACGCGTCCCGGAACGGCGTGAACAATGCGGCGTTCTTCTGCGGCGACGCGGCGGACACGGCGGCCATGCTGGAGGCCCAGGGCCTGCGGCCGGACGTGATTACGGTGGACCCGCCCCGGAAGGGGCTCAACCCGGAGGTCATCGCCTCGGCGGCGGCCATGGGGCCGGAGCGGATTGTGTATGTCTCCTGCGACCCGGGAACCCTGGGAAGAGACGTAAAGTTGTTCGCAGAGCGGGGCTACCGGGCCCTCCGGGCGGCGGCGGTGGATATGTTTCCGGGGACGCGGCATGTGGAGACGGTATGTTTATTGTCCAAACTTAATGTAAAGCAACATATCGAGATAAACTTGGATATGGACGAGCTGGATTTGACCGATGCGGAGAAGAAAGCTACCTATGATGAGATCAAGGCGTATGTGCTGGAGCATAGCGGCTTGAAGGTATCTTCCCTGTACATCTCACAGATAAAGCGCAAGTGTGGGATGGATGTGGGGCAGAACTATAACCTTTCAAAGAAGGAAGATGCCAAAGTGCCGCAGTGTCCACCGGAGAAGGAAGAAACGATCACAAAGGCATTGAGGTTCTTTGGGATGATCTAAGTGCTGTTGCAACAAAAAACTCGAATGTATAGGCATATCATATAAATAAAAGTAAGGAGAAGAAATGAGGTATTCTAATGAGGGTAAACTAAAAGAAAATGCAGGCCAGATCATTCCGAATAATACTGAGCAATGGAAAGTTCTCTATACTCATACTATTGAAAATGAAAAACGGGTTGTCTATGATTTAGAGAAGTATCCCATTTCAAAGGAATATTTGCTCTCACATTATGATCAATTGTCTGATGAACCGCCGCCAGTCAGCAAGGACTTCAACGATTTTTTAATGTCCTATCTGGGGATTGCAAGGCGGAAACAGAGCCGTGAAAAGGGGGGGATGCCCGTTGATTGTCTGATATGATTTTTTCTAAAAGCAGCCAGACAGTGAAGAAAAACTGAAAAAGAAAGAGAGGAAATTGCCATTGAAGCAGTATGAAGTAACGCTCACAGGTCACTTTGAAAAGAGCGTTTCCATCTATGCAGACAGCCCCGAACAGGCAGCGGAAAAGTTCAAGATTATCCTGTTTGATACCGACCTTGTTCGGTTTTCCGATGGGCATTTTATCTGCGGAGAAGCGGATATTAAGGATGCGTGATTTTATATATTTTATCCTCGGCACAACGCTCGGTGGGATGTTCGGCGTGGCGGCTATGTGCGTGTTGCAGATTAACAGGCTGTCCGAGAGAAAGGGGGATGCAGATGCGGAAACGAAACGCACAGATA
>CATOKC010000026.1 GCA_951800675.1 uncultured Oscillibacter sp.
GTTCGCCATCCGGCGGTTCAGCTTCCGGCCGATGATCCCGCCGCCGATACCCCCTGCCGCCATCAATACCAGCACAGGCCAGCGGAACGGCGGGACCGAGCCGTTGAAAAGCGTGGTAAGCAAATTGCATATCTGGCTGAACAGGATGATATACAGACTGTTGGCGGCGGCGGTCTTGGTGTCCATGCTGAAAAAGTAGTACAGCACCACCAGATTGATGGGGCCGCCGCCGATGCCCAAAAAGCTGGACATCGCCCCCAACGCCAGCCCTATGACAACACAGACAGCAAAATTTTGAACGCTCCGGGTGGGAATACGGGCCTTGTTAACCGTATACAGCAGCGTTCCCGCGGTCACCACCGCCAGACAAGCGGCCTGGACCGCCCCCACCGTGTCCGGCGAGCCAGACAGCTCACGCACAGCGGCAAACAGCTGGTTCCCAACCAGGCCGCCCGCCGCCGCACCAATGGCCAGAGGCGTCCCCGTCTTCAGGGAGACGCTGCGCTCTTTTGCCAGGAGGGACTTCCCCACCGAATAGCAGCTCATGGACAGCACCGTGCAGCCGGACAGAAAGCTGATGGCGGCTACCGTCTCCAAATGGAGCAGATCCAGCACCGGCTTGATGATCACCCCGCCGCCGATGCCGCAGATCGCTCCCGCGATGCTGGCCGTCAGGGCCACAAGAAAAAAGATCAGCATGACAGTCGCCTCCTCACGGCTCAATATAGGTCTCCCGGGTCTTGCGGATCGCTATGACCGGGCTCTATCTCAGATGCTCACAGGGCATGGATACGGCGCAGCAGGACCCGCGCTTGGCCCAGCCGGGGAAGGGCGTATGCGAAAAATCCGGCGTAGGCCTCGCAATAATAGCTGCGGCCTAATTCTTCTCCATCGAGGACCCGGTCTCTCCGGCATCCGTTCCGGCACAGGGGATACCACTGGCATTGTCCGCATTTTTCCGGTACGCGCCGGGAGGCTTCCACAAAGCCCAAGGACTCCCTGGCCCGGTCCAGATCCTCCCAGGCGTCGTCCCGGATATTCCCAAGGCGGTACTCGTCCAGCCCGTAGAAATCACAGGGATACACGCTGCCGTCCGCCTCCACCAGGTACTGTAAGCCGCAGCACCCCCGCATGGAACACTGCTCCGGAGCATGCCCCTCCAGCATCCACAGAAGGTTGTCAAAATAGCGGATGGACCAGTAGCGTCCCTGCTCCAACTCCCGGTACCACAGGTCGAACAGCGTTTTCAAAAACGCCTCATACCGGGCAGGAGACAAAGAGTATTCCTGACCGCCCCGCGCCTCTTCCAGGGGGTCCAGGCAGGGAATGTACTGCTGAAACCGGAAGCCCTGCCTGCACAGGCTGGAAAAGACGCTCTGGATATGCCGGGCCAGATAGCCGGTCACCACCGTCAGGACATTGTACTCCACACCGGCGCGCTCCAGTTGCCGGGCCGCCTGCCGCACCCGGTCATAGGTCCCCTTTCCCGTACCGTCCAGGCGGAAGCGGTCATGGCACTCCCGGCTGCCGTCCAGGGACAGGCCAGCCAGGAAGTGGTTTTCCTTGAAAAACCGGCACCACTCCTGGTCCAGCAGTATTCCATTGGTCTGGATGGCGTAGTGGACCGCCAATTTTGGGGGGACGGTCTTTTTTACGTGGGAGACGAAGTCCCGAAAGAAATCCAGCCCCGCCAGAGTGGGTTCGCCCCCCTGGAACAGGAAGGTGATCGAGCCCTCGGCCGCCTTCGCCGCCTTCTCGATCAGAGCGTGGCTCACCGCTTCCGGCATCCGGCCGTAGTTGGGAACCGTGCGGACCTTTGCCTCATCGGCATAAAAACAATAGGCGCAGCGCAGGTTGCAGCCGCTGGAAGCGGGCTTCAGCAAAATGCTCAGGGGCGGCATGGCAACTCCTCTCTTTCCTTCCAAAGCGGCACGCCGCTTACCTCGTTTCTTTTGCGGGCCCGACCGTCCTGCCCAGATAGATCTCCGGCGGCAGAACATGCGTATAACCCTTATCGTCGCAGTCCCGGTTTCGGATCATACGCATCAGCCGGGCAGCCACCTCCTGCCCGATGCGGTAGCCCTGATGGATGGAGCAGGTGACCCCCTCCGCCTCCCAGTCGCTGCTGGAATAGTCGAAGCACACCAGGGAGCAGTCCTCCGGCACCCGTTTCCCCAGCTGCTCCAGCACCTGCCGGGTCAGCTGGAAGATCATGTAGTTGCAGCAGACCACCGCCGTATAGCGGGGCAGGCGCTTCAGAAAACGGCCGATGGAACGGGCGTCGTATGCCTCGCTGGAGGCGCACCACTTGACGTAATCGTCCTGATATTCCACCCCGTTTTTCTGGAGGGTGGCCGCCATCCCTTGAAACTTCTCGATGCTCTGGTAGTTGTCGGAGAGGAAGATCCCGGCAATATGCCGGTGTCCCTGCCGGATCAGCAGGCCGATCAGTTCCTCGGCGCAGCGCAGGTCGTTGACCACCACCCGGGGGCATTTCAGGTTCTTATAGTAGTTGTTGTAGAAAATGACGGGGATCCGCTTTTGATAGATCTTCTGATAGTAGTCCAGGTTGGGGTTCAGCAGGCTGGCCTTCACGCCGTCCACGATGAACCCTTGAAAGCCCTGGTTGACCACCGCCTGGAGGCAGCGGCGTTCGTTGGCAAACTTGTTGTCGGTGAGGAAAATGCGCAGATCCACCCGGTCTGGAGGCAGGATGCTGCGGATGCCCTCCATCAGGCTGGAGTTGGCGTTCCCGTCCTGGCCCTGGAGGATCAGCCCGATCTTGGTCCTTCCCTCGCTGCCCCCCAGTTCCCAGGACAGGGCCTCCTCCTTGTTGATGTAGGTACCGCTTCCCTTCACCCGAAGAAGGAGGCCCTCTTCCGCCAGCCGGCTCAGAGCACGGCGCACGGTTTCCCGGCTGACGGAGAGCTTTCGGGTCAGGACGGTCTCCGATGGAATTTTCGTGTTGCTGGAAAACTTGTTTTCCTCAATGTAGGCCCGCACCCAGCGGTAGACCAGCTCCGACTTTCGGTCCAGTTCCTTCATGACGTCCTCCCGGAGATCGCGCGGGCCTCCTCAGTCCGTAATGACGGGACGCGCCCCCTCCGCCTGCCAGATCCAGTCCAGCAGACGCGCTCGCAGTTCCGCTTTTACCTGGGCGTAGGCGGGATCGGTCACCACGTTGTTCAGCTGGTGGGGGTCCTGCTCCATGTCGTAGAGGAAGTCGTCCGCATAGCGGTCCGAAGCCGCCGCCTCTCCGCCGTTCACGCCGGGGGCATAGACGGAGTAGGTATAGCGCGCCGTGCGGATGCACCGGCCCACCCGGCTTTCGGAGATCTGCGCGAAAATCTCATTGGGTCTATTATCCGCCTTTTTTTCCACAACGTCAAGAAGGTTTTCTCCGATCATGGCGCCGCCCACGTCCACACCGGCCAGGGCCAGGATGGTTTTGGGCAGGCTGGCGGTGCTCACCAGCTCCTCTACCGCCCGTCCGCCACGGTAGGGCCCGCCGGCGATGACCAGGGGCACGTGGAGGCAGGCGTCGTGGCAGGACCGCTTATAGTCGTCATAACCGTTGAGGTGCTCGTCCCGGTTCCGGGTGAGGAAATGGGAGCCGTGATCCGAGGCAAAGAGGATCACCGTATTCTCATACAGCCCCTTTTCCTTCAGCTTTGCCACCAGGCGGCCCAGGTTCTCGTCAAGGCTGGCGCACTGTCCCAGGTAGTCCGGGTACTCCTCGGCGGCGTTGCCCCCCAAGGCCTTCAAGTCCTCGGGCAGAACGAAGTCCTTAAACCGCTCTTTGGAGCCCTCCGGCCCCTCGTAGTGCTTACGGTCGTTCTGGTGGTGGGGCTCGATCTGGGAGATGGTCATGAAGAAGGGTTTCTCTCCCGTGTAACCGTCCAGGAATTCCAGGGCCATGTCGTTGATGCAGTCCGCCCGGTAGCCCTTGAAATCCACCCGCTGGTCATTTTCGTCAAAGACGAAGCCGTCATAGCCGTGGGAGGTGAACTCCAGCACGTCGGCGGCGCGCCAGAAGCCGGTGTAGCCCCCCCGCAGCTCCCGGGGAATGGCGGTGACGGTGTGGTCGATGGCGGGAGGCTTTTCCAGCTCTCCGTCGCTGGCCAGGTGCCACTTGCCGATATAGGCGGTCTCATAGCCCGCCTCCTCAATGTACTGGCCCAGTGTCTTGACTCCGGCGGGCAGCATGATGTTATTGCGGAAACAGCCGGTCTCCGTGGGATACTTGCCGGTCTGGAACAGGGCCCGGCAGGGGCCGCACACCGGCTGGGGGGAGAAGGCGTTGTCAAACTTCACGCCCTCCCGGGCCAGGGCGTCCAGATTGGGCGTGATATCCAGGGGCTGGCCGAAGCAGCCGCAGGTATCCCAGCGCTGCTGGTCGGTGAAATAAAAAATAATGTTGTTGGGCATGGTCACGCCTCCTTCTGCGCGTTTCGTTCCTTCATTTTACCCCGGACGATGGCACCCACCGCCAGCAGGATCAGGACCAGGAAAATGATGCAGTACACGCTGCTGAAAAAGATCTTGGGGCTTCCGTTGGAGATCAGCAGAGCCCGGCGGAAGTTTGTCTCGGTCATGCCGCCCAGCACCAGCCCCAGGAGAATGGGCACCGGGGGAAGCTCCAGCTTCCGCAGAATCCAGGCCAGCATAGCGAAAATCAGGGCCACGCCCACATCGAAGAAATTCTCATTCACGGAATAGGCCCCGGCAAAGCAGAAGATGACGATGATGGGGGTAAGGATTTCCTGGGGGATGGACACCACCTTGGCAAAGAGGGTGGTGAGGAACTTGCCCTGGAGAAGCATAAAGATATTCACCAGAATCAGGCCCAGCATAATGGCGTACATGATGTTTCCCTGGGTGGTGAAGAGGCTGAGGCCGGGATTCAGGCCGTTGATCATCAGGGCGGAAAGCATGATGGCTACCGTGCCGTCTCCTGGAATACCCAAGGTGAGCAGGGGAATCAGGGTCGCGCCGGTAACGGCGTTGTTGGCCGATTCGGCGGCGGCAATGCCCTCTACGGAGCCGTGTCCGAACTCCTCCGGATGCTTGGACATGTTTTTGGCGGTGTTATAGCTGAACCAGGATGCCTCTGAGGCTCCGGTGCCGGGGATGATGCCCACCATCACGCCGATGATGGAGGACAGCAGCACCGGCCGGGCCATGCGCTTATATTCCTCCTTGGTAATGACGCCGTCGTCCTTGATTTGGGTGGTATCCAGATTCAAGCGGTCCAGCCGTTTCTCCGCCTTGGACATGATCTCCACCAGGGCGAAAAGGCCGATGAGGCAGACCGCCAGGTCCAAACCCAGGTACAGCCGGGAAATGCCGAAGGTAAAGCGGTCATAGCTGGTCATGGGGTCGGAGCCTACGCAGGAGATAAGCAGTCCCAGGCAGGCGGAAATTAAGCCCTTGATCATGCTCTTGCCCGATACGCCGGCGATGATAGTCAGGCCAAAGACGCAGACCATGAAGTACTCCGCGGTACCCAGCTGGGCGGCCACCCGGGCCACCTGAGGCCCCAGAAACAGCAGCATCAGGGCGGAGAAGATCCCGCCGAAGGTGGAGGCGTACAGGGCGATTTTCAGCGCGGCCTTGGTCCGGCCCCGCTCCGACAGGGGGTGCCCGTCCAGCATAGTGGCCGCCGCGTGAGGGGTGCCGGGGGTGTTGATGAGAATGGCGGACACGCTGCCGCCATAGCCCCCGGCGCAGTAGATGCCAAGCAGGAACATCATGCCGGGAATGGCGGTCATGGAGTAGGTGACGGGCAGGAACAAAATCACGCACAGGATGACGCTCAGCCCGGGGATAGCCGCGAAAACCGAGCCGATAAACACGCCGATGTTAATCCACAGGATGTTTTCCAGCGTAAACAAAAGGCCGGTGGCCGGGGCAATGTACTGTAGCATGAATCCCCCTCCTTAAAAGTCCACGCCCAGGGCAAAGCGGAAGGCCGCCCAGATGGCTACCGCAATGACCAGGGTAATGACATAGTAGGATTTCTTCCGGCACCGGAAATACAGCAAAAAACCCAGGCAGCAAAATACCGCGCCCACCACAAACAGGCCGGTCCACTTGCTGAGAAAATAGGTGCCCAGCAGAATGCCCAGGATTACCAGCGCCTTGGCCTCCACCTGAATGTTGATGACCTTCCAATTCAAGGGCTGCTTTGTGGCCAGCTTATAGAGCTCCTTGCCAATCAGCATGGCGCAGCACAAAAGCATAACCGTCATCAGCAGGGTGGGAAACGCCCGGCCGTTGACCACGTCCTTCTCGGAAACCGCCACCTGGTCCGGCATGACCAGCAGGATTGCCAGGGCGAAGAGCGCGAACGCCAGGCCGGTAACCAGGTCAATGGGGATGCGGATTTCTTTTTCGCGCAGCTTCCGGCCCCAGGCGTCCATGCGGCCGTTGAACCGCTCTACCCATTGCTTCATAGGAGTCCTCCCTTCAAAATTCAGGAAATAAAAAGGGGGGATGGGCGGGACCTCTGCCCTATCCCATTCCCCCGTATGGTTCGCCGCGATCAGCCCGCGACGATATCCTTATATTCGTTGACGATGCTCTTCACGTTTTCCACATGGGCCTCCACATCCGCCACGGACATGGTGTCCACTTCCAGCAGCATGGTGTCCTGGAGCCATTCCACGACCTCCGCGTCCGCCAGAATCTTGCCATAGAGCTCCTTCAGTTCGGCGACCTTCTTCTCGTCGGTACCGGCCCGAGCCATGACAAAGCAGCGGTTGCGGAAGTAGGGATAGCCATGCTGGCCCACGCCCTCTACGCCGGCGAAGGGACCGTTTTCAATGTTGCCCTCGTCAAAGGCGCACACAACGGTCACGCCCTTCTGCTGATAGGTCTCCAGAATCTGGGACTGGTGGGAGACGGCGAACTGGGTTTCACCACGGGACACGGCCTGAGCGGCCTCGGCGGCGGACTGGTAAGGAGTCAGCTTCAGCTGGTCTCCCGCGCCCATGGAGCCGAACAAAGCCGCGGCCAGGAAAGCCTCGGAGCTGGTGGCGCCGTTGACGGCCACGCTGATTTCCGTACCCTGCTGGACATAAGCTTCCAGATCGGCCACGCTGCCGATGTTCAGCTTGGCGTCGGCGGAGAGGACGAAGATGGAGGAATACAGATTCTCCACAAACACAAAGTCCTCATAGCCGAACTGCATCTTGGCCGGGTCCAGGATGGAGGTGATGGACAGCAGACCCTCGCCCACGAAAACCAGCTCGGTATCGTTGGCCTTGGTGTCGGCTACCCAGGTGTTTACGGTGGCGGCGTCTCCCTTGATGGCTTCGGCCACCAGGGTGATGGTGTCGGAGTAGCTGGTGGACTTGGTTGCCGCCTGCTGGCTCACCATGGCGGCCACGCCGGAGGGAGCCCAGGGGCAGGTCACCTTCCATGTCGCGGACTTCTGGCCGCAGCCCGCCAGCAGGGCCGCGCACATAGCGGCAAGCAGTACAATGCTGAGAATTCTTCTTTTCATAATCTCGCTCCTTTTCCATTATGTATCAGATGCGGTCCTGGTTATTTTCCAACATCTGTATAATGGGAATGTAGCATAAAGTGATTTTTGATTCAACAGCTTTTAGAAGAAAAGAAAAAAAGTTGTCTGGTTGTTGATTTGGATGTAGAAACCTGTCTGCCTATTGAAAATCCTTTTATCTATTTCGTATAAATTTACCGGCATGGTTTTGTAATGTGCGCCAGAGGATATTTACTGAGAACTTCTACTTGGAAGCCTTGCGGCAAATAGATTGGCGTCCGATTTGTTCGGAGAATTGAGCCCGCTGATTCCGAACGACCAACGCGATTTCCGAAGGGAACTTGTCCGCTGAATCTGCTATTTTAATTCCACAACCACGCTGTAACGGCGGTCAATGGCTTTGACAATGGGCTCGTAGACCTGCTTCACCATTTTGACGGCAAGCGCGTCTGTGGCCTGCCCGTTTGCCGCAGTATCCAATTCTTTCTCCAGCCGGGAGCGCAGGTCCTCTTCAATGGCGGTGTAGTCCGCCACGCTCAGCTTGATGTCTCCCCGGGCCAGCAGGCTTTCCTCAACATCCTCTATAATGATACGGCCCGGATCGATTTCGATGGTCCGCAAGTAAGGGTGGCTAACAAAGATTGTCACCGTTTTTTCCTCATGGTCCTCCACAACATTGGCGGCAGTCAGATTGTCCAGGTCCACAACGAAGTACCCCGTGCCGGTATAAAGCACATTCTGCGTCTTTTTCATGAAATCAAAGTCCAGCTGCTTAATGAGGCGGTCCGTCAGCTTCGTGGAGACTGTGCTGGTCTGCGTGCTGACAATCAGCTTTCGGGTTTCGTTTTGACCGGAGAGAATCACATCGGAGAAGCTGACCTCCACACCGCTGGAATGAAGGTAGATCGTGTCCAGATCAATTTGTTCAATGCCGTCAGATACCTGCATCTGTAAGGGGTCGGCACGAAAGATGAGCCCCCAGAGGACAACCGCAGCGAGCAGCCCCGCCAGTACGCCGGCGGTGATGTTCAAACGCTTTTGCCGGTTTTTCATGGCCGCTTCCCTCCCATGGAAACAAGTTCCGAATCGAATCTGGAAACAGCATCCGGGGCGGCGTCGAGGCGCTCCCCCGCAGACGGCAGGGGGGCCGCGATTTGGAACAGCTCCCGCAGAATCCACTTGAGGACAAAGAACGTGAGCAGCGGCATAAGACAGTTGGTCAGAATCAGGATGGCGATGGAATTCATACATTTTCGAATGGTATTCTGGAAGTGCAGCATCAAATCTGAGATGTCGCGGATAGCTGTTTGGAAGAGGTCCGACAGCTTTTCAAACATGCCTTTCTCCTCCGCCCCGTCCTCCATGGCTTTGTGGAGCTTGCCGGAGCCCCCCTCCGTTTCCGCAATCGTATCATTGACATAGGCTGTGAGGTCGGATGCGGCGGCGCCGGTAATCGATGTACTGCACGGAACGACGAAGGCCACCGCCAAGGCAAGAACGCAAAGCCGAATCGCCAGACTTTTCAAGAGGTTCCTCCTGGTAACAATGAACAAGCCCCCTATAAAGCAGGCCGCCGGAATCAGAAACGCGAAGGCCGCTTTTATCCCATACCGAATCAGGATTTTTTCCAGGAACAGGGCCACGAGGATTGCCACAAAATAGAGGTTCATATCCGCCAGGCTGTCCGCCAAGGGCGTCGCGAAGTCGTCCGGCAGTGCGGAAATCGCCAAAGAGGCGGAGAGGGTGGCGGCGGAAAACCGCATCACCGTATCGCCGCTCTCCTCCACGCTTTTCAGAGAGTCCTTTACAAAATTTGTCTCGGGAAGCGCCGCGGTGGCAACGAAGAAGGAAAGCGCGGCGACGAGGGCCAGGGATAGAAGCTTAATCGCCAGAGCGGCGTGCTTGGTCGATAGCATGTTGACTGCCTCCTTGTATCTGCAATTGGGACCGCCCTATCAGCGGCATGGGGAACCTGCTTGGCTCAATCTAATTTTATTCGCGTGTGGGGGCGGTAATGATCCTGCCGTCCGCGGTCCTCCGGCCGGGCATCCAGCAACCGGTCTCAACGGCGGCCAGAAGGGACCGGATTTCTGAAAACCGGTAGAGACAGCGGTTTCTTTGAATAGCGGAAGCTTTGAATGAGCTGCGGCCTCCCGCCCGGCGGGTAATCTCGCAGGCCCGCGCTGTCCCGAACGAGGCGGCGGATTGGACAAAAGAAAGCCCCGCTTTTCGATAAAACAGTCCGAAAAACGGGACTCGTTCCATGCGCTCCTCGTCCCCAAAGTCTCTCTAAGTATTTTCGAGCATGGATTCCAACGCGGATATGATTTTCTGAATCTCCAGAGGGGAACGATGCTCCGGGTCTATACGCAGGGCATCCTGTTCCGCCAAGATAATATAGACATACTTTGTGATGGCCTCCGAGGACTGGCCCTTCAACGCGGAACTGCTGGCGCACCGCTGGCAAATCGTTTCCTTCGCCGCCGCCTCCAGCTCTTCCACTCTCTTTTGGGTTTTATCGGAGGTCCCTGTTCGCCACGGTACCACGTTCTGGAGCAAATAATCGGAGATCACCACAACCATCACCGGCAAAACCAGCCAGTTTATAATATCAATCATCATCGGAAGCGCACACAGCAGCTTGCCGCCGCAGCTGCCTTCCCCGTCGTCCCGTCCACGCTCAAAATACTGTTCCAGCGCGCTCCGCGCGTCTTCTTCCAGTCGCCTAAAATCCATCATCATCCCTCCCAACAGATACTGTCCTTCCGGATGCCCGACTCCCGAAGCCATAGCTCCAGGCAGCATCGCGGGGGCAGATTGGTCAACTTTTTCAAGCCGCGGCAGGCGACCCGCTTGGACTGACAGTGCAGTCCGGCTATCGGACAGGAAAAACAGGATTTGTTCTCCACAGCCTTAAAAAATTCCTTTGCTATAATCCGGCAAAGAATTTCCCGTAAGAATGTAAACGACGCCTGGTAATTCCAGGAGCGGTCCATTTCCGTTTGTATGGCCTGCTCAAAGCTCTCCAGAGACCACGTGTTCCGGAAGTCCTCCATAATGATATACGGATCCCGCAAAGGGCTTCCGGAGGAAGTTTCCAGTACAGAAAATGCCTCGAACGCATGGTCCGCCAAAAAGGAAAACGTATATTCGAGGACGGCTCCGCCGCTCTGGCCGTTATACTTTATGAGGACAGGAACCCCCATCCGGCAGAGAAGTTCTCCCGGAAGTCTTGTAATCATCCGCGTCGGCAAGCTTCCTTTAAACGCGGCGGCCAACAGCCTGTAGCCATCGGACACCATAAAGCCCCGCTTCGCTCTGTGGCGCAAAAAGCCGTGCCAGCTCTCATAGGTCTGCCGAAACAGCGGCCACCCGTTGCGCCTCGCAAGGAAGTCGTGCAGCGTAATATAAAAATCCGTACCCTCCACCGCGTCGGGAAATCCGGCGTTTTCCTTCAGGGCCTCCAGCGCGCGTACAAAACGCACGGGAGGGAGAAAGGCTTCCGGTACCTCAAAATTGGGATCCCCTTCCTCCTCGCCGGGTATAAAGCAGGGAATGTGGAGAGCGATGTCGCACAACAGCAAAAAGGAAGTCGTGGCAAACAACCGGCCGTGGTTCAGGTTGGACCCAAGCGCTGTTTTGTAAAGGGACCAGAGGCTTGCGTATTTGCCCGACATCTTCTCCATATCAAAACGGGCATACGCAAAGCTGCCGCGGTCAGATTCCGGCAGGCTATAGAATATACAGTTACGCGCGCGCACGGCAACAAGCGATTCCAGCAGGTCCTCCGTATTGATGGAGGCCATGTTCTTGCCCCGCGCGCCCGTCAGAATCTTGTGGGTATAAATGGCCTTCTGTGTCTCCTGGAGCTTTTTGACAAGATTGTCCTTGGCATAAAACCCGTACTGATTCAGCGGCAGGAGCAGCGGAAAGCCGGGTTCATAGGCGGCCTCTATGTACGCTTTTATTTCGCCGCAGATATGATCCTCCAGAACGTCCCGCAGCAGTTCGCTGCCAAGTGTGAAATCATGGATTAAGTGGGTTGCCTCGTGAAATACCGTGTATATGGAAGAGCCTACGCTCTCCCGCGTTCCAGGGGGCGCCCGCCCAAGAAGCTCCCGGAAGTCTGAGAGCATATAACGCTGAAAGTCGCCTGGGCCTGCCGTTTCCTGTTCAAATTCCACCAGGAATTTTGAGAAGTAATAGCCTCCGCATATTTCGTCATAGTTCATCTCCGCGCCTCCATCTCCAATGGGCTTCACGAGCCAGGCGATGGCCCGCAAAAACGGCGTAACAGCTCGGTTCGCTCCATCTGGTCTTTTGGCCCCGCCACGCGCCCTTCTATTGGGTTAAGTATAACAACCGATTGGGAAATTGTCACGACAAATTTTTTCAGGATTGCCGCGAAAAAGCTCCTTGTCTGACAGGAAAATCCCTATCTATCCAAATACTCCCCCATTGTGAATACAGGCTCTCACTTCTGGACCGCAGAAAGAAATTGACGTATTTGCGACATCCAGAATAGACATCCAGACTGCCCTGTGGTATAATTTTGTTGATAGGAGGCGAGGCGTTTATGGAAAATGTAATCGCGAAACGGGTGAAAGAAGCGAAGCTAACAAAAGTGCAGAGAAAAATCGCGGAGTATTTCATACAGAATCCGGAAAAAGTGGGCATGAGCTCTTCCATGGAGGTAGCTAAAGCAATCGGGGTCAGTGACGCTTCCATTACGCGCTTTGCCAGAGCCATTCGTTATGAAGGCTTTACGGATTTGAAAAATGATATTTACAGCAATTTAGCGATGCAGGCTACCGGCGGGGTCAACAGTCTGTCGCTGGTGGATCGTTTTGATTCCAATCAAGCCGAATATGCCAGTGAGGACCCCTGCGAGTCTTATAAGAAAATAGTCCAGTTTAATCTGAAATGGACATTTCAAAATAACAGCGAAGAGGCGTTTAATCAGGTGGTATCCATACTGGCCCAGGCAGAGCACCGCTATATCATCGGGTTCCGCGGCTGTTTGGGGCTTGCGAATCAATTCGCGTGGATGATGCGTTTTTTAGTGGATCATGTGATTGCCATTTCGGACGAAGGTACTGGTGGAATCGGAAGTCTACAGGATATCACCCCGGAGGACTGCGTGCTATTCTTTTCTCTTAACCGTTATTACCGTTCTGACCAGAAGCTGGCTCAGCTGGCAAAAAAACGCGGCGCGCGGATTTGCTTGATTACCAACAGTTCCCTGTCCCCATTGGTGGGGCTTGCGGATGTGGTATTGCTGGCACAGACCCGAAACGCAGTTTTTTTCAACTCAACCATTGCGCTTAATGTAATTTCTGAGTATCTTTTAACGAAACTTTCTCAAATATGCTCAACGCGTTATCGTGATTTGGCCGCGGAGCGGGACGAGCTGACTGAAGATCTGCGCTTGTGAAAAAGCTGGCAAGTTATAGCAAAAAGGACAGGCCACTGCCTGTCCTTTTTACATTACTTACAAAAAATTTGTCGTATTTTCTTCATATTTTACATTGACGAAGTATACACAACCCATGTATGATATAGATGCAATCACTACTAAATACATTCTCTTGAAATGATTGCATCATCTCGCGCAAAGCGCGCATTGAAAAGGAGGAAAGAGCGCATTTTATGATTGTGTATCTAAGCGAGTACATTTACCCGGAAGCGGTCAAAACCCTGAAGGAGCATGTCACAGTAGTAGATCACTTTGACCAAATTGAAGAGATCGACGCCATCATTCTGCGGAACATCCCGGTCACCGCCGAAATGATGGACCGAGCGAAAAAACTAAAGGTCATCGTCAAACACGGCATCGGCTGCAACACCATCGACGTAAAAGCCGCTAAAGAACGGGGGATTCAGGTGATCTACACCCCCACCGCAAACGCAGACTCTGTGGCGGAGAGGACGGTGGGCCTGTTCTTGACTCTGGAGCGGCGAATCTATGAGGCCAACGTTAAGTGCCGCCGGAGCGAGTTTACTACCATCGCGCCCAGTGATTTCCTGGGGACGGAAATTCTGGACAAGACCTTCGGGCAGATCGGCATGGGAAACATCGCCCAGCGAGTCGCTCACATCATGAGCGCCGGTTTTGGCGCAAAGGTCCTGGGCTATGACCCCTACGTGTCAGCCGAGGACGCCGCTAAACGGGGCTTTGTAAAGGTGGAGACCCTGGAGGAGCTGCTGGAGCGCTCCGACCTGGTAAACATCAACGTGCCCTTAGTAAAGTCTACGGAGAATATGATTTCCGGTAAGCTGTTTGACCACTTCAAGCCAGGCGCGGTGTTCGTCAACGCGGCCCGAGGCGCTGTTATCAATGAGGACGACCTGTATGACGCGCTTGTCTCCGGAAAGCTGAAGGCCGCGGCCTGCGACACCTTTGTGAACGAACCTCCCACAGCGGAAAACAAGCTCCTGTCCCTGCCTAATTTCAGCGCCACGCCTCATTTGGGCGGAAATACCGAGGACGCCCTCCGCAAAGCCGGTATCGAGGTCGTCGAGGAGACCCTCAATGTTCTTGCCGGCAAGAAACCCATTCACCCGGTTCCCTGAAGCTGGTGGTTCTGCGGTTATTTTATAGCCAGAAAGGAAAAAATCATGAAAAAGAGAATGGCTTTGTTTCTCAGTGTGGTCATGGCTGTCGCTATTTTGACCGGATGCAGCGGTAATGGCGGAAACCGTGCGGACACACCTTCGGACTCTTCAAATTCCAGCGGGGAGACCGTTAAGATTCAGCTGGCGCACAGTGACACGGAAAGCGAGGATGGTATTCATCAGAAGATGTCCATGCTGTTCGCAAATTATGTCAAGGAACTCTCTAACGGCGCCATGGAGATTGAAATTGTTGGCAACGGCCAGCTTGGCGGTGAACGGGATCTAGTAGAGGGAATGCAGCTTGGCACCATTGAGATGGCCTCTACCGCGAACATGGTCCTCAGCAATTTTGATCCCAGATTTTCCGTTTTGGATCTGCCCTACCTCATTACGGATTACGAAACCGCTTATAAAATTCTGGACTCTGACGTGATGCGGGAATTGACGGACAGCTTCGCGGAGCAGAGCGGAATTCGCGTTCTGACCTACGGCCAAGGCGGCTTCCGACAGGTAATCGGCAATATCGCCGTTAACGCTCTTTCCGATCTAAAAGGCATGAAAATCCGTGTTCCCGAAAGTGATATTTACATCGACACCTTTAACGCGCTGGGAGCTAATCCCACCCCCCTGGCCTATACAGAGACGTTTACCGCTTTGCAGCAGGGCACGGTGGACGCTTTTGAGATTACGCCCGCTGTCGTTCTCTCAGCGGGATTCTTCGAGGTCTGCTCCGATATTTCCATGATCAATCATTTGTACAGCCCCAACCCCTTCATGATTTCTGAGAGCCTTTTCCAGAGCTTAAGCGAGGAACAGCGGGGCATTTTGACAGAAGCCGCTCAGAAAGCGGCGGCCGACCAACGCAAGTGGCTGGAGGATGGAGAAACCGAAACTTTGGCCAGTTTGGAGGAGAAGGGCATGAAGATTAATTACCCGGACCTTCCCGAGCTTCAAAATGCCGTGGAAAGCTCCGGCTTGTATGATAAATACAAGAGCGCAATCGGGGAGGAACTGTTTGAAAATATCCAGGCCCTTTGCCAGTAAGGACCATGCTGAGGCGGCGCGGTCCGCCTGGGAAGGGAGTTATTCATGAAGCATTTTAATCGGGTGTGCGACCTGATCTGCTCGGGAATCCTAGGGCTTTGTTCCCTACTAGTCGTGATCATGCTCTGTTGCTCCGCATTGCAGGTGTTCAGCCGGTATGTCATGGGCAGCTCGTTTACTTGGACTGAGGAAACGGCACGTTACTGTTTTATCTGGCTGGACCTCCTCGGAGCATCGGTCTTGGTTTATCGGGGTGGTCACGCGGTGGTCGATCTATTTTCGAGCAAGCTGCATGATTTGACAAAAAAAGTATATCAAACGGTCGTTTACGCATCCATGTTTTATGTCGGTGTAATCTTTGCCCGGTATGGCCTCGCGCTTTCCGCTCGCACCTTTGGTCAAACCAGTCCATCTTTAAAGCTCTCCATGGGCGTGGTGTATGGCGTGATTCCCCTTTGCGGCGTCTTAGTCTGCATTTTTATCATAAACCGAGTAATCAATGTCTGGCTGGCACAGGAGCCGAAAGAAGAGGTGAAAAATCAATAATGGGCATTCTTCTACTTGGTATGCTGCTGGTTATGATTTTCTTTGGAATCCCGATCGGGTTTGCGATCCTGCTATCCAGCAGCCTGTTCCTGCAAATTACCGATTTGAAGCCCTTGGTGGTTGTGGCCCAAAAGCTGGCACTGGGACTGGATTCCAGCAGTCTCCTGGCAATCCCGCTGTTTACATTGATGGGTTATATCATGGAAGCTTGTGGACTTTCCCAGCGGCTGGTCGACTGGGTATATTCCATCTTTGGGCACATTCGGGGTTCGTTAGGCATTGTCGCCATTATTTGCTGCACGATTTTCGCGGCGCTGTCCGGTTCTGGGCCCGCGACCGTCATGGCCATTGGGTCATTGCTGATCCCTGCCATGAAGGAAAACGGATACCCGCCTCGCACCGCCGCCGGTCTGACCGCGATGGCAGGCGCTCTGGGACCAGTCATCCCTCCGAGCATCGTGATGATTGTCTATGGAACAACTATGGGCGTCTCCATTACCAAGATGTTTATGGGCGGTATTTTACCGGGGGTTCTGATTGCTCTTTTTCTGGTAATCGCCAATCAGATTGTCACAAAAAAGTTTGACCTGACGATTTCTACGGAGCGTCATGCCTTCCGGGATATTCCGCGAATTACTTGGCGAGCATTGCCAACCCTGCTGCTCCCGGTATTGATTCTAGGCGGTATCTATGGCGGGGTTGTCACACCTACAGAGTCCGCCACCGTAGGGTGCGTGTATTCGCTCATTCTGGCCGTGGTCTATCGGAAAATCAACCTGAAATCTTTTTCAGAAATTCTTCGAAAAACAGTGGAAACTACCGCGATGATCGCCATTCTTACCGGCTCTGCCGCTGTTTTTGGCTGGATCCTCTCTACCACGAGGATTCCCGCGCAAATCGCCAATGTAGTAATCCCGATGCTGAATGGCAGCAAGACCTTGTATTGGATTTTGCTAATGGCCGTACTGCTGTTTATCGGCTGTTTGATGGACGCTCTGGCCAGTATCGTGATGCTGGCGCCCATTTTGGTCCCGATTGGCACAGCTATGGGAATCCATGAAATTCACTTGGGCATTGTTTTTTGCGTGACATTGATTGTGGGCTTTGTTACGCCGCCCTTTGGCGCGAATCTGTTCTCTGTGGTAGGCTTGACAAAACTCCCCTTTGCCGAAGTGGTGAAAGGCGTGATTCCCTTCCTGTGCGCAGCCGTCATTGTGCTGCTGCTCATGGTGATTTTCCCGCAGATTTCTCTTCTAATCCCCAGCCTGGTCACAGCCGCGGCTTAGGAGGATGTATGGATAATTTGTTGGAAGGCGCGTATGACCTCCATATTCACTGCGGCCCGGATGTGATCCCCCGGGCTGTCACGGGCCTGGAAATGGCAAAGCGCGCCGCAAAACGCGGCATGCGGGGCTTCGCAATCAAAGCCCATTATGACAATACCTGCCAACAGGCCGCGCTGGTCAACGAACTGGTGCCGTCCTGTCGGGCTATCGGAACACTGACCATGAATTCCGCGACGGGCGGTGTAAATCCCATGGCAGTGGAAGCAGCCGCCCGCCTTGGCGCGCGCATCGTATGGTGTCCGACCTTTGATTCGGATTCCCAGCAAAAGTATTATCTGAAGGAACTGCCGGCATATATCGCTATGCAAAGCAAGCTCCTCTCTTGCGGAGTCGCTGTTCCTTCCTATCGCCTAACAAATCAAGAAGGACATCTCACGAAAGAAATGGGTGAGGTGCTGGAACTGGTTCAGGAGTATGACATAGTACTTGGCACGGGGCATATCACCCATGGTGAAACGTTTGCTTTGGCCAGGGAGGCCCATCGGCGCGGATTCCGAAGGCTCTTGATTACCCATGCGGACTGGAGTTTTACCCACTACTCCGTAGAGGAGCAAAAAGAGCTTGTCCGGCTTGGAGCCGTCATTGAGCACTCCTATACATCTCCCGCCGTATTGAAGGCTGTTTCCTGGGATGAGGTCTTTCATGAGATAAAGGAGATTGGGCCGGAACATATTGTAGTATCTACAGATTTGGGACAAGCCAATCACGATTACCCCGATGTCGGGCTGCTGAAATACGCAAGGAAGCTATTAGAAAACAAGTTTTCCCGCCGGGAATTACGGATGATGATCGCGGAAAACCCTGGACGGCTCGTCTCCCCATAAGTTTACTGGAAAGCGCACAAGCGAAACAGGTCTCGCTTCAAGAAAGAAAAATCCCGTCGAAGCCGCCGCGGGTAAGGTCTTTACTTTCGCGGCTGACAAATTACCCGAACAAAAAGGCTGTGGCGGAGCAGACGCAGATTTCCGGCGCGGCGCTGGGAGTTCGCATCTACTCCGCCACAGCCAACTTGAACCTGAATCTGTTTGCTGACTTCTTGGCGTCTATCCTTATCCCGCACGCCCGCGTGATGGGCCGGATGTCCTCCAGCCACAACTTCCAGGCGCGCCGCCGGTTCAAAAAGGAGGCTGGTTCGCGCCGAGCAATCATCGCGGGAATTATAACCGCCCGCAGGCTGAAAAGTCGGAAAGGAATCTATTACGATGAATCTGTTTGACAATACTCTTCGAGATGGCGGCAATGTTGTCGGCCATGGTTTTTCCACAGAGCTGACGGTCAGCATCGTCAAGGGCCTGCTGAACGCCGGCATCCTAGACATTGAGCTGGGGAACTGCAAGGGCCTGGGAGCCTATGAACAGCTTAACGCTACCAACGCTCCCTCTGACCAGGAATACTTCGATATCCTCCAGCCCTATCTGCCCAAGGGCCGTATCGGCATGTTCCAACTGGCCCGGTGCACCACGGAAAAAAACATTCAAAAGGCCGCCGCCGCGGGCCTGAACTTCCTGAGAGTAGGCGCCAACGCCGGAGACGGCGCGGGCTCCGCGGAGGCCGTGCGGCTGGTGAAGAAGGCCGGGCTCGTCTGCCGATATTCGCTAATGAAAGCCTACGTCTCCACCCCGGAGGAGCTGGCCGACGAGGCGAAGCTGCTCCAGGACGCGGGCGTGGACAAGATCACCATCATGGACTCCGCCGGAACCATGTTCCCGGAGGATGCCTCGAAATATGTGACTTACTTAAAGCAGGCCGTCACCATCCCCGTGGGGTTCCATGGTCACAGCAACCTGGGGCTGTCCCAGGCCAACGCCCTGGCGGCGGCAAAGGCCGGAGCGGACGAGATCGACTGTGGTCTGCTGGGCATGGCCCGCTCCGCCGGCAACTGTGCCACGGAACTGGCGGCGGCAACGCTGAAAAAGGCCGGGTATCTTCCGGAAGTTGATCTGTACAAACTGCTGGATTACTTGGAGCAGGAGCTGCTTCCCGCCATGCGGCCCTATGGGTATCACGCCGCGGTGAATCCCACCGACCTGATGCTGGGCCTTTCCGGCTGCCACTCCAGCTTTCTGCCCATGTTCAGGAAAGTGGCCGAGGAGGAAAACGTGTCTTTGCCTCGGCTGATTGCGGATGCTTCCGCCATTGACCGGAAAGCTCCTCCAGAGGAGCTGCTTCGCAAAGTGGCCGCCTCGCTGATGTAAAGGGTCCTTAAAAGAACATAAGCCTCCCGGGGATTTCCTATTGACAGGAACCGGGAAAGAATTTATAATCAGAAAGACAACTGAATTGGAAGGAATGTCTTCAAGGCAGGGTGCAATTCCCGATCGGCGGTAAAGTCCGCGAGCGTGCGAGCGCTGATTTGGTGAAAGTCCAAAACCGACAGTATAGTCTGGATTAAAGAGGGCGTATGGAATTTGTCAGGGATACTCTGACAATCCGCGCGGCTTTTCTTGATCTGGCAAACGCCTTGTTGACAGGTTCCATACCCCTTAACATCACCACACCGAAAGGCATTGCTTTGCTTTTCGGTGTTTATTTTTAGGAGGTATGTTCCATGAACCGTCAAGCCAAAAACCTTACCGCCATCGGCATGCTCTGCGCCCTCGCCTACGCGGCCGCCGCCGTTGGGCGCGTCCCGCTGGTGCTCTTCTTGAAGTACGACCCCAAGGATATTGTCATAGCCCTCGGCGGATTGATCCTCGGGCCGCCGGCTTCCTGTTCCGTCGCTCTGACTGTCTCCTTGGCTGAGATGTTCACCATCAGCGAAACCGGCGTACTGGGCATGCTTATGAACGTCGTTTCAAGCTGCTCCTTTGCCTGCACGGCGGCCTTGGTTTACCAGAGGCGGCGAACCTTCCTTGGCGCGGCGGCGGGACTGCTCTGCGGGTGGCTTTGCATGGTCCTTGTCATGCTGCTCTGGAACTATTTCATCGCCCCCATTTACATGGGATATCCCAGAGAGGCGGTTGCAGAACTGCTGATTCCAGCCTTTTTGCCATTTAATGTAATAAAGGGCGGTTTGAACGCGGCCGCGGCTCTTCTTTTATACAGGCCGGTCCTTGCCGCTTGGAACGCTACCCCGCACGAATAGACAACCAGCGCCTCCCCCGATTCCAGGGGAGGCGCTGGTTGCTTAGTTCAGTGTATCCGCCGCTTCCGTGAAGAGCTCCGCCATTCGCTCCGCTGTGGCGGGACAGGTTTCCAGGTTCGGGTCCCGGGCCAGCAGGGCGTCCGCCGCGTCCTGGGCTTCCCGCAAAAGCTGGGTGTCACAGCCGATGTCCGCCACCCGCAGTCCTGGCAGGCCGTGCTGACGCTGGCCGAAAAAGTCCCCCGGCCCCCGGAGGCGCAGGTCCTCCTCCGCGATTTTGAAGCCGTCGGCGGTGCGGGTCATGACCTTCAGCCGCTGCCGGGTCTCCTCATTTTGGTTGTCGGAGACCAGCACGCAATAGGACTGCCACGCGCCCCGGCCCACCCGGCCCCGGAGCTGATGGAGCTGGCTCAGGCCAAAGCGCTCCGCGTTTTCCACCACTATGACGGCGGCGTTGGGCACGTCCACCCCCACCTCAATGACGGTGGTGGATACCAGAACATCCGTCTCCCCGGCGGAAAAGGCGGCCATCACCGCGTCCTTCTCCTTGGGCTTCATCTTCCCGTGGACGTAGGCCACCCGGAGGTCCGGGAAAACCTCCCGTTGGAGCTGGGCGGCATACTCCGTCACGGCCTTTCGGTCGTCGCCTCCCTCCCCGCTCTCGGATACCTGGGGACAGACGATATAAGCCTGCCGCCCCTCGCCTACCAGCTTTCGGAGGAACTTATAAATCCGGGGATGGTAGCTGCTGTTCACCAAGGAGGTCTGGACCGTCCGCCGCCCCGGGGGGAGCTGGTCGATGACGGACACGTCCAAATCGCCGTAGAGAATCAGGGCCAGGGTCCGGGGGATGGGGGTGGCGGACATGACCAGCGTATGGGGGTGGTCCCCCTTCCCCGCCAGGGCCGCCCTCTGTCCCACGCCGAAGCGGTGCTGCTCGTCCGTCACCACCAGTCCCAAGCGCCGGTACTCCAGTCCGCCGGTAATCAGAGCGTGGGTGCCCAAAATAAAGTCCACGTCTCCCGCCGCGAGGCTGGCGGCCAGGGCCTTTTTCTCCCGGGCGGTATGGGCGCCGGTGAGAAGGGCGCAGCGAATCCCCAGGGGCTCCAGCAGAGGGGCCAGACCCTCGTAGTGCTGGCGGGCCAGGATTTCTGTGGGAGCCATCAGGGCGGCCTGTCGGCCGTTTTTTACACAGAAATAGGCGCAGGCGGCGGCCACCATGGTTTTGCCGCTGCCCACGTCCCCCTGGCAGAGGCGGTTCATGGGGCGGCCGGAGGCCATATCGCCCAGAGCCTCCTCTACACAGCGGCGCTGGGCCCCCGTCAGGGTGAAGGGCAGGGCCCCATAAAAGACCTCCATATCCACGGGATGGAAGGGCTCCACCTCCACCACCTCCCGCCGCTGCCGCAGCCGCCGGAGGCCCAGGGTGAAAAGGAACAGCTCCTCAAAGGCCAATCGCCGCCGGGCCAGGTCCAGAGACTCGCCGTCCGCCGGAAAGTGGATGTTTTCATAGGCAAAGCCCACCCGGCAGAGCTGGTGCTCTCGCCGGACCTCATCCGGCAGCACGTCCGGCAGGATGTCCCCGCAAGCGTCCAGCCCCTGGCGGATGGACCGGGAGAGGATCAGTTGGCTGACCCCGGCGGTAAGGGGGTAAATGGGGACGATGCGGCCCGTGGCCTCCCGGCGGCCCTCCGGCTCTACGATGGGGTTTGCCATCCGGCGGCGGAGCAGGTTCCCCTCTGCCTTGCCGCAGAAAACATAGGTCTCCCCCGGGCGGAGGCTGTTTTTCAGCCAGGACTGGTTGAAGAAGGTCACGTCCAGAGCGCCGGTTTCGTCCACTGCCCGGACCTTCACCAAATCCAGACCCTTGCGGATATGGGATACCGTGGGGGCTGACGCCACCATGGCGCAGACGCAGGCGGTCTCGCCGGGAACCAGGTCCGCGATGTGCCGGGTCTCTCTCCGGTCCTCGTACCGCCGGGGAAACCAGGAGATCAGGTCCCGGAGGGTGTGAATCCCCAGCTTTCCAAGGGCCTTGGCCCGCTGTTCACCGATACCTTTGCTATAGCGCACGTCCGTTTTTAGGTCCGCCATGGAAGCCCCTCCTTTCCGGGCGGTTTTCTCCCTTGATTATACCGTGGGGCAAGACCGAAAACAAGGGACTTTCGGGAATCGCCATTCCCAAAAGTCCCTTGCGGTTTCAGCTTCCCAGCTTCGTGTTGACGTACTCGAAAAAGCGGAATTTCAAACCGTTCTCCTCCATGGGCTCCCCTTGGCCGGCCACCTCCCAGTTGGGCAGCTTATCCAGGTTGGGGAAGAAGGTGTCCGACTCCCGCACCCGGGTCTCCACCCGGGTGAGGTACACCCGGCGGCACCGGGAGAGCAGGGCGGCGTAAATGCTGCCGCCGCCGATGATCCACAGGTTTTCCGCCTCCGGCCCGCCCGCCAGGGTCAGGGCCTTCTCCGGGGAGGAAACGCCCTCCGCCCCCTCCGGCAGGTGGGAGGGGTCCCGTGTGACGACGATGTTTCGCCTCTGGGGCAGGGGAGACCCGCCTGTGAAAAATTCCAGCCGTTCCGGCCCCATGATGACGGTGCCGTTTCGGGTCAGGGCGTGAAAGCGGTCCAGGTCGGCGGGCAGGGAGAAGAGCAGTCCCCCATTCCGGCCAAAGGCCCAGCGCTGATCTGCGACTACGTAAGCGTTCATACATTCACCTCATACCGTATCGGGAAGCAGGTCCCCAAGAGCAAGTCTTACCCTCGTTGCTATGCCTGACTATCTTATACATAACTATAGCAAATTTCAAGAAACCCGTGTGCCCAAATTTTCCGGTCTCGAAGCCCTGGTTTTTGCCGCTTCCGCCAAAGATGCGGGAAATCTTTTTCCAGGTTTGTTGGTTATTCAGGTTGCGGGAGGGCAAAAAGTGCGCTAGGATAGAGGTCACAAACCGGGAAAGGAGGAAGCCGCCATGCTCATTGGAGAGACCGCCAGCAAGCGGGGCTACCTCAACGAGGACTTCCGCCTCTTCCACCTCAAGGACAGCCGGGCCCAGAAGGTGGATTACCATTACCACGAGTTCGACAAGCTCATTCTCCTCCTGGGGGGGAAGGCGGCCTATCTGGTGGAGGGCGTCACCTACTTCCTCCAGCCCTGGGACGTTCTGCTGGTCCAGCACAACCTGATTCACCGGCCCATTATTGACCCCTCGGAGCCCTATGAGCGGGTGGTCATCTGGCTGGGCCGGGATTGGCTGGCCGCCCGAAGCGACCCCGGCGAGGCTCTGGACGCCTGCTTTGAGGCCGCACGCCGCCGGGGCTTCCATCTGCTGCGGGCGGACGCGGAGCGGCGGCTTCAATACATGGGGGCCGTCCAGCGGCTGGAGGAGGCCCTCCACTCCACGGAGTTCGGCGCGGGGCGCATGGCGGACACCCTCTGCCAGCAGCTCCTCATCGACGTGAACCGGGACCTGCTCCGGGACCGCACCGCCCAGGAGCAGCGGGACAGCTACCGGGTGGACCCCAAGATTGAGGAGATTCTCCGCTACATCGCCGCCCATCTGGAGGCGGATTTGACGGTCAGCGCCCTGGCGGGGCGGTTCTATCTCAGCCGGTATTACCTGATGCACCGCTTCAAGGCCGTCACCGGTTACACCATCCACCAATACATCAGCCAGAAGCGGCTCCTCCGGGCGGGGGAGCTGATCCGGGCGGGGACGCCGGTGATGAAGGCGGCGGAGCAGGTGGGCTTTTCCGAGTATTCCACCTTCCTCCGGGCCTTCCGGAACACCTTTCACATGAACCCCCGGGAATTTCGATAACCCGCGCTTATCGGAAAGCCGCAAGGCTCTTAGCGTATAGGAAAAGAGGCAATATGGAATCCAAACCAATTCAAATAGACTTTACCAGCCGGGACCTCCGGCGACTTGTGGTGCCGCTGGTCATCGAGCAGCTGCTGGCCATCACCGTGGGCCTGCTGGACTCTGTTATGGTCTCCCAGGTGGGAGAGGCGGCCATCTCCGCCGTATCCCTGGTGGACACGGTGAACGTGCTGCTGGTAAACGCCTTCGCCGCCCTGGCCACCGGCGGCGCGGCCATCGCTGGACAGTACCTGGGCCGCCGGGAGCGAAACAAGGCCGGCCACGCCGGAGAACAGCTGCTCCTCTTTATGGCCGAGTCGTCCCTGGTGATTATGGCCCTCTTCTACCTGGGCCGGGGCTTCGTGCTGAACGTGGTTTTCGGCCAGGTGGAGCCGGATGTGGCGGCCTACGCCAACACATATTACCTGATCGTGGAATCCTCCGTCCCCTTCCTGGCGGTCTACAGCGCCGGGGCGGCCCTCTTCCGGGTGATGGGAAACTCCAAAATTTCCATGTGGGTCTCCCTGGTGATGAACGTCATCAACGCCGCCGGAAACGCCCTTTTGATCTTCGGCCTCCACATGGGCGTGGAGGGGGTGGCCATTCCCACGGTGGTCTCCCGGGTCTTTGCGGCGGGGGCTATGCTGGTTCTGCTCCGGCGGCCCGGGCTGGCCCTCCAGGTGGAGAAGCTGGGTCTCCGGCATGACCGCTACATTGTGAAGAACATCCTCCGCTTCGGCGTAACCAACGGGCTGGAGAGCAGCATGTTCCAGCTGGGAAAAATTCTGCTCCTCTCCACGGTCTCTGTCCTGGGCACCGCCTCCGTGGCGGCCAACGCCATCGGCAACACCTTCGCCACCTTCCAGTGTGTGGCGGGCAACGCCCTGGGCCTTGGCATTGTGACGGTGGTGTCCCAGTGCGTGGGCGCCGGGGACTATGGCAAGGCCCGGTTCTACACGAAGAAGCTGCTGAAAGCGGCCTATATCTCCATGGACCTGTGCATCCTGCTGGTGTACCTCTCCCTGCCCCTGGTCCTGCGGCTGTACAACGTCTCGGCGGAGGCGGAGCACTACGCCCGGCAGATCATCTGGATGCACGGCTTTATGGGCATGCTGATCTGGCCGCTGTCCTTCACCCTGCCCCAGGCCCTGAGGGCCGCGGGAGACACCCGGTTCACTATGGTGGTCTCCTCCGTCTCCATGTGGACTATGCGGGTGGGCTTTGGAATTCTCCTGGGGCGGTTCATGGGCTTTGGCGTGGTGGGTATCTGGATGGCCATGTTTACCGACTGGTTCCTCCGCATCGCCTTCTTCCTCCCCCGGTTCCACGGGCACAAGTGGGAAACCATGGCGCTGTAAAGCGGCTTGACAGGCTGGTCCCGGCGTGCTGTCATCATGCCATCGAGTACGGGTGAGCACCTACCGGCAGTCAGGCTGAAAAGCCTGGCTGCTTTTTTAGAAGGGAATATGATGTCTTATATCTGGCCCATCGCCCTGGTGGTCGTATCCAACATTCTCTATCAAATCCGCACCAAGTCCGTCCCCAGGGAGATGGACGCCATGGCCTCCATGACCGTGACCTATCTGGTGGGGGCCCTTCTGTACCAGGAGGCCGTTACCCCCAGCAAGGTGCTGGGGGCGGTCATCTGCCTCGCCGGGCTCTACTTCTTGGGCAAATAGCGAAAAAGGCCGGACAGCATGCTCTGTCCGGCCTTGCGCTACAGTTTTTTCTTCCCCACGAAGGACTCCCGGTACTTCCCCGGCGGCATCCCTACGTGCTTGGAGAACTGCAGATTGAAGTAGTTCTGGGTTTCGAAGCCCACTTGTTCCGCGATCTTCGCCATCGGCAGCTCTGTGGAGATCAGCAGATTCTGGGCCTCGCCAATCCGGCGGCGGAGGAGATACTGGGTGGGCGAATAGCCGCTGGCCTCCTTGAACACATGGGAGAGGTAGTAGGGACTGACGTGAAGGGCCTTTCCGATGTCCTGGAGGGTCAGAGGCTCGCTGAAATGCCCGTCGATGAAGGCTTGGACCTGACGGCCCAGGGTCTTGGGCTCCGCCTCCGCCGGGTCCCGCGCGTCTCCCGTGAGCCGGAGAACCCGGCCCAACAGGGCCAGGGTCAGGTGATGGCACAGAGCCTCGCAGTCTGGGCGGTCCTCCAGCAGATAACGGTACATCATGTCCAGCAGCAGCCGCAGGTCCTCCGCCTCCTCCCCCGCATGGAAGAGGGGCGGGACCCCGCCGGCCAGGAGGGCATTTTCCCGCAGTCCCGGCAGGCGCAGCCCGGCGATGGCGGCGCAGTAGGCGGAGATGGCGTTTTTCTCGCTAAAAAACTCGTCGTGAACCACGCCGCTGTTGTAGAGGAGCAGGTCGCCGGCCTTTACGTCATAAAAGGTCTCCCCCACCAGAAAGCGGCCCTCGCCTCCGCAGATCAGAAGAATCTCCGCCAGGTCCTGGTGGGCATGGAGAATGCTGTGGTAAGCCCGGTCGGAGGGCAGGGTCCGGCTGACATACACCAGCCGAGGCGCGGTCTCCGAAGGGAAGAGGGAGCGGGCCTCCCGCTTCACAAAGCACAAAATTCGTTCGTCTGTCAATGGGTCCTCCTTTCCCTCCGGGAGCGCAAGATGTTGTAAAGCTGGCAGGCCCGCCCTCCCCGGGCCGGGCCTTTCTCCGGGAAAAACCGGCAAGATATTGAATGTCTTTTCCTCCGGGGCGTGGTATCATCATACCAACGTCAAGAAAGAAGGAGGTGCCCCACATGCTGTACACGCTGCTTTCCATCGTGGTACTGGGCGGTGCCGTTTGCCTGAACCGCTAAACCACTGAATCGACCCGCCAAGCGGCCCCTTCGGGGGCCGCTTTTTCGTGTATCAATAACCCCGGGTCCGGTCGATGAGGCTGGCTAAAGGCCGCCCGGCGGCGTAGTTCTCCAAATCCCGGCAGAACATCTCCACGTTCTGGTCGCAGGTGTAGCCCAGGGTCATGTTTCCGGAGACGTGGGGGGTGAGGATGAGGTTTTTCGCCGTCCACAGGGGATGGTCCTGGGGCAGGGGCTCCGGGTCCATCACGTCCAGGGCCGCGCCCCTCAGGCGTCCGGCGTTCAGGGCCTCCACCAGGGGCGCCTGCTCAATGGCGGTGCCCCGGCCCACGTTTACCACAAAGGCCCCCTGGGGCAGCAGAGCGATCCGCGCCCGGTTCAGAATATGGACCGTCTCCGCCGTGCCGGGGAGGGCCATGATCAGGTTTTCCGTCCGAGGCAGCACCTCGTCCAGCCGCTGTATGGGCAGCACCTCGTCAAAACTCTCCTGGGCCCGGCCGCCGCGGCTCAGGCCAGTGATCTTCGCCGCCCCCAGCCCTCGGAGGCGGTCCGCCACGTTGGTGCCGATGTCTCCCGTGCCCAGGATGGTGAAGGAGTTGTCCCGAATGGACCGGATGGGAAGCTGGTTGCTCCACCCCCGATTTCGGACCACCTCCTCGTACTCCGGCATCCGCCGGAGGAGCATCAGCAGCACCATAATCACATGCTCCGCAATGGTGACGCCGTAACAGTTGGAGTTGGTCAGCAGGCAGTCCGGGTTCGCGAAAAGGGACGGGTCCTTGCAGTAGGGATCCACCCCGGCATAGGAGCAGCAGTACCATTTCAGGGAGGCCGGGGCCGCCCGGAGAAGCTCCAGGTGGTGGGCGTAGAGGATCTCGCAGTCCTGGAGGCAGGCTTTCGCCTCCTCAAACTGGTCCAGGCGGAAGAATTTAGGGGCGAAGCCCAGAGCCTCCGCCGTGTCCTGAATCCGGGCCTTGTGGGTCTCTGTGAGAAATTCCTGGTAAACACAGATTTTTTTCATAACCGTTGGTCTCCTTGTCGTAAATATTCCAGCAGGGCCTCGGCGGATTTCATGCCGTCGGCCGCGGCGGAGAGGATGCCCCCGGCATAGCCCGCCCCCTCGCCGCAGGGATAGAGCCCTCCCAGGGCGGACTGACCGTCCGGGCCCCGGAGGACGCGGAGGGGAGAGGAGCTGCGGCTTTCCACAGCGGTGAGAACGGCGTCCGGCGCGTCATAGCCCCGGAGCTTCCGTCCCAGGATGGGCAGGGCTTCCTCCAGCGCCGCCGCCACAAAGGGCGGCAGACATTCGTGGAGGTCCGTCCAGGTGACGCCGGGGCGGTAGCTGGGCCGGACCCGCCCCGGCCCCCCGGAGGGCCGCCGGGCTAAGAAGTCCTCCACCCGCTGGGCAGGGGCCCGGTAGCCGCCGCCCCCCAGGGCGTAGGCCGCCTCCTCCAGCTGCCGCTGGAAGGCCACCCCGGCCAGAGCGTCCTTGCCGAAGTCCTCCGGTGTGACATTGACCAGTATTGCGCCGTTGATGTTCTCCTTGTCCCGGGCAAATTCGCTCATGCCGTTGGTCACGATCCGCTCCGGCTCCGAGGCGGCGGCCACCACCTCCCCGCCGGGGCAGACGCAGAAGGAAAACACCCCCCGCCCATTGGGCAGGTGGCAGGAGAGCTTGTAGGTGGAGGCGGGCAGACCCGGGTGCCCGGCGTATTGGCGGTACTGGGCGGCGTCGCAGTCCGCCTGGCGGTGCTCAATGCGAAGGCCCACGGCGAAGGGCTTGGCCTCCATGGGCACGCCCCGCTTGTACAGCGTTTCAAAGGTGTCCCGGGCGGAGTGCCCGGGGGCGAGAATCAGGCTTCGGCAGGGGAGCGTCTCCCGCCCCTCCGGACCGGAAAGCTCCACGCCGGTGAGTACGCCATGCTCCGTCCGCAAATCCACCAGCTGGGTCTCAAAGCGGATGTCCGCCCCCAGGGCGGTCAGCTTCTGTCGGAGGTTTTGGAGGACGGTGTGGAGATAGTCCGTTCCCACATGGGGCTTGGCGTCGACAAGGATGTCGGGAGGCGCACCGCAGGAGACCAGCCGCTCCAGGATGAAGCGGTGGCGGAGGTCCTTGGTGCCGGTGTTCAGCTTGCCGTCGGAAAAGGCTCCGGCTCCGCCCTCGCCAAACTGGACGTTGCTGGCCGGGTCCAGCTGGCCGGTTGACCAGAAGCGCTCCACATCGGCCTCGCGGGCCTCTACGGGACGGCCCCGCTCCAGGAGAATGGGCCGCTGGCCCGCCTCCGCCAGAACCAGGGCGGCGAAGAGCCCCGCTGGGCCCGCCCCCGCAACAACAGGCGCAGCCTCCGGTGGGGGAAGGGGCTCCGGCAGGCGGTAGGCCGGGCCCGGCTCCAGGCGGCCAACCTTCCAATTCCGGCAGCGGCGGAGAACGGCGGGCTCGCTATCCACCGTTGCGCAGACGGTGTAAATCACCGCCACACCCTCCCGGGCGTCGATGCTGCGGCGGAGAATCTGGAGGTCCCGGATATCCGAAGGGGCGAGGCGCAGCAGCCTGGCGGCTTGGGTGCGGAGGTTCGCCTCGCCGCTGCCGGGGGGCAGGCGGAGGCCTTCGAGCTTGATCATGGAGGATCTCCTTTCGTGGGAGTATTGCTTTTATTATAGCACAGCGCCGCCACTGGACGGAAGGGGGGTGGAAGCGGATTTTTCCGCAAAAAAGAAATTTGGGAAAAAATCTGAAAACCCCTTGACAAGGCGAATTTTTTTAGTATAATGATAGCTGTTCCAAAGAAATACAGCGGGTTTGTGTAAAGGTAGCACAGCAGACTCTGACTCTGTATGTGAGGGTTCGAATCCTTCACCCGCTGCCACGAAAAACCTTGAAGCCGCAATGGTTTCAAGGTTTTTTTCATGCCCTTTTGACCCTTGCGTTGACTCTTACGGGATCTTTTAACAATGTCAGCCCATATTTACTATGTACTGCCGCATCCGCTGGGCGCTGTCTTCTTTCATATGCTCGGACATGTACCCATAGACATCCAGCGTAAATGCCGCCGTGGCGTGGCCAGGTTTCCCCGCGCTGTTTTCACATCGTCGCCGTTCTGGAGAGACAGTACGGCATAGGTATGGCGGAGATTATGCACCCTGGCCTGACGGAGGCCGCCAGTTTTTTAAAATGGTGGTAAACGGTTTGGGGATGGAGATGCCCTCTAAGCTCGTTGGTAAACACAATAGCGGCTTGTCTCTCCTTTTCTGTTTTCCAGCCCTGCCATAAACTTCCCGACAGCAGTTTATCTTCCGCCTGTTTTTGTTTCCACCGCTTTAACACGGCAGATACGATTACTGCCCCATCTTCGACAATGGCGCGGGCCTGATGTCCAACACGCAGCTCTCCCCCATGGATATCGCGCCGCTCTCCGCTCCGCTGGCCAGGCCCCTCAACACCACATTCACCCGGCAGATGAATGCGGCCCGAAGTTTGTACGGGCCGCAGCTGGTATGGCTTCTGGTCCTGCTCTGCTTTTTCTCCAGCATGGCCGCCACGAACGATGTGGCCCTGATCACCTTTGTGCCCTTCACCTTTACGGTCTTGGACCTGATTGGGCCGGAAGCTCCGAAGCGGCTGACAATCCCTATCGTCGTCCCGCAAACCGTCGCCGGGCTACGATTCTGGACCGTTCGATTTTCGCCCGGGTGGACTACAGCCTTCTGCTGACCTTTGTGGGATTTTTCGTGTTCATCGGCAATATGGGGAGGCTTCCTGTCTTCTATGAGTTCCCGCAAAAAATCGTCTCCGGCCATGAGCTGCTGGCGGGCGCGGCGGCCAGCCAGGTGATCAGCAACGTCCCGGCGGCGCTGCTGTCCGGATTTACGGAGAACCTCACGCCCCTCATTATTGGCGTTATCCCTGGCGGGCTGGGCACGCTGATCGCGTCCATGGCAAGCCTGATCTCCTACAAGTTTGTGGCGCGGGAGGAGCCTGGAATGAAGGGGCCATACTTCCGGCAGTTTACATACACCAACGTTGTCTTTCTGGCTGTCCTACTGGTGTTCGCGTTGGTTTTATAGCAATCCAAGAAATTATCAAGGAATACCAGCGGCAGAAAACCAACCAG
>CATOKC010000027.1 GCA_951800675.1 uncultured Oscillibacter sp.
ATAACATTCTACACCTCAAGTCAATGCACTGTTATTTTATTGGATTGCTATAGTTCTGTTTCTGATGAAACGATTACATATATTGTCGATAGTATCGAATTTATCGACTGAGTAACGGAGTCGGATTAAAATCTGGAATATTCGGTGAATCACGAATTTTTCTGATGATTTTACCTCAATAAACAGACCACTGCTAGAGCAGTTCCCAGAAGGCGAGGACAGAGGTCGCGGAGCAAGGCAAAGGACGCAGACGGGCTAACGCCCGTCAAGGACGACAACGCAGCTATGCGGCCGCTGGACCGCCGAACTTTTCTCAGTATTTTTGGGAACTGCTCTAAAAGAGGAAACTGTGTATAAGAACGGCAGATTGATTCCTATGAGCCACTATGAGTTCGTTACCCTGTGCTTTTTGGCAAAGCACCCTGGATGGGTATTCAGCAAGCAGCAGATTTATGGGGCTGTCTGGCAGGAATCGGAAGGGGACGGCAGCTCTGCGATTGCCAATATTGTCAACCGGATTCGCAAAAAACTGAATCCAGATAACCCCAAAGACGGCTATATTAAAACGGTGGTAAACGGCGGGTATGAGGTTGAAGTGTAGCGGCGTCATAAAGAGAAGCGCCGGCAGGATGGTTGGAATTTCCCCGTTTCCAGCCACCTTTGGCGCGTAACAACTGGAGGAGCTATAACGATGAAACAAGGATGGCATTTGATTCTGCGGCCCGGCGTACAGGGCGGCAGCACATCATTCATCGGCGGGAAGCCCTGCCTGCCGCCGTCGGTCCCGCTGCCGGTGCATAAGATCTGCGGAGAGCCGCTGACGTTCTTTTTCCAGGCGGCGTTCCCGGAGGGCCACATGTGGGCGGGGAAGTCGTTGGCGTTTTTCTTCCGCTCCGCCGCTTATCACAGGCACAAAGATAAGGAGCAGCTGCCCCGCCCTGTCCATGCGGACTCCAGGAGTGATTTTGACATTCCCGCCGGGGAGTTGGCCCCGGGCTTCTATCAGGCCATGTTCCGGGCCAGTATCTTTGATCCGGCGGAGGGCGTGCCGCGTGAGGATTACCAGGAGCGTGTTGCCTATCAGGAAATCGAGTGAGAGCCCCGCAAAGCGAAGGATAAGAAAACACCCATCATCCTGGGCGGGGAACCGATTTGGACAGGCATCAAAAAGTACGGCAAGGAACGGCCTGCCTCCTATGGCGGGAAGTCTATGGGGCTGCTTTTGCAGGTGGCGGAGAATTTCAACTTTGAAAAGCTGCCCGGTGCGCCGCCGGCAATGAAAGAGGACCTCATGGGCGATAAAGCCTTTGCCGCCAGGGAGGAGCCGAACTACACACTTTTCTACGAGTTCAACTGCGTATACCTCTGGGGGCCGGAGGACCCTTCGAACCCGGTTGTATATATTAACGTGCAAAATGATATTTGACAGGAGGACAACACCATGGCGAAACTGAACCTGAACCCCGGCGAGACGATGATCGGCAGCGGTCAGATGTCCCTTTATCAAAAGTGGGTCCTGACGAAAAAGCCCTTTCAGGGCAACGTCTTTGTGACCAGTCAGCGGGTGTGCTTCAAGATCAGCATGATGCCCGGCGAACCGGACATGAACCTGCCTCTGGAGGAAATCAAGGGCTTTTCCGTGGGTAAGATCGCACTGTTCACCGCCGTGACCATCCACAGCAAGTCCGGCGAGATCTATCCCTTCACCGGCTTCCCGGCTAAGAAGCTCCAGGACTGGCTGCGGCAGGTAGGCGTACAGGAACTGTAAGACAGGAGAACGGCGTTCATGAAACACTGGATACATAGCGTTTCCCGCAAGCTCGTGGGCCCCGTCCTCGTCCTTACGGTGATGGCCGCGCTCCCCACCGGCTGGCTCTACGACCTTTGGGCCGGTATGGGGACGGAGCGGGGGCAGGAGCCCGGCGCGGGCGTGGAACTGATTCGGCGTCAGGAGGATATAGAGGCCTTCTTCCTCTCCCAGGCCCCGGTCACCGTGCCGGGCGGAGAGCTGACAGCCTGTCCCCTGGCCCGTCTACGGGATGTGGGGCAGGAAGGAGTTCATGCCCGCAGCCGGCATAGAGTCAGGAGGAGCGTATATGTCTCCGAGTACGTTACTGCGGATTACCCGATTCCGACATGGCAGCGGCTGCTGCGGGGAGCCATAGGCGGCTTTTATAACCGCTACTATTTGATGGAGTTGGGGGGCAACTCCTGGCTCTGTGTCTACTTCGATGACTACCTGACGCTGACGGGAACAGAGGAATACCCTGTCGGCTATGTTCGCTATACCACCACGGAGGAACGCCGGATGCTGAACCAGATGGCGGATCCCTGTGACTTGATAGATCTGGCGGATTTGCTGGTATCCCTGGCCCGCTTCGGTGAGAATCGGGGACAGCACTGGCATGTGGACCAAGGAACGCTGGTTTCGGAGACCTCTCCCGTTGACGAGCTTATTTTGGAGAGAAACGATAAAGGAGCGGGTGTGCCATGAGAGCTCAGTCTGCCATTTTGATGAGAACCATTGAATTTTTCTTGCTGGCCGTAATGCTGTGCCTCTCTGCCCGCGGCGCTCCGGCGGAAAAGGAGGGCGCCCAGCAGCCGGAAGCGGAAGAGCCGGTGGAAGAAAATGCGCTTCCCGGAACCTGGACGGCGTCCGGGGGGCTGGGTGAAGGTGGAGAAGTATTCCACAGAGAATAAGATTTTCTATGTGGAAGGGGCCATGTGAGGAGGACGAACAGCCCGACAATATCTCTATTGAGGTAGGGACGAATCGATACAGCGTGGAAGACCATATGAACTTTCGGGACGCCATTGTCCACCAGCTGACCATGCAGGCCGGCAGTGCTGGCGCGGAGCTAACCGGAGAGGGCACCTTTACAGCCCAGGAGGATGTTCTTTACATTTTCATCATCAGCGAAGAAGCGGTGGTGACCAAGCGGTTCTATATTGTGGGCGATCAGCACTATTGCTTAGTCCACCTGACCAACTTCACCGTCTCCGAGAGCGTGGAGGAAGCGGCCCGGGCGATAGCGAACAGCTTTGCCTGGGAGTAGCGCCATAATTTGATAAAAGAAGTGTTTCCATGATTTCCGCGATGTTTGAACACCTGGAGGAAAGAGAAACCTGTTCTACTCTGGAGGAAGTACGCACCGTTCTGGATCAAACGGTAGATGGAGGAGATGCCTGCCTGCGTGGAGTGGGAAGAATTATAAGCTATTAAAATTATAAAAAGGAGAGATTTACTGTTATGAAAACCCAAATGATGTTCTTTAGAAAAGCCTGACTCTTGGTGTTGGCCCTTCTTTTGCTGGGGGCCCTCTCCGCCTGCGGCGCTCCGGCGGATGAATCCAGTGTCCCACCGGAGGAGGCCGAACCTGCTGCCGGTCAACAGGAAGAACCCTCTTACACTTCCCACTCCACCCAAGGCGTTGCCTTCCAGGTCCCGGCGGACTGGACCCAGGCGGAGGGGACGGACCTCTTCTACGCCACTGGCCGCCCGGAGGTCTACGGCCTCAACGGCGTGTCCCCTCTGGGCTCCTATGAGCCCCAGGAGTTCTACAAGGCGCTGGTCAATCACTATGAGGACACCAATCAGTTCTCCGACCTCCAGACGGCGGAGAGTACGAGTTCCTAGCAGTCCGCCGACGGGGTGGAGTGCTGGACTGCGGACTTCACCGGCTATCAGGATTCCATCCTCTACCGTGCGAAGCTGATTGCCGCGCCTCAGAAGAATCTGGTGCTGACTTTCTGCGGCCAGGCCAACGCCGAAACGCTGGGAGATACGGCGCCTGTGTGGGACCAGCTGAATGAGCTGTGCGAGAGCCTGACCTTTGAGATCGGGACCCAGGATGAGATTACCGGCGACACCTTACGCGGTGATTCTTCACAACCAGCGGCTGGTTTCCTCCCCGGAAGAGGTCCGGGAGGGCGGAAACAGCACCCTCTACATCGGCTTCTACCTGCCGGAGCTGGGGATGGCGGACCTGACCAACTGTAATGTGGGCTCCAATACCCAGTGGACCTTCCAGGAGAAGACGGCCTGAGATGAAAAGGGAACTGCGCGTCCCGCTTTTACTCCTGGGGGCTTGGCTGGGCTTCATGGGTATTGCCGAAATCATCATGAGCCGGTGGAAGTCGCCGCCGGAGACTGCCCGATGCCCGCTGAGGGCTGTTATGGTTGGATTTGGTGTGCTCGCAATATGGGATAGATGCCGGGATAAATTGGTGCCCCGGAAAAAGCCGGAGGAACCCGTCCAACGCAGACAGGCGATTTTGACAGGTGTGGATGGGAAACGTCAATCCGATGTAAGCCGGGAAGCTCTGCGAGAGCAACTGGCGCTGCTGGCGGAGCGGGGAGCATCGGTTTCCTTCTCCCTGGAAGTCCTGCCGGTGCCGGAGGTGCCTGATCTGGGTTGGATGGAGCGGGTGATTTGCACCTATGAGGGGAGTTACCGTGTATCGGCCCGCTTTGTAACGGGTGAGGGCGTCTGCATTACTCTGGAAAAATCCGAGATACCCGCGGCGCGGACGGAAGAGATCTTACTGCGGATACTGGACGGAACCGTGGACTTCTCCGGCTGGGAAGATGTGAAATCAGGAAATCAGTTCCTTCTGGAGCCGGAGACAGCGCATAAAAGGCTTTTGATTCTTTTCGGAGATAGCTGATATGAGCGGCTTCCCTTCTTTGCGGGGCGGGACCTGGAGCTGGCAGTAGAGAACTAGTTCAGGAAAAGTATACAAGAGCGGAACTGTATCAGGACGAATGGCGGTTTCTGATTTTCCCGGAATATCAGGAGGAACAGATGTCTGATCCGCCGAAGATCTTTCTTCAAATGATCCGCCGCCTGGGGAACCATTCTTTGGTTTACGAGAAGCAGGGCAGCGTATCTCAGGTTCAGGAGTGGCTGGTGGAGATCTATCAGGATGGATGGAGCCCCTTTGGCTGGATAGAGAAAACGCCGTGACCGACAAGGGAGGTAGTATCAATGGGAAAATACTTCAGTGACGTGGTGGAGCAGGCTATCGCGGACATCTATTACTGCTACTGCTATGACAACACCCGGGCCAAGGCGGCGGAGGCCGCGCTGGCTCTGGCTGTGGAGCGGGGGGACGGGGACGCCTGTTACTTTTTGTCCCGGTGCTTCTTTGGAAAGTTCTACCACTGGGAGTACCACCCCTTTGAGGAAAATGACCGGATAGCCTATGAGCTGCTGGGCAAGGGTGTCCGCCTGGGCAGCGCCGCGTCTGTGCTGGGTGCGCTTCGCGGGGGGATGCTGACCCAGGCCCTGCGGGAGGAAATGCCCTTTTCCAGTCTGGAGGAGGCCTGGAGAGAGATATACCGGAAGGCGGAACAGGTTCAAAAGAGCGCCCAATGGTACGCGGAGGCCTTTGAGGGCGGCATGGGCATCGCCGGGCGGAGCCTTCGGGCCTACTACCAGGAGGGCTGGAGAACACGGATTCCGCCGGATCAAAGGAATTTCCTGCTCACGCTCCAGCAGGGGGTGGAGCTGAGATACCCGGACTGGATGTTTCCCTGGGCCTTTGAGTTATACTTCCATCTGGGCCGGAAGCAGGAGGGGCTGGACTACGCCCGGAGGGCTGCGGAGCAGGGACATCTCAAAGGCTGGATGATCCTGGGACACGCCTATCGGTATGGAAATGTGGCGGAGCAGAGCTTTTCAAAGGCCCTGGCCTGCTATGAGAAGAGCGCGGCCTTTGGAAACGACTCTTACGCCAGCAGTCAGCTGGGAGAGTTGTACTTCCTGGGCCTGGGTGTGAAGCAGGACTATGCCGCTGCGGCGCGGTATCTGGAACAGAGCTATGCTCTGGACTCGGACAATACGAACCTGGGGATGCTGGGTGTATGCTGTCTCTTGGGCTGGGGCTGCAAGCAGGATTCCGTCCGGGGCCGGACGCTGTTGACGCTGATGAACTGCCGGGACTCCAAGTACAAGTCTTACGGCCTGGGGCGGATGTACGCCGAGGGGATCGGGGCGCCGGAGGACATAGAGAAAGGCGTCCGGTATCTCCGGGCGGCGGGCGATTATGAACCGGCAAAGGAAGCTCTGAAGCAGTATAAGAAAAGTATCTTCGGTGTATGGCGGCGGAGGCGGTAGTGTAAGAAAAACGGCGCAGATAATTTGACATAGGGTTGACCTGTTTCCTCCGGCCTGATCGGGACGGCCGGCGCCAGCTGGGAGATCCAGATGAAGGACATTGAGTCGGTGGAAACCTGCATGACGCCGACCTGCTTCCCCTTTGGCGTTCTGCTCACCATGCGGGACGGCGGCAAGTACAAGCTGGGCATCACGAAACTTGGCCGCCTATTGCCAAAAATGTATCTGTCAATGGACGGACCACGACGAAAACCATAATAGTATCGGTCTTGTTTCTTTATCCCGTCTGGACCTGTTTTATATGGCGCTGATCGCGGATGCGGATACGGAGTTTATCAAAAAGCTAGGAGAGCTTCTTTCCATTCCAGAGCGGACGTGGAATCCGTTTCTCACATACCGGGGCAACGCGGTGATCCGCCTGTCAATGGGAGACAAAGAGCGGGCAGTCTATTATGCGGAGAAGATGCTCAAAGAGGATTCCCACCCCTTATGGCTGAACTATGCGTACTGCATAGAAGCGATTGTGTCCGGGGATGCCGATACTGTGAATGGTACTCTTTGTGCTATCGTCAGCAGTTGGCGGCGCACCTCCGGCCCGCCCAGACTCTTGGTTATTCACGCAATCGGCCTGGCAAAGCTGGCGGTCAAGAACGGCCTCCAGGCCACGATTGATACCATGGACTGCACCCAGGCGCTGATCCAGCCCGCGCAGATGGACTACAGTCGCTTGGAGCTGCCCAGGCCGAAGTACGGCTTCCTCTGGGAGAGGGAAACGGAAGAATAGGGGGGAAATCAGATGGCTCTGCAATACAGCACAAAACGGCTCGACAAAGAGTTGGAGCAGGAGAATGTCGACAGCAGGATCGCTATATATCAAAAATCACTGGACAGAAGCCTTTTATGGCTGGAGAAGGCGATTCAAGAGCACAAACATGACCAGCTTATTGAGGAATGCCTCGGCCTGCGCAGCAGCCACTTTCAAATCGCGGACTGGCTGTTCGCGTTGGGAGAAGAGCACTCAAAGGTGAAACGGCATTACTATCTGGCGGCTCTGGTCTCCGCCCAGGCATACCGGCTCGTCCGGGCAGGCTTACCCCATCAAATGCGGGAGCGGGCGGGTCCCTATAACTTCAAAAAGAATAACCGGAACTTTACGAAGGACGCGATCCTGGCAAATGATTTTGAGTTGGCCCTCTCGATTGCCGGCGAGGACAGGGTGGAGGGGCTTTTGATCCTGGAAGAGTATGAAAAAGCACAGAGAACCCTGCCCCAAGACCCGGCAGCCATTGGAGAAGAGACCGCTCTATGCTGCTGGACTATCGCGCACGGAAACCAGAGCGTTTTTGATGACGCTCTCAAAGAGCGGATTAGGGCTTGTTTGAAAATTGGCGATATGCCCAACAGCGAGGAATTTTTTTGCCGGACAAGGCAAATTTTCGCGGGCATCCTGACGGATGGCAAGAAAATTTAACGATGTATGGCAGAAAAAGGCCCGCTGTTTGGGCGTGTTGACAATTTTCAAACAAGCCCTAATCTTAGCTGACCTAACCGGTATGCTTAAAGCCCCAGCTCCTTCATCATGTTCCGCATCTCGCTGAGCTGCCCCATATCCAGCCAGCTTTTCTCCGTGATGGGATAGCCCCCGACCCGGTGGCCCTGCGCCATCAGCCGCTTGGCCACGTCCGGCATGTCAATCCGTTCTCCGTCTTTCAAGGAATCCAGTACGCGGGGCTCCGCCAGGTAGATTCCCGTATTCACCAGGAAGTCATATTCCGGCTTCTCCAGAATCGTCCTGACGCCGCCCTCCGGGTCCAGCTCCACAACCCCATAGGGAATCCCCACCCGTTTCGCCGCCAGGATGAAGGTCAGCGCGTTTCCATGCGCCTTGTGGTATTCATACATGCAGGCATAATCCGCGTCCAGCAGGCAGTCGCAGTTGGAGAGGAAAAAGGTTTTGTCAACTCTGCCCTTCATAAGGGACAGCCCGCCGCCGGTACCCAGAAACTGCTCCTCGTCTACATAATGAATCCGGCAGGGCAGGTCCGCCTCGTTGTAATATGCCTTAATCATGTTCCGCTTGTGGTTTAGAATCAGATAGACCTCCCGGACTCCGCACCGGCAGAAACGGCCAATGATATGGTCCATAATAGGCGTCTCGCCAATGGGAATCAAGGGCTTGGGTAGGATACGGGTATAGGGGTACAGCCGCGTCCCCTTTCCCCCGGCCATGATGACCAGGGGCATTCCCTCCGGCAGAGGACGGGCGGCCTCCGCGCCGTTCAGCTCGTCCCGAAAGTAGATTTTCACAACCTCCCGGTCCTCATTGACAATGGGCGCCGCCACCATCAGGCTCTCCCGCATAAAGGCCAGGGCTTCCTCCTCCTGGAGCAGGGAAAAAGCAACTGGATTCGGATTCATAGCCCGGGAAACCGGCTTTTCCATGTCCCCATCCCGCAGAATATAGCGCCGCATATCCCCGTCTGTAAAGCAGCCGCTCAGCCGGCCGTCCCGAAGGCAGAAAACCACCTTCTTTTTCCCCTCGTCAATGCGCCGCACCGCCTCGGCGACGGTAACGTCCTCCATAATCAGATATTTGCTCAGGTCCACGCTGCCGCCTCCTTTCTCCGCCGTCATCTATCCTCAATCTTCCCCCTTTCAAAGGCCAGCAGGGCCTCGCATACCCGGTCCAGCTGCTCCTCTGTCAGGTTGGTGCCGCAGGGAATGTTAACCACCCGGTCGTAAAATTGGAGCGCGTTTCCGCAGTCCATGGCCCGGTATTTCCGGAAGGGCGTCTGCGTGTGGTTCAGCTTCCAGATGGGGCGGGCCTGAATTTGGTGGTTGTTTAAATATTGAAGCAGCCGGTCCCGCTTCTCCGGGTCAGGCCGCCGGAGGGCGAAGGAGTAAAACCAGTGATTGGAGCCCTCCTCACTTCCAAAGGGCAGCAGTTCCCCATACCCACAGCCCGCCAGCCTCGCTCGATAACGGGCATAATTCCGGCGCTTGGTCTCCAGGAACATGTCCAATTCTTCCAACTGCGCAAGCCCCAGCGCCGCCTGCAAATTGGTCATGCGGTAATTGTAGCCCCACTCCTCATGAACGAAATAAACCGCGTTGTCCTTGGCCTGCTGGGAGAGATAGCGGATGTGGTTTACCGCCGCCTCATCATTGGACACCACCATTCCACCGCCGCCTGTGGTGATGATTTTATTGCCATTGAAGGACAACACCCCCGCATGGCCCACCGTACCTGTGGGGCGGCCCGCATACCTTCCCTGGCCGAAAACGCCGCCCAGGGATTCGGTGGCATCCTCAATCACAGTCAGGCGGAACCGCTCCGCCAGGTCCATCAGCCGGTCCATATCGCAGAAGTCCCCAAAAACATGGACCGGAATCATCGCTTTTACGGTTTTGCCGGAGGCGGTCTCCACAGTCCTCCCGTCCTCCAGATGACAGTCCCGCTCCAGATATTCCTCCACCTGGTCCGCGAGGATGCACATATGCTCATCGCAGTCGAAAAACACCGGCTCCGCGGACTGGTACAGCACAGCGTTCACCGTGGCGATGAAGGTCAGCGTGGGGACCAGCACCAAGTCCCCCGCCGAGACGCCAAAGTGCCGCAGGCAGAGGTGCAGTCCCGCCGTGCCGGACTGGCAGGCGCAAGCCGCTTTTGCGGACAGCTTAGAGGCCATATGCTCCTCGAACCGGCCAATAAATGCCCCGGCGGTGGAGACCCATTCCGTCTCAATGGCCTCGTCTACGTATTTTTTTTCGTTTCCACGGAAGTTGGGGGTAGATAGGCAAATCCATTCCTTGTCCACGCAGAATTCCTCCTCACCGGCGGACAAACCGCCGTATCTCCTCCGCCATACAGCGGAGCTTCTCCTCCGTCATGCCCGGATAAACGCCAATCCAGAAGGTACGCTCCATGACGATATCCGTGTTCCGGAGCGCACCGGACACGCGATAGCCCTTGCCGGAAGCGCGCATCCCGTCAAAACAGGGCTGGCGGAGCATGTTTCCGGCAAACAGGTTCCGGGTCTGAATGTTTTGTCCTTCCAGGTGGTGGACCAGCTCCTCCCGACGGAAGGGCGCGTCCTCTTTCAAGGTAAGCAAACATCCAAACCAACTGGCACGGCTGTCCGGCGCTTCCTCCGGCAGAATGAATACATCGGACAGGCCGTCCAGGGCGTTCCGCAGGTACTGCCAATTTTCCCGGCGGGCTTGGATGAACCCGTCCAGCTTCTTCAGCTGAGCGCAGCCTACCGCCGCCTGCATGTCTGTGGCCTTTAAATTGTAGCCCAGGTGCGAATAAACATATTTATGGTCATAGCCCTCCGGAAGCTCCCCAAAGCGGCCCTTAAAGCGGCAGCCGCAGGTATCGTCCCGTCCCGGCGGACACCAGCAGTCCCGTCCCCAGTCCCGCAGGGAGTTTACAATCCGGTGGAGCAGCGGGTCGCTGGTATACACCGCGCCGCCCTCTCCCATGGTGATATGGTGCGGCGGGTAAAAGCTGGAGGTGCCAATGTGTCCCACGCTGCCGGTTTTTCGCCAACTGCCATTCACCAGGCACTCCGTCCCTAATGCGTCGCAGTTGTCCTCCACCAGCCAGAGGCCGTGCTCATCGCAGAAGCGGCGCACCTCCGCCAGCGGGAAGGGATTCCCCAAGGTATGGGCCAGCATCACCGCCTTGGTCTTGGGCGAGAGAGCCTGCTCCAAGGCGCTCAGGCTGACGTTATACTGCGGAATTTCAATGTCCACAAACACCGGCACCGCGCCGCACTGGATAATGGGAGCGATAGTGGTGGGGAAGCCCGCCGCCGCGGTGATAACCTCGTCGCCCTTTCCCACCCGGCGCTCTCCCAGGAGGGGCGAGGTCAGCGCCGTGAACGCCAGGAGGTTTGCGGAAGAGCCGGAGTTGACCAGGGAACAGTATTTGACTGCCAGGTAGTCCGCCAGCTCCGCCTCAAAGCGCTGGGTAAAGCGCCCAGCCGTCAGCCAGAACTCCAAAGACGCGTCCACCAAAGTCCGCAGCTCCTCCTGATCGAAAACCCGCCCGGCGTAGGAAATCCGGTCTCCGGGCTGAAAGGGCTTTGTCCGGCTAAACTGAGCTTGATAGTATTCTTCCGTCAGGGACAAAATCTCGTCCTTAATCGTTTGGGGATCTCTCATCACAAGCCTCAGCCTTTCTGTTTAAAATGGGGTTCCCGTGTTTCTTTTTGCCAGTCAGGAGAAAACTCCTTCCCGATTTGGAGGAAAGACTCTTGGCGATTCCAGTTAGCAAATGAGGATTGATAGCAGCTAGCGCAATGCGCGGTCATCGCTGGGCAGTTGACCACCGCCCGGTGACGCTGATATTCTTCAGAGTTCCACATAGACCAGAAATCAGGATACTGCGTAATGTGGAACAGTTTCTGCGCCGTCGACATGCACGGGCGCACATATCCGTCGGAGCCCAGGAAAAAGTCCCGCCATCCCGCATAGCAAGTTTTGTGGGGTTGACTTCCCGCGGGGTCCTCTCCTGGCAAATACGGCAGTTTCAGCGCAACGCCCAGTCTTTCCGCCTCCTCCTGGGTCTCGGCAAAGACATCCCGCACATGGTCCATATCATAAAACAAAACCTGTTCTTTCATGGCAGTGTCAAACGCCGTTAAGAAAACTGCCTTGACTTCGTCAACGCCTATATCGCTTGCTAGGCGAACCATAGCGGGGAGCTGATGGAGATTTTGCTTCATCGCTGTAAAGACAAAATTGTTATAGGGATAGCCCACCTTCTGGTCCGCCTTGAGGCGGTTTATTTTTTCCAGCGAACGCACAATCCGGTTGAAATCCGAGCCCCGCCGGATACATTCATTTGTCATGGAATCCGCCCCATCCAGGCTCACCGCTACAATATCCACGTGATATTCAAAGATAGCAGGTGTAAGTTGTTCCAAGCGCATACCGTTGGTGCAGAAATATTTCCGCAGGCCCTTTTCCTTGGCCCAGCTCAGAAAATGAACAAAATCGGGATGAACCGTGGGCTCGCCCCAGCCCATTAAGGTCACTTCCTCCACCAAGTCCGTCACTGGTTCAAAAAAATCCAGCCACTCCGTCCGAAATTGTGTGGGCTGAAAGTCTGCCGCATTGCGTCCACACATCACGCAGTGCAAATTGCAGCGATTTGTCATCTCGAATACCAGACGGCGCGGCGCGGCGCGCATAACAGTTTCCTGCGCCAACGCTTCTTCTTGATTGAGACGGCTGTTTTCTTTACGCTTTGGCGTCAACTCACCGGTTTGGCGCAGGTCCAGTGTTTTTGCCCGTAAAATTTCCATGGTTTCTCCTTCCCTCACCAGCGCCGCCATTCGGCTTTGCCGCTTTTCCACAAATTCTCCAGCCGGTCACGGTCACGCTTTGTGTCCATACACTGCCAGAACCCCGGGTGTTTATAAACGCCTAGGTTTCCCGCTCTTGCCAAACTCTCCATGGGCTCCCGCTCCAGAATACAGCGCTCATCCTCGCTGAGATACTCAAAGACACCTGGTTCCATCACCATAAAACCACCATTGATCCAACCGCTGTCCTCTCTAGCCTTCTCCCGGAAGCCCAAAACGGTGGTCCCTGTCTCATCCAGATCCAGTACGCCAAACCGGCCCCCCGGCTGAACGCCCGTCAGAGTCACCGTTTTGCCGGACTCTCGGTGTCGTTTCAGCAAGGCGCTCAGGTCCACGTCGCTGACCCCATCTCCGTAAGTCAGCATAAAGGGCTCATCCTCTATGTACTTTTGCACGCGCTTGATTCGTGCTCCGGTCTGAGTGTTCAGCCCCGTATCCACCAAAGTTACCCGCCAGGGTTCCGCCACATTGGCGTGGACCGTCATCCGGTTTTCCGCCGCGAAATCAAAGGTCACGTCGGAGCGGTGGAGATAGTAATCGGCGAAATACTCCTTGATGACGTGTCCCTTGTAGCCGCAGCAGATAACGAAATCGTGGAAGCCAAAGCTGGAGTAGTATTTCATAATGTGCCACAGAATGGGCTGCCCACCGATTTCGACCATGGGCTTCGGCTTGAGGTGGCTTTCCTCGCTGATGCGGGTCCCAAGACCGCCGGCCAGAATCACGACTTTCATCACAGCAACTCAACTTCTTTCCGCCAAAAAGGCCTGCACCCAACTCTCCAGATCCTTTTCGATTCCGTCAAAATCAATCTTCTCAAATGGGACGCCTTTTTCATGATAATATTTCGCTACCTGCGCCTGGAGGGACGGCAGCAGGTTCTCCTCCGCCGTATGTCGGCGCTGTGCCCGTTTGCAAATCTGCCAGTAAAGAAACGATTTATCCATTTTGCCCCTTACCGCCGAAATATCCCCAAATTTCCCCTCAAGATCCTGCAATATTTGCAGGCAGTTCTCATAATGGTTTCTCCATGTGTTTAGCCAGGAGAATGATGACGCCAGTTTATCCGGCGGGCAAAAAGCATCATCTTTATAGTTTAGGGACAGCAAGTTAAATGTATCGTTAACCTGATAGTCAAACAGCTCATCTAAATCACTCCCATGTAGTATATCTCCCAGAAAATTCATTGCAGCGCGCTCCTGCTCCATCCGGGGCTTTGGGAAAAAAGGATATATACATGATCCTTCCCAATCTATCATTGTAAAATTAAATTCTCCCTTACCATATCTCCATCCACCAATCCCACTGTTTGTGACCATATATTCATTGGCTATCAAAGCACAAAATACACAGTGTGCATAAACATGAAAAAAGAAATTATTTTTCTGTTTCTCAACCTTTCCAAAGATATTAGCTTTTTTTAGATAGTCATAGTTAAAACAAAGCCCCGAAATATACCGGGTCCAATCAAATACCCATTTTATGCCCTCGACTCCTTTTCTGCACACTTTCGGTTCTCGTACAAGATTTGCCAAAGCTTTTTCTTTTTTATAAGTCTCATCTTCAAAAATCGCATTAAAGGTAGTCGCACCTATCGTTTGATGCAAATACAAATATTCAAAAATTTCGTCTAGATTTTCTACTTCAACCAAATCCTCATCGCTAAGCGTCATAACAAAATGTCCGCTCGCTTTGCTCAAACTGCTACAATAGCTTACATAGTATCCGCCGTTTTTCTCTTGTTTGTAATAACGCAGCCTGGAATCCCTCATTTCCTTGATTTGCTGGTAACCTTCTGTACGAACGGTGGATCCTGTGTTTACTAAAACAATTTCAATTTCCGCATCATACTTTGTCGTTAAAAAATGCTGTACCGTTTGTAGCGCCCGATCTCCTCTATTAAAAGAAGGAACACAGACCGACAAAAACACATGATTGGACGGGATGCCGCTCCGGACTCTGATGTCATGAAGTTCCTCTATCATGGCGTCATACTTCTCCGGCTCCTGGGAAAACACTTTCCTTGGCAAATAAGCGTCATGGTTCTCCAAAAAGTACCGGCGCATATCCTCCGTTGTCGCAAAGATTTTTACATTTGAAGGGAATACGGCGGAAAAGCCCTCCAATTTGAAAAACGACGCGAACCTTCGAAGTTCCTCGTTAAGAACGATGTAAACGTTCTGCCATCTCTTTTTCCAGATAATAGGTAGAATTTCCCTAATATCCCCATAATCCGCAATCAGGATGCTTGTGAAGGTTTTCTCGGCGCCCTCGTCCGCCTCGTAAGGCTTCACAGTAAGCGTTCCGCAAACCCGTTCAGCTTCCCGGTCCAGGACAAAATATTCTTGATCCGCAATTGGGATAAAGTCCAAGATGCACGCTTCATATTCCGCGGCGTTCTCTAAGCGGCAATTCGCCTTATAATTTTGTCGGAAGGTCTCCTCATTCGGCTGAACAAATCGTTCGTAAAGTGTTTCAAGCATCGCACTTTCACGGTTCCCCTCGCCCTGCCAGCTCTCAATTTGCTCCGCAAATAAAACATCAAATCCCTTCATGCCCTTATCCTCCTTTATTCATTACACAGCACGTGCGGATTTATCTTCATTAGAAAACCCAGCATATTTCTTTATCACTCTTGTATCAGGTTCTTTCCCGATACAAGCAAGTCCCGCTTCGCCCCAAATTTTTCTTCATTTTTATCCGCTTCCGGCAAAATGCACCGCCCCTAGCATTTTCGCAAACGCGCCGCCAGGGCTTCCGCCAAACGCAGGGCTCCGTCACCGTCCACCAAGCTCTGCGTCCGGCGGGATATCTCCTGTCTGCCCGTTTGATCCGATGCCAGACGCTCCAGCTTTGAAAAAATCTTCTTTGGAAATTCAACCTCTTCACGGACATCCCCGGCGCAAGGCATCAGTTCTGCCGCGTCAAACGCCGCCGCGCCCTGAATTTGATTATCCGCCAAAATATACGTCACCGACGGCAGTCCACAGGCGCACAGCTCATAAAGCGTGGTTCCCGCAGCGGAGACTGCCATGTCGCATTGCAGCATCAGGCCGCACATGTCGGCTACCTGCCGGTGGGGTACAACATAAGGAGCCTTTGCCACCAATTGTCTAATCCGTTCCGAATCCTGATTCATCGCTCCTAAAACAATGTGATAAACCGTACTTGGAACCGGGGGATGCTCTAACAGGTATTCCACACAACGCAGGGCAACGTGATACTGGTCCGTTCCGCCAGTGGAAATAAGAATTTGCTCCACCTGTTCCTGCGCCATGCGAGGAGCGAGATTACGGAACTGTTCTCGAAGCGGAGCGTACCGGGGACCCAAGAAATATGTTTTGTTTGGAGGATAGTCCGCCGTTTCTCCATAAAGATTGTAATTCACAATGATATCCGCAGGGTAATCAAAGGAATTCAAATCGTCCACATAAACCAAAGCGGTCTTTGCCCGGAGGGTGTTCATGTACTCAGGTGTGACAAAATAACTGTCCAGAATAACACAGGAGGGTCGTTTTTCCTCCAATAGCGGTAGAAGCATCGGAAGTTCTTCTTCCATGCGGTCATATGTGGAGCCCAGCACGGCGCATTCATACCCTCGCTCCTGGATCAGCGTCCGCATATAGGGTTCCGCCGTTACAAAGGCGGCGGGAATCCCCCTCTCCCGAAACGCGTCCGCCAGAGAAAGACAGCGCATGATATGGCCAGTGCCAATTTGGGGATTGCCGTCCGCTCGAAAATAAATCATAGTTCCCTCATAAAAAAGTAGTATTATTAAGAGAGGCTCTTGAAAAAAAGCAACTTTTTTTGTCCAGGTGGACTCTCTACCAGTTGAAAACCACTTTCCAGTAATACTTTTTGAGAGGCAACATTGTCTCTTTTGGTTTCCGCCTGAAGTACTGATAAATTTAAAAATTTATATGCATATATAACGGCCATCCGAATTAATTCACGTCCTAACCCGTGTCCCCGATAACGGTAATCAATGTTATAAGAAAGAGTTGCACACGAACCATCAATTGAGAATCTCATATTGCCAACTGGCGTTTCTCCCAGACACAAAATAAGAATCTGTACATAAGGATCACGCATAGCTCTTCGAAACCATTGTTCGTGTTCTTCCAATGTAATCCTATGGGTTTGAAAGCTCTGCTTTCGGGTCTCTTCCTCGTTTGCCCATGCCAGCAAAAGCTCCCGATCCTCTTCGATCACGTTACGAAACTTTAACTCTTTTTCAACACTCATTTCCAAAACACTGGGCGTTCAAAGGCATCCCTTCCGAGATATCAACCGCTGATCTCTGTCCTAATATATCTTTGTAATATTTCGGCTTTACTCCATTACTCGGGCGAATGCTTCGGATGTTTTCCGCAGTAAAACGCTCTCCCGCTTTAATGTTCTTTACCGCAAAAAGCGACCGGCGAAACACAATATTATTCCGCTCTCTTTCACTCAAAACATAAGAAACAGGAACCAGCAGCTTTTCAACATTGCGGATATCGTCTACCATCCGGGCAAATTCCTCCGGTTCCATGGAGAATGCGCTGTCCGGAGTTTTCAGTTCCCGGTCGAGGCAGAAATGCTTCTCCACCACACAGGCCCCCAGGCTCACGCCCACCACCGCCGCCAGACTGCCCATACTATGATCGGAAAGACCAGCCGGGACTTGAAATCTCCGGACCATATCTGGGATATTTCGCAGGTGCATATCCTCAAAATTAGCCGGATACTCGCTACAGCACTTCAATAAAACAATCTGGTCGTTTCCCCGCCTCCGGCAGGCGTCAACGGCGTCCTGGATTTCCTCCACGCTCCCCATGCCGCAGCTGATAATCATAGGCTTACCCTTGGAGGCCGCATATTCGATCAAAGGAATATCCACCAGTTCAAAGCTGGCAATCTTGTACGCCTCACAGCCAAGGTTCTCCAGAAAATCCACCGCCGTGGGGTCAAAGGGCGTGGACAGAAAGTCCACTCCGCAATCCTCACACTCCTGTTTGATGCGCCCCTGCCATTCCCAAGGCGTTCCCGCCTCCTGGTACAGGTCATACAAGGTGCGTCCCGCCCAGAGGCCGTCTTGAATCCGAAAATACGCATTGTCACAGTCGATGGTCAGGGTGTCCGCCGTGTAGGTCTGGATTTTCACGCAGTCTGCCCCGGCCTCAGCGGCCCGGCGCACAATCTCCAACGCGGTTTCCAGCTTCCCTCCGTGATTCGCGCTCATCTCCGCAATGATATAGACCTGCCCGTCTGCAATCTTGTTCATCAGCCTGAACATTTCTTTTTCCCCACTCTCTCGGCTATTTCCAGTAATACGCCAGAACCTTTTTCACCGCTTCAACTACGTCCTGCTGATCCTGATCCGTCATCCCGTAAAACAGCGGTAGCGTCAGGCAGCTTTCATAGTACGCTTCCGCGCAGGGGCAAAGTCCCTTTTGATACCCCAGCTCTCGGTAATAAGGAAAATAGTAGACGGGAATATAATGCACGTTAACCCCGATGTTTTCCGCTTGCAGCGCATCGTAAAACTCCCTCCGGCCGCAACGGATCTTGGCCAAATCCAGGCGCGGAATATACAGATGCCGGACGGTATCGGAGCCTTCGGTTTCCTTCTGCACAAAGACCCCCGGCAACTCCCGGAACGCCTCATCGTACTGACGCGCCAGCGCTTTCCTGCGGGCGGAAAAGCGGTCCAGCTTTTCCAACTGGCTCAGCGCCAAAGCGCATTGGATATCCGTCAGGCGGTAATTGTACCCAAGCTGCCGCTGCTCGTAATACCAGTTGGAATTCCCCCGCTCCCGCAGCAAAGCCGCTTCCCGCGTAATCCCATGGCGGGCAAACAGGCGCGCCCTCTGAGCAAGCTCCTCGTCCATCGCTGTCACTGCGCCGCCCTCGCCTGCCGTAATCGTTTTAACCGGATGAAAGCTGAACGTTGTAAGGTCCGCGACGCTCCCCACCGGCTTACCGTGGTAAACCGTCCCGATGGAGTGGGCCGCATCCTCGATCAGCAGCAGCCCATGCCGGCGGCAGATGGAGCGGATCGCGTCGTAATCACATGCCTGCCCGGTAAAGTCCACGGCAATCACCGCCTTTGTCTTGGCCGTGATCCGTTCCTCCACCGACTTTGGATCGATGGCATAGGTCTCCGGGTCGATGTCCGCGAAAACCGGCCGACCCCCGCAGTAAAGAATTGCGTTCGCCGACGCGGCAAAGGTGATGGGCGTTGTAATTACCTCATCCCCTGGGCCCACCCCAGCGGCCAGACAGGCCGTATGCAGCGCGGCCGTGCCGTTTGATACCGTGACGCAGTGCGCCGCGCCGGTGATCTCACAAAGCCGGGTCTCCAGCTGCGAAACCTTGGGGCCGCAGGTTAGAAAGTCGCTTCTCAACGTCTCCGTCACTGCCTGGATATCAGCCTCGTCAATGTATTGATGTCCGTAGGACAAGCGCGTTTTCCGCACCGGCTCGCCGCCGCGCAGGGCCAATTCCCCCATTGTTTTCCCTCCTCATCCAATGCGTCAGTTCAGGCGCTGAAAACCACTGTGGCAAATGGGTCCCTTGACAAAATCGCAAACCGGGTCTCCCTTTTTCAGTAGCGCCGCGATTTGCCGGAACACATCTCCGCAGGCGCTCAAGTAAGCTTCCACAATCTCTTCCGTATGGGCCAAAGACGCATAAAATCCAGTATAAGCCAAGTAGCCTCTGGCCATCATTTCCTGTGTGAAATACGTCTTGCAAGCCAAAGCCTGCGTATTCTCAAAGGCAAAATGGCTCATGGGATAAATCCCGCCAATCTCAAGCCGCAGCTCGGCGGCGTCCGCCTGGACCTTCCAGCCCTCCTGAACCCGCTTTCCCATACGGATCAAATGCTCATCAACATGGTGCTCCCTGTATTCCTGGATTGACTTCACCGCCGCGGCAAGGGCAATCCGCTCCGTCCAGAAGGTGCTGCTGATAAAGGTATCCTCCGCAGCGGTCATAATTTCCTTTTTTCCAATAACCGCGGCGACAGGATAACCGTTGGTCATAGCCTTTGCAAAAACCGCTAGATCGGGCTCTACTCCCAACTTTAGATGGCTTCCTCCGCAGCACAGCCGGAAACCGGAGGATATTTCATCAAAAACCAGAGGAATTCCCGCTTCCGCCGTCAAGCGGCGAATCTCGGTTAAAAATCCGTCTCGGGGGGGATCATTCCGAATCGGCTCCATGACAACAGCCGCGATCTGGTTCCGATGTTCTTCCATCAACGCTTTGAACTCGTCCAAACAGTTGTAGTGGAAAATCAAATTACTGCCCGCCAGGTCTCTTGGCACTCCCGCCGGGTCCAAGCCCCGCAGGTGGACGCCGGCAAGAGGGTCTCCCTTCACCAGGTTGGCCGCTAAATACCAATCGTGCCAACCATGGTAGCCGCAGACCAGTACGACGTCCTTTCGAGAATATGCCCTGGCAACCCGCACGGCCAGCGACATGGATTCGCCGCCCGCCTTCGCATAGCGCACCATGTCCGCCCATGGATGCAGTTCCAGAAGGAGCCCGGCAAGCTCTACCTCCTCCGGCGCGTTTAAGGTACACATTCCACCGCGGTCAATGGCCTCTTTAGCCGCCAGGTCTACCGGCTCATACGCATAGCCCAGTACATTGGCGCCAACGCCCATCAAGCTCATATCGTAATAGTGGACGCCATCCAGGTCCCACACCTCGCATCCCTTGGCTCTGCTGTAATAGGCGGGCCACTGTTCCGGCAAAAACATCTCCGGCCGCTTGCTGAGCAGCTGGGTTCCACCTGGAATGATCTCCTTTGCGCGCTTATACAGCGTTTGTCCCTTAGCCATAATGATCCCCTCTTTTTTAAAGTAGCTCTACAAGCTTATCCTCATGAAGAGACTTTTGCAGTCCTTCATTACGTGCGTATTTTGCGTTAAGCTTACACAACTCCGGACGTTCCTTCAAAAGCGCGAGAATATCTTCCGTCAAAAAATATTCGTTCCCCTGCTCAAGAAAATACTGGTAAATCTCCTTGAGTAGCAGGTAGTCCTCCGGTTCATCCAATGTCCAGCGCAAATTGGAAATCCCGCTTATTGGACACCGAAAGCTTTGAATACAAAAAAGCTCTGGGTGCTTACGGACGTACTGGGTTACATGCTCCCGCTCGGAGGACAGACGCGCCTCCTTCCAGGAACGCTCCAGCGCGTGAAATCCTATAATTTCTAAATCCAAGCCATCCGGCAGCGTTTCATCAGCATCCCAAAGATAGTCCATATCCGCCCCTACCATCTCAATGGCCTGGTCCAAAAGACGCCAATCATAGCAGGGACAATCCGCAGTAATACGAATCACACAGTCCGGCTTTACCAGCTTCGCCATTTGATAATAGCGGTCCAGAACATCCGCCTCCGACCCCGCGAACACCCGAACGCCCAAGTCTGCGCACAGCCGCAAAACCGGGAGATTCTCTTTGCCTATGGATGTTACAACAAACACCTCGTCTACATTCCGGCTCCGTTGAACCCTTTCAATAACACGCCGCAGCACCGGCTTTCCACCCAAGTCCATCAAAACTTTCCCTGGCAGACGGGAAGAATCACACCGTGCCTGAATCATCGCCGCATATCGCATTTCCAATTTCCCTCACTTTTTCCATAGGCTGGGCATCACAATATCTGCCTCCACATGGGCAAACCTCTTTTCCAGTTCCCTCATCACACCGTCAGAGAGCCCCTGCTGAAAGGCGGAAATATCCTCCCTCAGCTGTTCCATATTTCGCACTCCAAACACCAAATGAGTGACGGCGGACTGCTGTTTCACAAAACCGATGGACAGTTGTGTCCTGGTCAGCCCCGTTTCCCGGCATATACTGCTCACTTCTTTTAAAATGGGCGTCGCTTTCTCCCTCAAAAATGGTGGAACTTCTTCCGGCTCCATCATAACAAGCCCTTGAACAAAAGCGCTGCGCGTATGCAGGGGGAATCGCCGCTCCATAGCTAAAGCAAAGATTCCGCTTTGCAGCATGCGCTGATCCAACATGCTGTATGGCAGCTGCAAAACGTCTAAATCCCCCCGGAGAATTCCCTTCCGCGCCTCCTCCGTTTCGTATACGGAGACGCCGATTGATTTAACATATCCCTCTTTTTTCAGCCGCCGCAGAGCCGCGATAATGTCATCGTTAAAAACGTAGCGGGCGCTGTGGAGCAAATACCCATCCAGAGTATCCGTATGCAGGCGGCGGAACGATTCCTCCAAGTTTGCCTTCATTACGGAATAGTACCGCTCCGGTGGAACATCATCCAGCAGATTTGGGCGGAATTTGGAAATCAGCGTAATTTCTTTCCGAACGGAAGGATGTTTTTCCAGATAGGCGCCCACCACATCCTCCGCTTCACCGTAAGCATTGGCGGTATCAATTGTCCGGACGCCATTTTGCACAGCATAGTCCAGCAATTCCAAGGACTCGGCAAGCGGTGGCTTCCGTTTTCCCCGAATGCCATAGTCCATGCCAAATTGAACCGTCCCAAGGCAAAGCTCCATCTTTCTCACCTCGTATTGCGCCTGAACGCACTTTTCATGTTTGAATCTTATCTCCGCGCTAGAATCGCCTTATCGCTTCTCCAGCACAAACCAATTAAAATCATCCACCGGGAACAGATAATCGCGGTGATATTGAAAGCCATAGTCCAGCAGCTTCAAATCCGGATAGCGGTCCATCATCTCCCCGGGGAAATCCCGCTTATAAAGCCACGCCTCACGGTGCTGAACCTTTACCGGCGTCGGATTATAGTACTCGCAGAGCACAATATAGCGTTTGCTGAGACTGTAAAGAATTTGGTAATATTCTTCCAGCTTCTCTCCATCCTGATATATCGCCACACCTTTGCTCAGAACCATATCATACTGTCCCGTAAGCTGGGTCTGATGAACGGACGACTCTATCGCCGTGACGTACGGCAGCTGGGCCAGCATTTCCGCGGCTTTATGATTGATCTCCACGCCGGTCAGCTCCGCGTGAGGCAGAAGTGTGTGCAGAATCATCATATTCAGCCCATAGCTCGCGCCGAGCTCACAGACGGATTCCACCGATTCCACCCGCCGCAGCATATCCCGGAACACCGTCAGGTGCGCGGCAAAGAATTCCGGGGTCGCCCGGCACCGGTCGGCCCATGCGTCGCCAAACTTCCCAATCCATATTTTTTCGAGCTCACTTTTATCTTCTTTCATCATTCTTCTCCGTTTTACAACTTTTTACACAAGAATTTGTCATGTACAAATACTATCAGGCACTTAACGCAAAGATACATTCCGCAGTCTTTCCCTCAGCTCCTCCACAGACAGCCACTGGCTGTTGGTGCCGGAAGAATATTCAAAACCATGCGACACCTTTTTCCCGCCGGGCACCACCCGCGTGTTCACCCACCAGGACATATGGGGATAGACGATAAAATGCTTTTCGTATTCGTAGGTATACAGGGAATCCTCTTTCGTGATCATGACCTCGTGGAGCTTCTCCCCTTCCCGAATCCCTACCTCTTTCATGGTACAGTTCGGTAGAATTGCCTTCGCCAGGTCGGTAATTTTAAAGGACGGTATCTTAGCGATGAACGTCTCGCCACCCTTGGACTCTGCCAGCGCCTTGATGACGAGCTCCACGCCCTGTTCCAGGCTGATCCAAAAGCGAGTCATCTCAAAATCCGTGATGGGAAGCTCTGTCTCCCCCGCTTCCACCAGTTCCTGGAAAAATGGAATCACGGACCCGCGACTCCCCGCCACGTTTCCATACCGAACGATGGAAAACCGGGTATCTTTCAGGCCAGAATAGGCGTTGGCGGCCACGAACAGCTTGTCCGACACCAGCTTTGTCCCACCGTAAAGGTTGACGGGGTTGACCGCTTTGTCCGTGGACAGCGCTACCACCCGCTTGACACCGGTATCCAGTGCCGCTTCAATGACATTCATTGCCCCATGAATGTTGGTTTTAATGGCTTCGTTGGGATTGTACTCACAGGCAGGGACTTGTTTCATGGCCGCAGCGTGGACAACATAGTCCACGCCGTCCAAGGCCCGGCGCAGGCGGGCCTCGTCCCGCACGTCGCCGATGAAATACCGCATGATTTCATCATGCTTCATCAGGCGGTTGCGCATAGTAAACTGCTTAAACTCATCCCGAGAATAAATGATGAGTTTCTTTGGCCGGTAATGTGCCAGCACATAATCGACGAAATGGTTTCCGAAAGAGCCTGTTCCTCCGGTAATCAAAATTGCTTTTCCATTCAGCATTGTCATCATCCCTCTTTTAAAATATGGCCTGTGCGCCGGTCCGCTGTTCCACAAGCCGTTCCGATTGAGCACTTACTGGCTTTCAAATGCCTTTGGGTCAAATATCTCACAGGTTTCCCTGTCCAGCTCTGGGTGGGCATCCAGATAGCTCTCCGTGTACATATCATGAAACAGGCCCTTCAAGCCCACTGGATTGACGGATATAATTTCCATGTCCGGGTAATGCTGTTCCGAAAATTGCTTTAGCGCCTTGTAGCCCTTGACCCATGTTGGAATAATATGATTATCTTCAAAAGAATTCTGTTCGGCGCCGTCATAGTGTCCGTTCATTGAACAGTCGCAGCCAACAAGCAAGAGCCGCTTTGGACGGGTATAGATTGCGAAATGCAGCGCTGAAAAAATAATGGAGCGAAATCCCATCAGAGGATGATACTCAATATCGGGATATATTTCCCAGCTTGGTTCGCCTGAGAAAAATCGGTACGCATGATTTTGCTCTACCATATATTCTGGAAAGCGCTCCTCATATGGTGCATTTTTCTCATTTCTTGCAAAAAATTTTATAAACTCATAATCTTTTAATACCTCACACCACTCTTTTGTATAGTGCCACAAAAAGTAGAAATCCAGATGGAGACCGTCTTTCAAAAAGCTGGAATTCACGCCGATGTGCGGTACCCCTTTTACCTGTGAATAGTCGTTTAGCGTTGGCCCTGTCGCAACCACCGCAACGGTTTTTTCCCGATGGCATCCCTTCCATCTTGAAAAGGATGCCTTATGTATGTCATGCAATTCATTCGCCATACATGCAATTTCAAACATGGGGTTCGCCGTTGGGATTCGGCTCGGATTATAGATCACCTGGAGCATATCTAGCAGGTCCATCGGGTAAAACAAAATCTTATGAAAACCCGCTTTTTGACACGCATCATAGGCGGCTGGCTCGTTGTCCGATATCACGCACAGCAAAACCGTCGCATCCGGCAGCAGCTTTGACCAGGTATCCAGACTTCGAATGGGCAGGCCTGTATTCAAAAAGGTCCCGGCGTCTACTGCGGTAACCCGGCTATTGGTTACGCCGTGGAGCTTAATATCCGGCTCTTGGGCCAGATAGGGAATCATAATCTTTCCAAGTCCGCCTGTTCCAAAGGCGATCAAATCTTTTCCCACCAGGTCCTCAATCAATCTTGGGTCCAGTTGAAGCATCATAAATCCCCCTACTCCAGTCCTCGATCATAACTACAGGTTTTGTTCCCCAGGATTCTGCGGCCACGCCCACAGAATCCATAGAGGGGCACCCCTCTATGAAACATCTTCTCAAATAATCCGGATCACCCGGGTTAATCGCTCATACAAATGATAGCCGTCCCAAATCAGGTCAAACTCCATGGTCTTTCCCAGGGGGACCACTCGGTCAATTCCCTTAAGTCCCGCATTCAGCAACGGCAGTAACCGCTCCTTTTCCCCGCCATAGGCCACGGTTTGGCACCGGGAGTCGCCGCAGAGGTCCAATAGCTCCAAGATATCCTCACCGTCATACTCCAGAAAATATCCGGAATTCCCGGTCCAATCCAGCAGGCTTCTATCCAACGCAGGCACTGCTGTTCTGAAAATCAGATTATCCAACCGGGACTGAACACGGACACCCTCCCATTCCGCCGACAGCAAACAGGCCCTTGACAACTTGTCAATTCCCTGTACCGGCTGGAATTCATATCTGGCCTTCACCAGCTCATGAAGGGTTTCCCAAAAGACCTCCTTGGCCTCCGTCCTGCGGTTTCCCAGCCACACGACCATTCGGGGGCTGGTGCAGGCGTTCTGGTCTGTCAGGAAGGTATCATTATAGAAAGCCTGGGCTGTACGGCGGCGGTCCGCCCTCTCCAAGTACCACTCGCTGTCGATCACCGCCAGGGAACATCGGTCCGCGAAGGTGATCTCCCCCGCCCTGGGGCCCAGAGGGGATTTTCGCAGTTCCGCAATGGTGGCGTCGCCGCCCCAGACGATTCTCGTATCCGCCAGATGGGAGAGCAGGTCATTGACCTCCCGATCCCGGTCATAGCGAACCAGGCACACATAAGGTCGGAGGGCAGGATACCGCTCTAAAACAGCGTGAATTTGGGCGGCAATTCGTTCCGCCTGGGGAAAACGCTTGCTGGGGAGGCGAACTATATTGGCGTTTCCGGTCAACAGGCCCGCCGCCAGAGAGTAGGCGTAATTCACAGGGACGTTGGACGGCGCGATGTGAAACGCCGTGCCCCGGCCCAGGTGAATTGTCCCCTCGTCCTGGACAAACCGTGCTTTCAGCCCTTGAGTAGCGGCCTTTCGAACCCAGAAGGCAAACGTCACCTCGTCTGGATACCCTGCCCTGTCGGAGAGAATCGCCTTGGACACGTCGTTCCAAAACTCCAGCGTCTCTTCGTCAAAGGGAGACCGGACGGGCAGCGCGTCCATTCCAGCAACCGTCTCAGGGCTTCCGGTGAGATAAGTCAGCCGCTCTAAAACCGTCTGTTCCGTTTTACTGATAGCCTGCCGCATAGGTATCGCTGCACCCCCGTAGCTCCGCGTTTTTCAGTCTGCCGGTCACTTTAAAATATTTGCCCTTCCTGCCGCAGGGACAGTCATCCTCCCCCAGCAGCACGCCCGCATCCTCTGTCAACAGAGAGTGGCCCGGATAAGACTGGGGAATGGATGAGAGTACCTGCAAAATACCCGGTTCCCCGATGCCGCATACGCCGAAATCCAGGGGCCGCCGGAGGATTACGTCAGAAAAAACACTTGCGTGGAGGTGTCCCTCTTCGCACTCCATGTAAATACAGCCGGTCTGCTCAACCATGCCGTAATAATCGTGAATCCGCTTCAGGCCGCACACCTCCCGCAGGCGGCGGCGAAACTCCTGCCGGCTCACGGCCTCGCTTTGCAGCTTTTTCCAGCCGCCGCCGTGAATTAAGATGCAGTTCGACAGGTCAAAGGCCGTCCCGCAGGCTCTCAGCCTCAGCAGCTCCTTGTAAAAATGCTGCCACACCATGAAGGTAAAGCCAAAGAGCAGGATGGTCTCTCCCCGGTAAGCCTCCAGGAACTTCTCCAAACCCTCCGCGTCCAGCCGCATCTCGTCGTCCAGTGCGTAAAACTTCTTCGTCCCGAATATCGAAAAGCCCAAAATTCCCGCTCCCCGGGCGGAGAACATCCGGCGGTCCTTCACCACCGACGGAGAGTCGAGAATTACCATGGGCATCCGGCCAGAGCCGGTGAAGCTGGACACGATTTTCACCAGCGCTTTCTGCTGGTTCGCGGCGGTGGTCCGGTCCAGGTAAATTTTGGACACCGCCTGTCCGCTGGTACCGGAAGAGGTCATGGTCTTCGCCACCGCTTCCGCGGGAACGCTCCGCAGCGTCAGTTCCTTGAACAGACGCACGGGAAGAAAGGGGAGCGCCTCAAGGCTGGACGCGCCAGAATCTTGGAACACACCGTCCAGAATCCGGGCGTAGGCCGGGCAGTTCTCCCGGTGATACTGGGTAAGCTCCTTCATCCGGCGGAGCAGCAGCGCCTCCTTTTCCTCTTTGCGGAGGGAGTAGGGCCCGATTTGCAAAAATGTATCAAATTCCATTTGCGGCCCCCTTTCCACCCTTCTCCGGAACCTGTTCCGCTTTCACGGCTATTTCACAGGTATCCGTGTCCGCTGCCGCCACCTAGAACAATATCCCGGTTTATGATTCTCGTAAACGCTTCTTCTCAGGAATACGACCGTCCAAACACCAAATTCGGCTCTCCCCGATCGTTCTTTTGAATGATAACTTTCTTCATACAGCGCCATATCTCCTTCAGAATATCCCGCTCTGGTTAACAAGAACAAATCTTCTCCGCCACCTCTTTGCGGTATTCCGTAATAAAAAAGTGATTCCCTTCAAATTCCACAAACTCACACTCACCTTGAAAGTACCGCTTCCAAGCCCGCATTTCCTCCAGGGTAAGGTCCTGGTTTCCATAAAGTCCCGTCAGGGGAATTTCACCGGCAAGGGTCAGCTTGTCGAAATCATAGTTCGTAATCAATGTATAATCCGCTCGGTACAGCGGGAGATACACCCGCCAGAAGGTCCGGTTGTTCCGCAGCACATCCGGCACGCCTCCCAGAGAAAGGGTCCGCTCTTTGACCCACTCGTCCGCCTCGTCGCCTTGAAAACGCAGCAGCTCCCGCTTTACAGCCGGTCCATGGGCCGCCAGAAACACACGCTTGGGCAAGGGCACCTCCCCTGCCTGGAGAATTCGGGCCAGTGTCTCCGCCGCCGCGACGCTTCCCATGCTGTAGCCAAACAGGGCATAATCCTCCCCAGGGCGGTATAGCCGCTTAACCGCGGCGTACAGGTCCTCCGCCAGCTGGTTGAAGTCCTGGTAAAGGGGTTCTTTGCGCCGGGGGCCGTGGCCTGCATACTCCAGCCCCGTCAGCTCTACAGAGGGGCCCAGCCAAGGGTCCAGCTGATGAAAAAAATCTGCCGTTCCTCCTGCGCAGGGAAAACAGAAAAGCCGCATGGGGTCACACTCCTAACCGCTCAAGCATAGTACTCCTCCAGCTTTCGGTAAAGCGTTTTGCCAGAATCGCTTTTTGGAATCTCGTCCAAGCAGACGACCCGGAACGCTGAGGAATTCAGATGGGTTTTGTGAATCAAAAACTCCTTCACGTCCTCTGTCCGCTCCTGGTTCGTAATAAATACATAAAGCCGGTCGTCTGCTCCCGCACTGGCACATTCCAAGTCCGGAAATCTCCCTTTCACCAGGGCATCCACCTCGTCCAGATTCACGCGGTTTCCATATATCTTCAAAAAACGCTTCTTCCGGCCGGTAATGTAGTAATAGCCGTCCTCGTCAAACCGCGCCATATCTCCGGTTCGGAGAACTCCGCTCCACTCATCGCCCTTACGCAGGTCCTCTCCCCTCTCCGCATAGCCCAGAGCCACGTTGGGCCCCTCATAAATCAGCTCGCCAGAGACGCCGGGGACGGTGATTTCCCGGTCCTCCTCGTCTACCAAGCGGAACTTTCCGCCGGGAATGGCAATTCCCATGGAGCCGCACTTCTCCGCCGCCTTCTCCGGCGGCAGATAGCCCATCCGGGCGGTGGCCTCGCACTGGCCATACATGACAACAAACCGCCGCCCCGCCGCCAGAGCCTCTCCGGCAAGCTTCTCATGCAGCGCCGGGGAGAGTTTTCCTCCCGCTTGGGTCATGGTCCGGAGGGAGGGCAGGTCCATCCGCTGAAAGCGCATCCGGTCCAGCATCTCGTAGGTATAGGGCACGCCGCCAAAGGATGTGGCCCCGGCCTCCTGGAAGAAAGACCAGAATTCCCGCCGCGTCAGGGACTTATCCGTGACCAGCAGGGTTGCCCCTGCCAGCAGGTGACTATTTATGATGGAGAGGCCATAGGTATAATTCATGGGCAGGGTGGTAATGGGCCGCTCGGTCTCGTCCAGCTCCAGGTACGCCGCGATGGCCTTCGCGTTTGCCTGGATATTCATACGGCTTTGGCGGACAAACTTGGGGCTTCCGGTAGAGCCGGAGGTCGTCAGAAGCAGGGCCAGCTCCGGGTGAAGGGGATATTCCGTTTCGTAGCAGGTCCGCAGGAGACAGTACCCAAACGCGTCGTATACCGCCGTCAGGTCCGGGAAGGGGATATCCTCCGGCGCCCACAGGTACGCCGGACGGTAGACCGCCAAAAGGCCCTCCAAGGCTTCCCTGTCCACATGGCTGCTCAGCAGCAGGGGAACCATTCCGGTATTCAGCATCCCGGTATAGCCCACCAGCGCGCCAATCTCGTTCCGGCAAAGGAGAAACGCCAGACAGCGGCGACCCGCCGCCTCCGCCACAAGCCGGCCCTCTTTGGCCAAGGCCTCGTAAGTCAGAGACTTGCCGTATTCATCCAGTATGGCGGTGTAATTGCCGTATTTTTGGAAATCCCAGATCATAGTTCCTCCCTGTTGGGCAGCCGTCCCGCTTAACGGTAGGGCTTTTGCTTCCAGTAGTCCACAAATTTGTCGGAGAATGTCCACTCTCCTGGAATCATCGGCGCTTTGCTTTTCAGCTGCTCAAAACGGTGCCGGTCTTTGAAGAAAAACCATATATGCGCCTCCATATGATAGGCACAGTCTACAAAGCCGTACTGCTCAAACAGCAGCGACACGCTTTTGTCTGTCCACAGCGTACAGTGCCCGCTTAAAAGATAAAACCACTCCGGGTCCCGAGGGACCTCCTCACAGACCAGCGTATGGACGCAAAGAGTTTTGCCTGACACTTCAGCCGCTCAACCCAATGGGGATCTACACCGCGGTTCTCGTCTGTTCCCTGATAGCTCTTGTGCTCGTCGTTCAGGCTCACCAGCTGGCCGGCTGTCATCTCATATACGGTCTGGCAGAGCACCAGCCCGCAGTCCTAACAGCGCACATATTTCCATTCCGCCTCCTCCGGCCGCATCTTCTTTTGCAGGTAGTCCTTCATTACAGCGCCGCGAACAAAGCGCCTCATCCCCGGTTCCTCCTAGTTAAAACGCAATTCCGTAATTCTTTTCGAGAATTTCTTTGCCCTTCTCATAGGAGCTGAAATCAATAATATCGTCTGTGTCCATCATGATGTCAAACGCGTCCTCCAGCGTGGCCACCAGTCCCATGTGGCCTACGGAGTCCCACTGGTCGGTTCCTTGATACTCCAGGCCAGGGAGCTGATCCACCGTGATTTCCAAGGCCTCTACAAAGGCTTGATCGTACTTTTCCAAATTCGTCATAACAATCACCTTTTTCTTGATAATATTTCCGTCACACCGGCGTTCCAGAGCTCTCCTCCAGCGGTTCCACAATCATCTCCCGAAAGAAGGTCTCTCGATCCAGGAAGGGGGACTGGTCCTCAATGGGCCGGAACCCAAACT
>CATOKC010000028.1 GCA_951800675.1 uncultured Oscillibacter sp.
TCCCAGAATGTAGCCGCCAGTGGCTCCCAGCAGCACGCTGAGACCGCCTCTGAAATTGCTGAACACCGGCGCGCCCACAGCTCCAAGCAGCAAATAGGCGGTGATGGCATAGGTTCCCCGCCTTCCTCCTAATGTCAACAGGGCGGCAAAAATAGCGAAGGTCTGCATGGTGAACTGAATCAGGGGCGCGGGGACGGGCACGGAAATCCAGGCGCACACCGCCGTCAAGACGGTGAAGAGGGCAATCAGGGTCAGATCCTTTGTCCGCATTCGGGACACGATTTGTTCGGACATAAATGGGTTCCTCCTTTTTTCTTCCTGATTCTAAGGATAACGCGAATCCCCCAATTTGTCAACCATTATTTAAAAATAGGTTTACAATTTTCCAAAAAAAGAGGGAGAGACTAGACCTCTCCCCCCCTTTTTACGCTTAAAGCCCCGTATGCTCGCACAACTCCCGGGCCTTGGCCTGGATGGCTTTCAAATCCTCAAAGGTGCCGGGGCGCTTTCGGACATCCCGCAACAGCGCCGCCGGATGATACAAGGCGGTCATCCAAACGCCGTTTCGCTCAAACCACTGGCCATGCTCCTGGGTAATGCGGAAATCATCCTTGATGATGACCTTGGCCGCGATACGGCCCAGGCAGACAATAATTTTAGGCCTCAGCAGCGCCGTCTGGCGGCGGAGCCAATCGATGCAGGCGTCCTGCTCCACCCCCAGGGGATCCCGGTTCTGAGGTGGGCGGCACTTAACGATGTTGGCAATGTAAACCTTACTCCGATCCAGGTTTACCATCTCCAGCATCTCATCCAGCAGCTTCCCCGCCCGGCCCACAAAGGGCTTGCCCTGCTCGTCCTCGTTCTGTCCGGGACCTTCGCCGATGAACAACAGCTCCGCGTTCTCCGCACCGTCACCAAAAACCACGTTATGGCGGGTATCCGCAAGGGAACACCCTTTACAGGATAAGCATTCCTTTCGCAAGCTCTCCCAAGTATCCATACAAAAATCCTCCTGTCTTTTTCTCACTTTTTAGATCATTGTACCATGAAAAATATACCGGCGCAAGAGGCGGATACCACCCTGTCCACGGGAAACACTGAAACCCGAGGTGATTCGATGGCCATCTGGCTCTGGTATTTTGGGATATACAGCTTTCTGGGCTGGCTGGTGGAGCTGGCCTTTGCCTCCGTCTCCCAGTCGGAGGAAAAACGGCGGCGCTGTCTCCTGCTCCTTCCCCTGTGCCCGGTATATGGGCTGGGAATGTTGGCGGCGCTGGCCCTGCCTTCCATGGGCTGGCTGGACATAACCGTCCTGGGCGGGCTGGCGGCCACGGCGGTGGAATACACCTACCACTGGGCGGGGGAACGGTTTCTAGGCGTCCGCTTTTGGGACTATGCCCAGGTCCCTGGGAATCTCCGGGGCCGGGTCTGCCTGCCCTTCACCCTGGCCTGGGGGGTGCTGGTATGGGCGGCCGTGGAATTCCTCCAGCCCGTGGTGTCCGTTATAGCCGCATCGGTCCCGGAGGCGGCGACCTATATTTTCCTGCTGGTTTTCACCGGGGACTTGGTCTGTTCCCTCCGGTTCCTCCGGGTTACGGGAGACCTGAGGGGAATGCGGGCGGCTGTGTTTTTCCCGGATTAACCCCACCCTTGCAGCAGTCCCATCGTAATCTCCGCCGTGCGCTCGGAGGCTCGCGCGCAGTTCACCTCAAAGGTCTCCACGCCGCTGTAAGCCGCGATAACGTAGATTTTCTCAATCGTTCCCTCGTAAAATTTCAGCCGGGCCTTTTCCGTGACCCGCCGGACCTCCATAGCCTTTAAAAAGGGCGCCAATTCCGTGTCACTGGCACATAAAACGCCCGTTTTCTTCATACAAGGTTTTCTCCTTTACACCACCTGGAATAAATAAAATTTTAAATAATTTGTTTCCTCCACGCCCCATAAAATCGGATGGTCACAGCTCTGCTGCCGCGCCTCAATTTGCCGAAGCCGGACCCCGGCGTCCCGGGCGGCGGATTGGAGCATAGCAACAAACGTTTCCTCTTCCGCAAAGTGGGAACAGGAGCAAGTGGCCAGGTAGCCGCCCCGGGGCAGCAGCTTCATGGCCCGGTAGTTGATTTCCTTGTAGCCTGTCATGGCGTTAGCCGCCGTTTTCCGGGATTTCGTGAAAGCCGGGGGATCCAGAATAATAAAATCATACTTCACCGGCTCCTTCTCCAGGGCCGGGAGCAGCTCAAAGACGTTGGCGGCTGCGCAGTCCACCACGCCGCCCAAGCCGTTTCGCTCCGCGTTGGCCCGGGCCATCTCCACGGCGGAGGCCGACACGTCCACGGCGGTAACCCGCTTCGCTCCACCCAGGGCGGCGTTTAAAGCAAAGGACCCGGTATGGGTGAAACAGTCCAGCACCGTTTTTCCCTCCGCCAGCCGCCCCACCGCCTGGCGGTTGTATTTCTGGTCCAGGAAAAAGCCGGTTTTCTGTCCGTTTTCTACATCTACTAAATATTTTACGCCGTTCTCCACAATCTCCGTTACCGGAAAATCCGCCGGGGCCTCCCCAGGCAGAGGAAACCAGCCTTTGTACTGCTCCAGCCCCTCCTTGTCCCGGAGGGCAACGTCATTCCGTTCGAAAACGCCCCGAACGGTCTGCCCATCCTCCCGAAGAATACGGACCAGCAGGGGCAGCAGCAGGTCCTTGATCCTTTCCATGCCCACAGACAGCACCTGGACGCTGAGAAGATCGTGGAACTTATCCACCGTCAGACCGGGAAACATGTCCGCTTCCCCAAAGATGACACGGCAGGCATCTAAATCCTCAGGGGCCATGACGGTCTTTCGGTACTCCCAGGCCCAACGGAGCTTCCGCTCCCAGAAGGCGGCGTCAAAGTGGTCGTTGGCGTTCCGGGAAATCAGGCGGACCCGTATTTTCGATTTCTCCGACAGAAAGCCGGTGCCCAGGTACGCGCCCTTCCGGCTCCGCACATCCACCAGTCCGCCGTTCTCCGGCGTGCCCTCCATAGACAAAATTTCCGCGTCGTAAACCCAGGGATGACCCCGGAGAATGGCCGCTTCCGCCTTGTGCGTGACGGTAACGCTTGGGTATGCGCGATATGCTTTCATAGGACAGGCCCTCCCATAGGCATTTTTTCTCTTCTAATATAGCACACTTTTTGCCGGATTTCCATAGGATTCAATAAGAAGGAGGAATTGCTATGCCCACTATTTATTTAAGTCCCTCGACACAGGAGTGGAACAGCTATGTCACCGGCAGCGGCTCGGAGGAATACAACATGAACCTGCTGGCGGACGCCCTGGTCCCCTATCTCCTCTCCAATGGAATCCAATACAAGCGCAACAAGCCAGAAATGACCGCCGGGTCCTCCATCCGAGAGGCCAACCGGGGCACCTATGACCTTTACCTGGCCTTGCACTCCAACGGCGCGCCGGAGGGGCGCTATGGCGAGGAGCGGGGCATCATCGCCTTTTACTATCCCACGAGCCGCCAGGGCCAGCGGGCGGCGGAACTCATCGCCCAGGAGCTGCGGAAAATCTACCCCCTCCCCGGAAAAGTCACCACCCGTTCCACCACCACGCTGGGAGAGGTGGCCCAGTCCAACGCGCCGGCGGTGCTGGTGGAAATTGGCTACCACGACAACTGGTCCGACGCCCAGTGGATTGAGGGGCACATGGACGCCATCGCCCAACAGCTGGCCCGGGCCCTGACGGAGTTTTTCGGCCTTCCCTTCATCTACCCCATGGACCCCGTTCAGGGCAAGGTGGCCCTCAGCTGGGGAACGCTGAACCTGCGGAGCTATCCCTCCCCCACAGGGACCGTCATCGCCAATCTCCCGGACGGCGCGGAGGTGACTATCTACGGCGAGTGGCAGGGCTGGTTCGTTGTCCACCACGAAGGCCATGTGGGCTACGCCGCCGCCGCATACATCGACACTTGACCGCTTTTCGCCCCCGTCTCGCTGTTGCTTTTACGCCGGGTTTGAGGGGACGTTTCCATTCCTGCCAAAATTTTCTTGCAATTTCGCCGCCGGTTTCAGGATTTCGCTTGACAGCGGTCCAGTAAAAGTTTAAACTAAAGACAGATTGCCGTCGGAGGGCAAAGGGGTGTCCTCCGGTCGTTTTCTAAAACGCTCCTGTCCGCAGGTCCTGTTCTGGAAACCGGCAATACGCCCAACAGCGAAAGACATTCCGCCCTTCGAAAGTCAGGCGCCCCCCATTCGGGGCCCGGGCGGAACGCAAGGAACAACCCATGTCCGACAGCCGCCGGCGGCCATACCGCCCCGGGGACATCCATGCCCTTGGAGGGGGAAGAATTCCCTCCGCCGTACGGGCGTGTTGACGGTTTTTGAAGCGGGCTTTCTGCGGCAATACCAAAATTGAATGGAGGAATCAGCAGCCGTGATTCAAGCTATCATCGCCTTCCTGATCGGGTTGGCGGCCGGCGGCGTGCTCTGCTTCCCGCTTGGTATTCGCTATCGGAAGAACGTCTCTGAAAAAGAAATCTCCAGCGCCGAGGAAGAGGGAACGCGCATTGTCAACGAGGCCATCAAAAGCGCCGAATCCAAAAAGCGCGAGGCCCTGCTGGAAGCCAAGGAGGAAATCTTAAAAAACCGCAGCGAGTACGAAAAGGAAGTCAAGGAACGCCGCGCCGACCTTCAGCGGCAGGAAAACCGCCTGCAGCAAAAGGAGGAAAACCTCGACCGGAAAATCGAGGCCGTGGAAAAGAAAGAGGAGTCCCTGACTCAAAAGCACGCCGCCATCGACAAGGAGACCGAGGAAATCAAGCTTGTCAAGCGCGGCCAAACTGAAATGCTGGAGCGCATCTCCGGCTTCACCACCGAGGAGGCGAAGCAGTACCTCATCGATCAGGTGGAAGCGGAAGTCACTCACGAGACCGCCCTCAAAATCAAAGAGGTGGAGTCTCGGATGAAAGAGGAGTGCGACGCCCGGGCCCGGGAGATTGTGGCCCAGGCCATTCAGCGCTGCGCCGCCGATCAGGTGGCCGATATGACCGTCAGTGTGGTTCCCCTGCCCAATGACGAGATGAAGGGCCGGATCATCGGCCGGGAAGGCCGGAATATCCGTACCATCGAGACCCTGACGGGCGTGGACCTCATCATTGACGACACGCCGGAAGCCATCACCGTCTCCTGCTTCGAGCCGGTCCGCCGGGAGATTGCCCGGCTGGCCCTGGAAAAGCTGATTTCCGACGGGCGCATCCACCCCACTCATATTGAGGAAATGGTGGAAAAGGCCCGCCGGGAGGTGGACGCCACCATCAAAGCCGAGGGTGAGCGCATCACCTTCGAATGTGGCATCCGCAGTCTCCACCCGGAGCTGGTGAAGATGCTGGGCCGCCTGCACTACCGCACCAGCTATGGCCAAAACGTCCTCCAGCACTCCGTGGAGGTCAGCCACATCGCCGGCATGATGGCGGCGGAGCTGGGCGTGGATGTCCAAGCCGCGAAACGGGCCGGACTGCTCCATGATCTGGGCAAATCCGTGGACCACGAGATGGAGGGCACCCATGTGGCTCTGGGTGTGGAATTCGCCCGGAAGTACAAGGAAAAAGAGGAGATCATCCACGCCATCGAGGCCCACCACAACGATGTGGAGCCCAGGACCATCGTCGCCTGTCTGGTGCAGGCCGCGGACGCCATTTCCGCCGCCCGGCCCGGCGCCCGCCGCGAAAACCTGGAGAACTACATCAAGCGCCTGGAACAGCTGGAGTCCATTACCGGCTCCTATCCCGGCGTGGATAAGGCCTTTGCCATTCAGGCTGGCCGTGAAGTCCGGGTCATGGTAAAGCCCGAGCAGGTCAGCGAGGACCAGATGGTCATTCTGGCCCGGGATCTAGCCAAGAAGATCGAGGAGGAAATGGAGTACCCTGGTCAGATCAAGGTCCATGTCCTCCGGGAGACCAAGGTGGTCGAGTACGCGAAATAAGCTCCCTTCGCAACGGATGGCGAAGGACAAAGACGCAAGGAACAGAAAGCGGTTGTGATAAGGTTCACAGCCGCTTTCTGTCTTTTTTATTCTGCAACGGAAAGAAAGGATGTCATTCCCATGAGCGTTCAAAATCTTCTGAGCACGCAGGCCCGCGGAAAAAACCGCCGCTCCTCCGCCGGGCAGTCCAAGCCAGTGGGTCTCTCCTTCCAGAAACAGCTGGTTCAGACCTCCGCCGCCGTCAATGGTCCCCCCATTCACCTCCGGATGCCCGGCGAAAACACCGTCTATTCCGGCGTTATTTGGGGTCAGTCCACCAACCAGGAAGTCTATGCCGAGTATACCGCGGACTCCACCCCCGAGGAGCCCATCGTCCGTGTCACCGGCGTATCGGACAGCGGCCCCTATGACGTTACCTGCCGCATCAAGGGCATCGACCCCTCCAACGCCTCCTATGCGGAGCTTGCCGCTCTCTACGGCCATCTTGTAAAGACCGGCGCATATCAGAGCGTCCTGGAGGGCCCCAGCAAGCCCGGGGTGCTCCCCCATACGGTGGAGTACCGAGGCGACGTCACGCAAAAGCACGATTTTATTCACGATATCCGCGAAAGCCTGAAGGATCAGCATCTCCCCACCGCCGCTACCGGCGCGGAAGAGCTGCTGGCACTATATCAGGCCCATGCCTCCGGCGGCGGAGCCTCCTCTGGAAGCAGCTCCGTCCCGGACCACAGCAGCTTTACGAAAAACAACCTCCTCTCCGCCCTGTCCAACCTCAAGTCCTCCATGCTGGACCAGATAAATCTGAACAAGGAAAAAACTGAGGAGACCCAGGAGTGGGAAAAGCTCATGAAATACCTGGACGCCTGGATTGAATCCCTGATAGAGGAAGCCGACGCCGAAAAAATTGCTCGGGCTCAGGCCGCCCTCCAGGCCGAACTGACGAAAGACAGCTCTGGACAGAAGAATCTGGACGACCATCTCCTGGAGCAGCTGACCGAGTTTCTTTCCCATTGACGAAAGGCCCCTATGCGGGGCCTTCTTCATGCGTGTGTGCCGGAAAGCCAGGGCCCCGCGCTCCAATAAAGGCCCGCGGCCAGCGCCGGCAGAAGCCACAGGCTCCCCCCGGTCGTCCAGATAACCCCGCCGATCAGCGCCGCCAGGGCCGCCGCCGTGACGGTCCCGGCCCAGCGGGCCGCCGTCTCCCCTGCCGCCGGGCCCGCCAACCAGGCGGTCAGCAGATACAGCGCCCGCCCCCCATCCAGAGGGCGAATAGGCAGAAGATTGAAGGCACATAGTATCAGATTTGCTCCCACGGCGGCGGGCCAGCGGCCTTTTGCCACCGCCGTTAAAGCCAGGGCCGATAACAGATTGGCGGCGGGGCCCGCCAGCACCGCCGCCAGCTCCCCGCCATAGGACAGCCGCACGCTGTCTGTCTCCAGCACGGCTCCCAGGACGCTGAGTCGAAAGCCCGTCACCTCCGCCCCCAGCATGCGAAGCAATATCCAGTGTCCCAGCTCGTGAACGGCGGCAGCCCCCAGCGCAGTGACCAGAGGCTCCCAGCCGTTGGCCAGAACAAACCAGCCGGCAAGGAGAACAAAGCCTCCGCTTACGCGGATTCTACAGAGCGGAAACATAGTAAACAGGGTTCAGGTAGGAGCCCTCCCGCTGGAGCTCAAAGTGGAGGTGCGGCCCGGTGGCCATCCCCGTCTCCCCCACCTCCGCGATCTTCTGGCCTCGGTTCACCGCTGCGCCGGAAGAAGCCGTAATGCGGCTGCAATGGGCATAAAGGGTGGAATACCCCCCCTCGTGGGCCACGACACAATAGCGGCCATAGCTGCTACTGTCCCCCACAGCGGTGACGGTGCCGTCGGCAAAGCAACGCACCTCCGTCCCAACATCCGCTGCCAGGTCCACACCGTAGTGGAACCGCTCCTCTCCCTCCGTCGGATGCTCCCGGTAACCAAAGTCGGAGCTAAGGGTCCCGGCCACCGGGGCACAGTAGTCGAAGCCCAGTATGGCCTGCTCCATGCTGACTCCCTCCGGGAGATTCTCCTGGGAGTAGAGTACATAGGCCAGGTTGGAGGCCGGCTGCGCCTCCACCTCCGGCGTTGGGGAGACAGCCTCCGGTACCGCCCGGAAACTCCGCAGGAGGTCCAGCGCCGCGCCGTCTTGGAGCTTCGGCGTTTGAGTGATTATCTTCTCTGGGGGGGCTGCCTCCGGTAGGACGGCTCCCGTCTGCGTGGCCTCCGTCTGGGGATGAAACACCGCCTCATAGACCTCCGCCACTCCGCTCCCTTCCTCTCTGGAGAAAGCCCGGCCTACGGCGGAGAACACCGCCTGTACATCCATGTTCCGCTCCATGGCGGCGGAGAGCCGCTGGTTGAAGTCCGCCATCCTCGCCGGGAGTAGCAGCTTCGCCGCCACCAGCGCTACAAAAATGACGCCGCAGGCCACCAGCCGCAGCATCAGCCGAAGGTCCTTTGCCGTCAGGGGCTCACTCTTCCGTGCCCCGCCACGGACGCTCTGCGCGCTCCGGTGGCGCGCCCGCGCATGCATCAGCCGCCGTCCCGCCTGCCTTGAGGTCATGTCCATCCCCTCCTTTGGGAATTCCATACAGCTTGTTTCCCTATATTTTATGAGATTGCTCCTGAAAAAATGCCGGAAAATCAAACTGGAGAAGCCCCGTTGAAAGGGCTCTCCCTCCCCCACTAGAGAATCTTATGAAAATATGAAAAAAAAACCTTGCTTTTTGGAGCTTTCCCTGTTAGAATATAAGTCTGTACGGTAGGACTTGTCCTGCCCGCATGAAATCAACGGCCAAAGGAGGTGTTTGGTTTGCCGAATATCAAGTCTGCCAAGAAGCGCGTCCTCATCGGAAAAGCGAGGAACGCCCGCAACAAGGCCACGAAGTCCGATCTCAAAACCGCGATCAAAAAGTTCGAGGCCGCCGCGGCGGAGGGCAATCGCACCGATGCCGATGGCGCTTACAAGGTTGCGGTGAAAAAAGTCGATCAGGCTGTGGCGAAGGGCGTTCTCCACAAGAATGCGGCCGCTCACAAAAAGAGCGCCATGACCCTGAAGCTCAATCGGATCGGTTAATCCAAACATATCCCCGCTTCCCGGGGTATTGACGCTTCCGTGTAAATGCCCGGAGGCCGTCAGGCCAAAAGGGCATCCGTTCGGATGTCCTTTTTGTTTTGCCAGGAGGTTGCAGCATGCCTATTTTTGACACCCACGCACACTATGATTCCAATGGTTTCGCCGTCGACCGGGACGAAATCCTCTCCGCCCTCCCCGCTGCCGGGGTGGGCCTGGTGGTGGACCCGGGCTGCGATCTGGAAAGCTCCCGGGCCGCCATCGCCCTGGCGGAGCGGTATCCCTTTGTTTATGCCGCCGCAGGCATCCATCCCTCCGACTGCGCCGGGACGGGAGAGGCGGAGTTTGCCGCCCTGCGGGCCCTCTGCGGACACAAGAAGGTAGTGGCCGTGGGGGAAATCGGTCTGGATTACTATTGGAAAGACAACCCACCCCGGGAGTTTCAGCAAATGGTCTTTCGGCGGCAGCTCCCGCTGGCGGTGGAGCTGAATCTCCCCGTTATCGTCCATGACCGGGAGGCCCATGGAGATTCCCTGGCCATCGTGCTGGACTATCCCGAGGCACGGGGAGTATTCCACTGCTTTTCCGGCAGTCCTGAGATGGCGGAGGAGCTTTTAAAGCGGGGCTGGTATCTGGGCTTCGACGGGCCCATCACCTACAAAAACGCCCAAAAGGCCCCCGAAGCAGCCGCCATCACGCCTTTGGACCGCATCGTAGTGGAAACGGATTCCCCCTACCTCTCCCCTGTCCCTCTCCGTGGAAAGCGAAACGACAGCCGGAATCTGCCCTATATCATAGAAAAGCTGGCGGAGTGGAAGGGCATTTCGCCAGAGGAGATGACCCGGATCACCTGGGAAAACGGCCTGCGGCTCTTCCCAAAGCTCCCCATCGAAACGGAGGCCTCCAGCCATGTATGAAAAACAAACGGGTATCCTGAACTGTCCCTGCAAGGAATTTCCCCCCATGATGGACCCTGCCCCCATCATGACCGCCTACCAGGAGGCCCGGAGAAAGACGGAGAGGCCCTCCCCTGCACAGCCGGGAATTTTTCGGCGCTTCCTCGCAAAAACATCCGTATCTCCGGCTCCAGAAAACGTACTCCCCGTCCTCATCGCCGTTGGGGAGGATACTCCTTTGGAGGGCTTCCAATGGTTGAAGGGAGAAACGCCGGAGGAGCACCGTCAACGACTCCTCGCCCAGCCCGTAGAGGACGGCGGAGCCCTCCTGGCCCGCATGGCCGCCCGGAACAGGGAATATGCGGCGGAAAATGGCTGGGAGTGGCCCGGTCAGGAGGTTCTAGGTCCCATGGAAGATGGAGAGGCCATTGACCGCTTCCTGGGCATCTCGGATTTCCACGGGAAAACCATCCCCCTGGTACTGGCGGAAATCCCGGTGGAACACCCCTGGGAAGTCTTTGCCTATGTCCCCTTCGGCGGCTGGAATGAATGTCCCCGCAACGAGGAGCAGATGGCAATTGCTAAGTACTGGTATGAGAAATACAGGGCCGTCCCGGCCGTGATTACTCGAGACGTGCTGGAGTATGACCTCCCCGCTCCGGTGGGCCGGGAGGCGGCCATGGAACTGGCCCTGGAGCAGTATGCCTTCTGCCCGGACATCGTGGACCAGGGCTGTGCATCCGTGGGCTATCTGGCGGATACCCTCGCAAAGTCCACGAAATGGTATTTCTGGTGGGATTGAGGAGCAGCATGAAAAGAGGATGGATTCCCCTGCTGCTGGCCCTGGCGCTTTTGAGCGGCTGCGGCAAGCGTCCTGCCTTGGCGGAGGTTTTGCCAGACGAGCTCCCGGCAATAGCCGAAGCCGTCTCCCTGCCGGAGCCACGGCGGCTGGAGCCTATTTCCGCACCCGCCATTGTAACCGAGGGACGGCCCCCGGCGGAGGAATACGGACTTGTGCCCTCCATCATCGGCACCGAAGGCAGTCACGATTCCGATAGGAGACGCTGGCTGGACGGCGGCAGAATTGAACTGGCCGCAGAAACGGAAAACGCCGCCCTTTATGTGCCCACTGGTCAGAGAGACCTCGAAACCGCCCTTATTCACTGGGGAGCCAGCCTATCGGAATTTGATTGGGTGGTTTTTTGTGGACCCAATATCATTCCTCCCCGGCTGGTTTGTTTTGATTTTGACAACGACGGAGAGGAGGAGCTTATTGTCATCTGCCACATAGGCAACGGCAACGGGGTTTCCATTGACGATTTGCATATTCTGGAAAAAGACCCTGACGGGTCCCTGAGGGACTATACCTTCCCCGAAAGCCTCTGGCGGAATCAGTTCCCGGCTCTATTCGATACCGCGCAAATCCACGGGCGAACCTTCGCCATGCTGGGCCATGAGCTAGTGGAGTTTGAGCAGGAGGGTCTGGATCTGAAAACAGCCTCCTCCGGCCTTATCGCGCAGTTCAATCAGGAGGGCTGGAGCGGGCTCCAGTTCCAAGGCTCGTTCTGTTTAAACCTGCCGGACCGCCATTCTCCCTGCTATCAGGCGAAGACCTCCGCCCAAGTCACCTATCAGAACGGCGTGTTTACCCTACAAGATTTTCACCTTTACAGCTATGACCAATAAAGGAGTATCACCTATGGAAAAAGGCTTTACCATCACTTATGAGTACGGAGAAAACCTGTATGTCAACACCACCAATCGCTGCAATTTCAACTGCGAATTCTGCCTCCGACACAACGGCCATGGCGGCAGCATCTACACCCACAACCTTTGGCTGGAACGGGAACCCACACGGGAGGAAATTCTGGCGGACATTGAAAGCCGAGAACTTTCCCGGTACAAGCAGCTGGTCTTTTGCGGCTTTGGCGAACCCAGCTACCGGATCAATGATATCTGCTGGGTCATCGACCAATTAAAGGCCAAGGGCAAAAAGCCCTTCGTCCGCATGGACACCAACGGCACCGGAAATCTGATCCATAGCCGGGACATCTGCCCCGATTTTGCCGGGCGGTTTGATATGGTATCCATCTCCTTGAACACCGACACAGCGGCGAAGTACGATGCGCTCTGCCACCCGGTTCAGAGCGGGGCCTATGAGGCCATGAAGTCTTTTGCCAAGGAATTGCGGCAGTATGTCCCCACGGTGATGATGACAGTGGTGGACACTATTCCCACGGAAGAGATTGAAAACTGCCGGAAAATCTGCGAGGAGGAAATCGGCGCGGTTTACCGGGTGAGGGAATATATTGAAGATTAAGAAAGGAAGGTTTTTCCTATGTTTCATCTGCTTGGTTCTTTGATTATGGGCGCGCTGGTAGGCTGGATTGCTGGGAAGCTGATGGATACCGACGGCGGGTTTCTCCGCAATATCATCATCGGCGTCGTGGGCTCCGCCGTGGGCAGCACAGTGTTCGGCCTGTTCGGCTTCTACGCTTACGGCTGGTTTGCCAACCTCATTGTGGACGTGGCGGGCGCGTGCCTGTTCATCTGGGTGGCGCGGAAATTGTTTCATTAAACCAATGATCATGACAAAGGGCTTTCACCTTGAGGTGAAAGCCCTTTTCCCTTTACAGCATTTGCAGCAGCTCAATCTGCTCCCCAGATGGTCCCGTAAAGAACCAGTTCCGCAACCCGCCGAAGAGGTCCGGCAAAACCTTCTTTTCCGATGTCAGAAAGGTATCCACTCCCGCCGCTCGGACCATCTCTGCGGCGGCGTCCAGATCGTCCACTAGGAGGGCGAAGTGGGGAATGTTTCCTTCTCCCATGGGCATGTCCGTGGGGCTTTGAATCAGCTCCAGCGTAATGCCGCCAAAAAGCACCAAGGCCAGCATCTTCTCTCCCGCCGGAGCGCTCACGCCGCCCCGGTCCTTCACCTCACCGCCCAGCTTCGCATAAAAATCAATGCTCTTTTCTATATCCTGCGTATAGACAGCCACATGGCCCAACCCTTGAAAATGTTTCTGCATTTTGATCTCTCCTCAACAGCCAAAGAGGGACCCGAAGGTCCCTCTTTGCAAATTCAACAATTCTGCGTTACCGTTGCTCTAGCATGGACGACCGTCAAACGGTCAGCGCGTGCGAAAGCTCTTTTGGGTTATGTTTTCTCTCGAGAAAGCCGCGCTCAGCACTTCTCAAACACGGTGGCAACACCCATGCCGCCGCCGATACAGAGAGTAGCCAAGCCCTTCTTGGCATCGTCCCGCTTCTGCATTTCATGGAGCAGGGTGACGATAATCCGCGCGCCGGAGGCGCCCACGGGGTGGCCCAGAGCGATGGCGCCGCCGTTGACATTGACCTTCGCCATGTCAAAGCCCAGCTCCCGGCCCACGGCGATGGACTGGGCCGCAAAGGCCTCGTTGGCCTCGATGAGGTCAATGTCATCGATGGTCACGCCGGCTTTCGCCATGGCCTGACGAGAGGCGGGCACGGGCCCCACGCCCATGATCTTGGGATCCACGCCGCCCTGGCCCCAGCCGATGAGCTTGGCCATAGGCTTCAGGCCGTACTTCTCCACAGCCTCACCGGAGGCCAGGATGATGGCGGCGGCACCGTCGTTGATTCCGGAGGCGTTGGCCGCGGTAACCCGCTGCTGGCCCTTGTCCTCGGTTTCCTTCTTGCCGGTAACATCAAAGGTGTGAACCACCTCGGGATTGGGGGACTCGGGACCCACAGGGAACGCGCCCCGCAGCTTGGCAATGCCCTCGGCAGTGACGCCGGCCTTGGGATATTCGTCCTTCTTGAAGTCCACCATGTCCCGCTTCACCTTTACGGGGACGGGGACGATCTCGTCGTCGAACTTACCGGCGGCCTGGGCGGCCTCGGTCTTTTGCTGGGAGGCGGCGGCAAACTCGTCCTGCTCCTGACGGGTGATGCCCCAGATATCGTTGATGTTTTCCGCGGTGGTTCCCATGTGGTAGTTGTTATAGGCGTCCCAGAGGCCGTCCTTGATCATGGTGTCCACCAGCTTCTTGTCGCCCATGCGGGCGCCCCAGCGGGCGTCCATGGAGGCAAAGGGAGCGGCGCTCATGTTCTCCGTGCCGCCGCAGACCACGATATCGGAATCCCCGGCCAGGATGGAGCGGGCGCCCTCGATGAGAGACTTCATGCCGGAGCCGCAGACCATGCCCACGGTGTAGGCGGGAACGGAATAGGGAATGCCAGCCTTGATGGAGACCTGACGGGCCACGTTCTGACCCTGGGCGGCGGTGAGGATGCAGCCGAACATGACCTCATCCACGTTCTCCGGCTTCACACCAGCGCGGTTCAGGGCCTCCTTGACCACGATCGCGCCCAGCTCCGCAGCGGGAGTGTTTTTCAGACTGCCGCCAAAGGAGCCGATGGCAGTACGGCAGCAGTTCACGACATAAAGATCTTTCATGATGTTCCTCCGTATTTTAATATTTTGGCGGCTCGGCGGGCCGCCGGAGTCTCAACGGGCGAGACGGGGACGCAGATTGCCAGTATTTTGACAGCCTGCTGACCGCCTTTCTCTGTGTATCATTATAGAGACTCCTCCTCATTTCGTCAATGGCCTTTCGTCAGGTTTTACAGTTTCGTTAAATCTTTGACAACATAAGGGGCGTTTTCGTCAAGGTGACGAAATTTTCCAGGAGGCGCTTACTCCCCCGCCTCCCGCAGCTCGGCCAAGGTCTTGTCGAAAGCGGCGGCATCCAGCTCCTCATACGCTGGAGTGGTTTGAATCAGAGCCCCCTCCGCTGCATCCTGGAGCAGGCGGTCAAACGCCTCCCCCGCCAGGACCTCTCCCTGGGAGGCCAGGCGGCGGAGGATGGAAAAGCCCTCCTCCGATTCCAAAATCCCGGAGTATTGCCCCTCCTCCAGCGCCTTTGCCGCCTCCTCCAATACCTGGGGCAGGGTCCCGTCTCCTGGCAGCAGCGTCCGCGGGCCCACCGCGTCGTCCCCCTCCGCCGCCAGGGTTGGGAACGCCACCGCCGGGTCCTCCGCACCGTTGAGGCGGGAAAACACCTCCGCTGCTCTCTCCCGGGCGGCCTCCCGATCCTCCCCGGCGGAGATTAGAATCCGGTCCACCGTTAAGCTGTCCGCCTGGTCCAGAAGCCCGGAAAGCTCGCTACCCTCGGTAAGGCAGAGATTATAAAGCTTGGCGTAGAGCATTCCCACCTCCGTCAGCTCCTCCGCCCGGAGACGGTCCAGCCCCAGGGCCGTCAGCTCCTTTAAGTACGCCTCTTCCCCGCCCCGGGCAGCAGACTGTTCCTCCCAGATATCCGCCAGAGCTTCCCGTTCCTTCTCGCTGAGGACGCAACCGTAGCGAACCGCCCAGTTTTCCACAGTGGCATAGAGAGCCGTATTGGCCAGGGCCTGATCTTTGGCGTAATCCGCCAGGGTTCCGCCGGGGACGGGAATCTCCCAATCCAGAGTCAAACCGGAGTCCTTGTACTTTTCCCGAATCTGGTCACAGGTAAAGGCCAGCCAATAGAGGTAGCGCCAGGCCGGAATTTCCCGGCCGTCCACCGTCATCAGCACCAGCTCCTCCCCCAACTCCGCCGCGCGACCCAGCAAAGAGTCCTTTTCCTCTTCCTTTTTCAGGGCGCAGCCGCTGAGTCCCAGGCACAAAACCAAGACCGCCGCCGCCATTCGTTTCCGCATCGCTCCCGCTCCTCCCATAAGGTTGTCCGAACCATTATATGGGCGGGAACAGGCCATTATGACCAAAGCGGATTTTTTGGAATCATGTCAAAACATTCTCCGGTCCCTCTGGGGTCTCTTCCCCAGTCCTCTTCGGAAGTACCCGCAAAACCGGCCCTTCATCTTGGATATACAGCTCTTCACATGCTTTTTGGACTTGAATTAAAGTCTGAACCGCATTTTCTGTTTCTCGCACCATCATCAAATACATTTTCTTGTAATCCGACATATAATATCACCCCATCCATATTTTAGGACAAATAGTCCAAAAACGAAATAGGACATTTTGTCCAGTCTATACTGGGATTCGGTGATGCTGTATGAATCTGCGAATTCGTGACCTCCGTGAGGACGCGGACCTGACCCAGAAGGCCGTAGCTGCCGCCCTGCGCTGTGATCAAAGCCTCTATTCCAAGTACGAACGGGGCGAACGCCCGCTTCCCTTGGAGCTGGCCGACCAGCTGGCCGACTATTATCACACCAGTGTAGACTATCTCCTGGGCCGCACAGAGGTCAAAACCCCCTACCCCAAAAGGAAGCCCTGACGCTTATAACCAGCGTCAGGGCTTCCTCTTATTATCCGGCGGACAGCCTCAAATCCTCCACCAGCTCCATAGCGCTCTCCAAGGCGTCGGCCCCGGGCTTCAGCTTCAGGGTCAGCGCCGGGTCCTCCCCGGCGGCCACGGTGAGGCGCTGGCGGTACTTGTTCAGCCCACAAACCTTCACCACCGCCTCTGGCCGAAAGACCGCCAGCTGGAAGCGGAGGATGTCCCGCTTCTGGGTGATGTCGGACACACCCGCCTTTCCCGCCGCCGCCCGGAGCAGGGCCACATCCAGCAGGGCCAGCACCGGCTTAGGCGCTTCCCCGTAACGGTCCAGCAGCTCGTCCAGCAGGTCCGACGCGTCGTCGTTGGAGCGGATAGCGGCGATGCGGCGGTAGAGGTCCATCCGCTGCTCCGGGGAGGAGACGTAACGCTCCGGGATGTTGGCGTTGACGGTCAGGTCGGCGGAGCACTCCGTTTCGATCTGCCTCTCCTCGCCCCGCTCCTCCAGCACGGCCTCCTCCAAGAGCTTTAAATAGAGGTCGTAGCCCACGCTCATGAGATAACCGGACTGCTCCGGGCCCAGGAGGTTCCCCGCTCCCCGGATCTCCAAATCCCGCATGGCGATACGGAAGCCGGAGCCGAACTCCACGTACTCCCGGATGGCCGAAAGGCGCTTGGCGGCAATCTCCTGGAGGATCTTCCCCTTTCGGAAGGTCAGGTAGGCGTAAGCCCGCCGGGCGCTGCGGCCGATGCGGCCCCGGAGCTGGTGGAGCTGGGCCAGGCCCATTTTGTCCGCGTCCTCTACGATAAGCGTATTGACATTGGAGATGTCAATGCCCGTCTCTATGATGGTGGTGCAGACCAGCACGTCCGCCTCTCCCTCCACCATGGCCCCCATAACGGCGGACAGCTCCTGCTCGCTCATCTTCCCATGGCCGGTGACCACATGGACCTCGGGCCCCAGCATCTTCTGAATACGGGAGGCGGTGAGGTCGATGCTCTCCACCCGGTTGTGAAGGTAGTAAATCTGCCCGCCCCGGTCGAGCTCCTTCCGCATGGCGTCCTCCAAAATGGCCCAATCGTGCTCCAGCACATAAGTCTGGACCGGCTGGCGGTCCGCCGGGGGCTCCTCGATGGCGGACATGTCCCGGAGTCCCGACAGGGCCATGTTCAGCGTCCGGGGAATGGGCGTGGCGGACAGAGTCAGCACGTCCACCTGGCGGCTCATCTCCTTCAGGCGCTCCTTGTGGGTGACGCCAAAGCGCTGCTCCTCGTCGATGATGAGCAATCCCAGGTCCTTGAACTCCATGCTCTTTTGCAGCAGCTTGTGGGTGCCGATGAGGAGGTCCACTCGCCCCTCTTTTGCCAGCTCCAGGATGCGCTTTTGGTCCTTGGGCGGCGTAAAGCGGGACAGCACCTCAATCCGCACCGGGAAGTCCCGGAAGCGGCCCATGGCCGTGGCGTAGTGCTGCTGGGCCAGGACGGTGGTGGGTACTAAAATGGCCGCCTGCTTCCCGTCCAGCACGCACTTCATCACCGCCCGGAGGGCCACCTCCGTCTTGCCGTAGCCCACGTCGCCGCAGAGGAGGCGGTCCATAGGCCTCGGGCGCTCCATGTCCTTCTTGATTTCCGCGATGGCCCGGAGCTGGTCGTCCGTCTCCGCGTATGGAAACGCCTCCTCAAACTCCCGCTGCCAGGGGGAGTCCTGGGAAAAGGCGAAGCCGGGACAGCGCTGGCGCTCGGCGTAGAGCTTCGTCAGGCCCTTGGCCAGATCCTTGACGGCCTTCTTGGCCCGGGTTTTCTGCTTGGCCCACTCGGTGCCTCCCAGCTTGTTCAGCTTCCGGCTGCCCTCGCCGTCCTCCCCGCCGCCGCTATACTTGCTTACCAAATCCAGCGCCGTGGCGGGGACATAGAGGCAGTCCCCCCCGGCGTAGTCAATTTTAATATAGTCCTTCTCCACGCCGTCCACCGGCATCCGCTGGATGCCAGTGAAGCGGCCCACGCCGTGGTGGGCATGGACCACCAGATCCCCCGGCTTCAAGTCGGTATAGGACTGAATTTTCTGGCGGTTGGAATCTTTTTTGGGCCGAGCCCGCTTCCGGGAGGGGGCGATGAGCTGCCCCTCCGTCAGCACCGCCAGCTTCAGGGCCGGCCACTCGCACCCGGCGGAGAGGGCTCCCACGGATATCCGCACTTCCCCGGGGCCCGGCATGGCGGTTCCCTTGATATCCAGGGCGGCGGGAATCCCCCGCTCCGAGAGGAGATTGTGCAGATTTTTCGCCCGCGTCTCCCCACCGCAGAGCAGCAGCACGGCGCTGCCGCTCTCCCGGTACTGCTCCAAATCCGTGACGGCGGTCTCCAGGCTGCCGCCGTAAGAGCTGAGCTGGCGGGCGTTGACGCTCAAAAGGCCCTTGGGCGGGTAAGGATAGCGGGAGGTGGGCAGGGCCCCCGCCATGATCACCGGGAAGGACTCCAGGGCGGCGTAGAACTCCTCGGCGGAGAGGAGCAGCTTCGCGTAGTCCCCCGCCAGGACGCCCGCCTCCATCAAAGCCTCCAAATCCTGACGGTTCTGGAGGAGGGTCCCCTTCACCCGCTCATCCACACGCCCCGCCTCGCAGAGGATTACCAGTGCGTCCTGGGGCAGGTAGTGAACTCCGGCGGAGGCGTCCGGGTAGACGGCGGCCAGATAGCGGTCCATTCCCTCGGGGACGGAACCGTTTTTCAGGCGCTCACCGTCCTCCCGGAGATGAGCGGCGGCGGGAGAGCCCTTTTTATCCAGCTTTCCGGCCAGGGCCAGGAGCTTCTCCCCCAGGCCCTCCAGTCCTCCCTTTGCCTGCCGGGGCAGGACCTCGGCGGCGGGGAGAATCCGGGCGGAATCCAGATTCGCCGTCCGCCGCTGGGTACCGGGGTCAAAGGCCCCCATGGAGTCGATTTCATCGTCGAAGAACTCACAGCGGACCGGCTGATCCATCAAGGGGGAGAATACGTCCAAGATGCCGCCCCGGAGGGCGAACTGCCCCACGCCCTCCACCTGCTGGCAGCGGGTATACCCGGCGCCAAGAAGGCGCTCCGTCAATTCCGGCAAGTCCTGCCGCTCTCCCACATTCAATGTGACCGATGAATCTTTCAGCAGTTTCGCGGGCAAAGTCCGGGCCATCAGGGCATCGGCCGTGGCCACCACCGTCCGGGGTGTGCCCTGGGCCATGGCGTACAGCGCCGCCAGGCGGCCCCGCTCCCAGTCCCGGGAGGACACCGCCCCGGGGCGGAGCCGCCACTCCCGGCTCAGCAGCGTCACCGGAGCTTCGCCCAGCAGGGCCTCCAAATCCCCGGCCAGCTGCCGGGCCTCCCCCTCGTCGCCGCAGACAAAGACCGCCGGACGGCCCGCCGCCCAAGCCGCCGCCGCGCCCAGGCAGGCCCGCTGTACGGGCTGGAGACCCGTCATCGCGGCGGGACAGCCGCCGTCCTCCACCCGGCGGAGCAGCTCCCCCGCCTCCGGAATGGTCATCAGTTTTTCCAGCAGATGCTTCATGGCAAAAACCCTTCGCAGTCAGTTAAAATCGTTCATGGCCCTCTGGCAGCCGTGCTCAATGACGCACGCCGCCGCCTCGATGGCCCGCCGGAAGGCTTCCAGAAGGACCTCCCGCTCTTTCTGGGAGGGGACGCCGATGACCCAGTCGATCATGCCGTCCTTGTCCTCCGGGGCCCCGGTGCCGATTTTGATCCGGGGAAAGTCCTGGGTGCCCAAGTGGGCGATGATGTTTTTGATGCCGTTATGCCCCCCGGCGGAACCGGTGGGCCGTACCCGCAGCTTTCCCACGGGAAGGGCCACGTCGTCGTAAATCACCAGTACATGGTCCGGGGGGATTTTATAAAACCGCGCCGCCTCCCGCACCGCCTCGCCGGAGAGGTTCATGTAGGTCTGAGGCTTCATCACCAGGCACCGGGCCCCGGCGAACTCCATCAGGTTGTAGGCGGACTTGAACTTCACCTTGTTCAGCTTCACGCCCTTTTGCTCCGCCAGCAGCTCCACCGCCCGAAAGCCCATGTTGTGCCGGGTGTTCTCGTACTTCGTTCCAGGGTTCCCCAGCCCCGCGATCAGCCACTCCACGGAGGAGGAGCCCTTATTTCCAAACAGCATATCGGTCCCGCCTTTCCAAAAAATTCAAAAATTCGATCATTCCGCACAACCCACGTAGGCGGGGAAGTACGACTTCCCCGCCTTGGATGGCTCTATTGTTTTATAGATGCGGACGCCGGCCTCAGCGGAACAGCTTGGAGATGGAAACCTCCTGATAGACCCGCTCGATGGCCTCGCAGAACATAGGCGCCACGGAGAGATACTTCACCTTGCCGCTCAGCTCCGGCTGAATGGCCGGGATGGTGTCCAGCAGGGCCAGCTCCTGAATGGGGCTGGCATTGATCCGGTCAATGGCCGGGCCGGAGAGCACGCCGTGGGAGGCACAGGCGTGGACGCTGTGGGCTCCATTGTCCATCAGGGCCTGGGCGGCATTGCAGAGGGACCCGCCGGTGTCCACCAGGTCGTCGAAGAGGATGCAGTCCCGTCCCTCCACGTCGCCGATGACGTTCATGACCTCGCAGTGGTTGGCCCGCTGGCGGCGCTTATCCACAATGGCCAGCTGCATGTGCAGCTTCTGGGCAAAGGCCCGGGCCCGGGAGACGGAGCCCACGTCCGGGGATACCACCACCATGTCCTCACAGCTGCCGCCGAACTTCTTGGCGTAGTAATCCACGAAAATGGGGTTGCCCGCCAAGTTATCCACCGGGATATCGAAGAAGCCCTGAATCTGGGCGGCGTGGAGGTCCATGGTCAGCACCCGGTCCGCTCCGGCGGCGGTGATCATGTTGGCCACCAGCTTGGCGGTGATGGGGTCCCGGGCCTTGGCCTTCCGGTCCTGCCGGGCATAGCCGTAGTAGGGAATGACGGCGGTAATGCGGCCTGCGGAGGCCCGCTTCAGCGCGTCGATGATGATGAGCAGCTCCATCAGGTTGTTGTTAACCGGGCTGCAGGTGGGCTGGACCACGAAAACGTCGCTGCCCCGGACGGTCTCATACAGGGAGACAAACACCTCGCCGTCGGAGAAGGCGCCGACCTCGGCCTCTCCCAGCTTCGTGCCCATCTGCGCGCAGATTTCCTTCGCCAGCTTCAGGTTCGCGTTGCCGGAGAACACCTTGATATCTTTCCCGTGTGAAATCATATCCTAAACGCTCTCTTTCCATGACCGGGCCTCCGGTCATTTAATTTTTTGTCCAGCCGCGCCATTGGCCGGACGAATTCACTTTTTTCTTTATCCCATTTCCTTGGAGGCTTCCCTCTGCCGCAGCAGCGCCTCAATCTCGGCCACGGTGTCCGGCCCGTAGACCGGCAGCCAGCCGGAGACCAGCTCCGCGCCCTGCACGCTGTTGGTCATTTTCACCCGCCAGGTCTCCCGGAGCTCCCGGCCCGGCGCGACGTAGGCGAAGCCCGGCCCGGCCTCCTCCATGGGGAATGCGGCCCTGGGGAGCACCAGCGTGGCGCCGTCCGTGTCCAAAAACGGCTCCAGGTCCGTCCACTGCTCGGAAACGGCGGACTCCGGGGGCAGGATGCCCCGGGCTTCCTCCGCGAAGCGGGGGCCGCAGACAGCGAAAAGCCGCTGAACGCCTTCAGCCCGCAATCGGTCGCATACCCAGGATAGGATGGGACGGGACAGCACGGTTTCCAGCATCAGCGGCTTCAAGCCCGCCGGGATGGCGGCGTCTTCCTCAAAAATCAAAACAGCCTGTTTCGGACAACTCATGAACTCGCCCTCCTTTGCACATTTTTACTAAAGGTAACTCCATTATAGCAAACTTTTGGGGAAAATCCAGTGGTTACGGTGAATTTGTCCCTAGAATTTTTTCCAAATTTTATCCTGTCTCTTGTTCTTTTTTGTCAGAGCTCACGGAAAAAGAGAGAAAAGCCCCCAAATCTCACGTGGTTTTTCGGCGTTTCGCAGAATTTGCGTTTTTCCACTGGTATGTTTTACTCAAAAATGTAATTTTTTCAAAGAATGTAGTTGAATTTGTTAAGGTAATAGATTACAATAACACTATTCTGTGAAAAAGCGGGAGGACCCCCTATGCTGCACGTCGTACTGGTGGAGCCGGAGATTCCCCAGAACTGTGGGAATATCGCCCGCACCTGCGCCGCCACCGGCTCCAGCCTCCATCTGGTTCGTCCCCTGGGCTTCGACATCTCCCAGGACGCTATCCGGCGGAACATGAAGCGCTGCGGCCTGGACTACTGGCACTTGGTGGAGGTTTCGGACTACGAGAATCTGGAGGACCTCTTCCGCCGCCACCCGGAAGCCGGGTCGGACCTTTGGCTCACTACCACCAAGGCTCCCCGGTCCTATGTGGAAGCGAAATTCACGGCGGACAGCTGGCTTTTTTTCGGCAAGGAGACCGCCGGACTGCCCCTCCCCTTCCGGGAGCGGTTCCGGGAGCGCTGCGTCCGGCTGCCCATGGTGGACGAGGCCCGGAGCCTGAACCTGAGCAACGCCGTAGCCGTATGCGTATACGAGGCCCTGCGGCAAAGCGGCTTCCCTGGCCTTTTGGGTACGGGAGAAATGGCTTGCTTATCGTAAATGTTTAAACCGGCGTTTGTGCCGAGAAATTAAGTTCTTTTTAGGAGGAGTCCTGAGATGAATTACAACAAAAAGACCGTCAAAGACGTAGAGGTATCCGGCAAAAAAGTGCTGCTGCGCTGCGACTTCAACGTCCCCCAGGACAAGGAGACCGGCGCGATCACCAGCGATAAGCGCATTGTGGCCGCTCTGCCCACCATTCAGTATCTGCTGGAACAAGGCGCCGCCGTCATCGCCTGCTCTCATCTGGGCAAGCCCGAGGCCAGCTTTGACAAGTGGGTCAAGAAGCAGACCGAAAAGGGCAAGGACCCCGCCTCCCTCACCGAGGAGAAGTGGAAGAAGTCCCTGGAGAAGCTGAGCCTGGCTCCCGTGGCCAAGCGCCTGGGCGAGCTGCTGGGCAAGGAGGTCGTCATGGCCGCCGACGTGGTGGGCGAGGACGCCAAGGCCAAGGCCGCCGCCCTAAAGCCCGGCGAGATTCTGCTGCTGGAGAACACCCGCTTTGAAAAGGGCGAGACCAAGAACGACCCGGAGCTTGCCAAGGCCATGGCCTCCATGGCGGAGGTCTACGTGTCCGACGCTTTCGGCGCGGTGCACCGGGCCCACGCCTCCACCGCCGGCGTGGCCGATTATCTGCCTGCCGTCTCCGGCTTCCTGATTCAGAAGGAGCTGGACTTCCTGGGCGGCGCCATCGCCAACCCCAAGCGGCCTCTGGTCGCCATCCTGGGCGGGGCCAAGGTCTCCTCCAAAATCGGGGTCATCAACAACCTGCTGGAAATCGCCGACACCATTATCATCGGCGGCGGCATGTCCTACACCTTCTCCGCCGCCCAGGGCGGCAAGGTGGGCAACAGCCTGCTGGAGGCCGACTGGATGGACTATTCCAAAGAGATGATCGCCAAGGCCGAGTCCAAGGGCGTGAAGTTCCTCCTGCCGGTGGACACCGTCTGCGGCGACAAGTTCGCTCCCGACGCCAAGAGCCAGCTCGTCAAGGCCGGGAAAATCCCCGACGGCTGGGAGGGCCTGGACATCGGGCCCGAGACGGTAAAGCTTTACTGTGACGCCGTGTCCGGCGCGGGCACCGTCATCTGGAACGGCCCCATGGGCGTGTTTGAGTTCCCCGCCTTCGCCAAGGGCACCGAGGCCATGGCCGAGGCCCTGAGCAAAACCGCCGCCATCACCGTCATTGGCGGCGGAGACAGCGCGGCGGCGGTGGAGCAGCTGGGCTACGCCGATAAGATGAGCCACATCTCCACCGGCGGCGGCGCCTCCCTGGAATTCCTGGAGGGCAAGGAGCTGCCGGGCGTGGCGTGCCTGCTGGACAAATAAGGGACGCCGCCGTTGATTTTCTATAAAAAGTTCAAGAAAGGCATCCTGTGCCCTTGACTTTTTCACCTGGTTCCGCTATAAATTTAGTTGATTGCTTTTCGCTTTCCCCCGGGCTTTGCCGCCCGCCACTTTGAAATTATAAATATAAAGGAGTTTTGAACATCATGAACCGCAGATATCGCAAAACCGTTATTGCCGGAAACTGGAAAATGAACATGACCGCCACTGAGACCAAAAAGTTTGCCGAGGATATCCGGAAAATCATGCCTCGGGCCAAATGGTGCGAGACCTTGATCTGCGTCCCCGCCTGCAATATCTCCACCGCCACCAAGGCATTCAAGGATCTGCGCATCTCTGTGGGCGCGGAAAATGTCTACTTCGAGGAGAAGGGCGCTTACACCGGCGAGGTATCCGCCGATATGCTGAAGGACCTGGCTGTTAAGTATGTCATTATCGGACACAGTGAGCGCCGGCAATACTTCGGCGAAACCGACCAGACCGTGAATAAAAAGGTCCACGCCGTGCTGAACGCCGGGATGAATCCCATCATCTGCGTGGGCGAGAGCCTGGAGCAGCGGGAGACCGGCATCACCAACGAGTGGATTGCCCTCCAGGTAAAGAGCGCCCTCTTCGGCGTGCCCGCCGACAAGCTGCGCCGCTGCATCATCGCCTATGAGCCCATCTGGGCCATCGGCACTGGTAAAACCGCCACCGCCGAGCAGGCCGGCGAGGTCTGCTCCAACATCCGCGCCACCATCCGCTCCCTGTACGGCGCCCGGGTGGCCCGGAGCGTCACCATCCAGTACGGCGGTTCCATGAACGCCAAGAACGCCGCGGAGCTCCTGGCCCAGCCCGACATCGACGGCGGACTCATCGGCGGCGCGGCCTTGAAGCCCGATCAGTTTGTTGAGATCATCAACGCTGCCAATCAAGAGTGATCTTGCCTCAAAAGGGGGACTTGGTCCCCCTTTTCCCCGCACATGGGGACGCTGCATCCCTAAAGCGGCAAAACCGCTGGCGGCTTGCAGTGGATTCTCCTAAAGGAGTCTTTTTATGAACAAAACACCTACCACTTTGATCATTATGGACGGCTTCGGCACTGGCGGCGGAGAGACAGGAAACGCTGTCCAAACCGCTAAAACCCCTCGGCTGGACAGTTTCTTCCAGGAGTTTGCCCACACAACCCTCTCCGCCTCCGGGCTGGACGTGGGTCTGCCTGACGGGCAGATGGGCAACAGCGAGGTGGGCCACACCAACATTGGCGGCGGCCGGGTGGTCTTTCAGGACCTGCCCCGCATCACCCGGTCCATTGAGGACGGTAGCTTCTTCCAGAATTTTGCCTACCTCCATGCTATGGACGCCTGTATTGAGCGGGGCTCCGCCCTGCATCTGTTCGGCCTTTTGTCCGACGGTGGCGTTCACTCTCACCTGACCCACCTTTTCGCCCTGCTGAAAATGGCCAAGGCCAAGGGGCTCACCCGGGTCTATATCCACGCCTTCCTGGATGGGCGGGACGTGTCCCCCACCTCCGGCGCGGGCTTTGTGGCCCAAACGGTGGAAAAATGCGAGGAAATCGGCGTGGGCAAGATTGCCACCGTCATGGGCCGGTATTACGCCATGGACCGGGACAAGCGCTGGGACCGGGTAGAACAGGCTTATGACGCCATGGTCTATGGCGAAAGCCCTATCAACAATCCGGATCCTGTGGACGCGGTGAAAAAATCCTATGAAAAGGGCATCACCGACGAGTTTGTGGAGCCCGTTGTCTGCGACGCCGACGGCTCTATTTCCGACAATGACAGCGTTATCTTCTTCAACTTCCGCCCTGACCGGGCCCGGGAAATTACCCGAACCTTGGTAGACCCGGAGTTTGACGGCTTTACCCGGCAGTTCTTCCCCCTGACCTTCGTCTGCAACACGGAGTACGACGCCTCTATGCCTAATGTGGAGGTGGCCTTCCCCCGGGTGCTTGTGAACAACGGCCTGGGCGAATACCTCAGCAAAATGGGCATGACCCAGCTCCGCATTGCCGAGACGGAGAAGTACGCCCATGTCACCTTCTTCTTCAACGGCGGCAGTGAGACCGTCTTTCCCGGTGAGGACCGGGTGCTGGTCCCCTCCCCCAAGGTGGCCACCTACGATCTCCAGCCGGAGATGAGCGCTCCGGAGGTCTGCGAAAAATGCGTGGAGCGCATTGAATCCGGGGCCTACGACGTCATCATCCTTAATTTTGCCAACTGCGACATGGTGGGCCACACCGGCATTTTTGACGCCGCGGTGAAGGCTGTGGAAACCGTGGATACCTGCGTAGGCAAGGTGGTGGACGCCACCCTGAAAATGGGAGGCATTGCCATGATTACCGCCGACCACGGAAACGCGGAACAGATGGTAGAGCCCGACGGAAGCCCCATGACCGCCCACACCACGAATCCCGTGCCCTTCATTCTTTGCGGCGCGGGGTCCGAGCTGCGGAGCGACGGGAGGCTTGCCGACATCGCCCCCACTATGCTGGACGTAATGGGCCTGGCCTGCCCGCCTGAAATGGACGGGAAAACCCTGATTGTTCAGTAAGCGCTCTCCAGAGCGAACAATCTTCAACGCCCGCTGAACGTTCTTTCAGCGGGCGTTTCCACGCCGGAGTACCTCCAAGCGCCATCAGCCAGCTTTGCCGGATACGGAGCCTGTATGGAAGAATATCATGTATGGATTGGAACCTTTTCTAAACAAGACTTTGAGCAGTATTGGGACAACGAGCCCTATGAAAGCGCGATGAAGCGCTGGAAAAACGGAAGCGGCGCAAAGCCGGGTGAAGATTTGAAGTGCGGATTCTGCCGGGAAATGGGACTCGAGGAACTGGAGGAGACCGATTTTTGGTTCTACATTTCCGCTTCCAGACACACCGGTCGGGAATTGGCGGAATATTACATGCCCCTGGATTTGGACGCTTTTGAAACGGCCTGCCGCGAAAGGGGCATAGAGGGCGGTAACGTGATCTGGGGAATTTCCGTAAAGGATTTTCCCGGTGAAAATCCGGCCGCCTGCAAGAGCATGACTTACATTGGTACCGTAAACTTCAGATAGCACAAGCCAGGTCCGAAATCGGCTTCTGCGCCCTTTCCCCGCAATGCATCACCGTCTGTCCCAAAAGAAAAGGGCCGCCCGAAGGGCGGCTCTTTACATTGCTCTATGTCGCTTCCACAGCGGTATTTAGAAGGCGGATCAGCTCCTCCTTCCCCGTGCCCTTTTCCGCGGAGAAGGGTAGGAGGACATCCCCCTCCCCCAGTTCCAGAGTCTCCCGGATCAGGATCAAGGCGGGGTCAATCTGGCTCTTTTTCAGCTTATCCAGCTTGTTGGCCACCACGATTTCAGGGCAGCCCGTCTCCCGGAACCAGCCGTGCATGGTCAGGTCGTTGGCGGTGGGCTTGTGCCGGGCGTCCACAATCAAAACTCCTGTGGTGATATGGGCTTCCTGAAAATAACTCTCCATCAGGCGGCCCCAGCGCTCCTTCTCCGCCTTGGAAACCTTGGCGTAGCCATAGCCCGGCAGGTCCACCAGATAGGCCCGGTTATCCACCAGGAAATAATTCACCTGGGTAGTCTTTCCCGGGGAGGCGCCCACATAGGCCAGATTCTTCCGACCCAGAAGTCGGTTGATTACCGAGGACTTCCCTACGTTGGAGCGGCCCGCAAAGGCAAACTGGGGCAGGCCGTCCCAGAAGAACTGCTCCCTGGTCCCGGCAGAGCGGACAAATTCCGCTTTTCCAAAATTGATGGGCATAGCGCCTCCTTTACTGCCGCAGGACGGCTTCCGCTTTCTCCCGGGGCACGGGAACGAAAACCGCCGTTTCCTCCCGGGCCGCCTCCGGCTGGGCCGTCAAGGCTGCGGCAAAGACCTGATCGATGGTCTCCACCGGGATGAACTTCAGCGCCGCCCGGACCGTCTGGTCGATCTCCTCCAGGTCCCGCACATTGTCCTTGGGAATCAGCACCGTGCCGATGCCGTTTCGCAGGGCAGCCATGGTCTTTTCCTTCAAGCCGCCAATGGCCAGCACCCGGCCCCGGAGGGTCACCTCTCCCGTCATGGCGAGACCCGCCTTGATCTTCCGGTCCGTCAGGGCGGAGAGCATGGCGGTGGTAACGGCAATGCCCGCCGAGGGGCCGTCCTTGGGCACCGCCCCCTCCGGGAAGTGGACATGAATGTCCTTGTTTTTATAGAACTCCGCCTCTATACCCAGCACCGCTGCCCGGCTGCGAATGCAGCTCAGCGCCGCTTGAGCGGATTCCTTCATCACGTCGCCCAGGTTTCCAGTGAGCTCCAGCTTTCCGGTGCCCTCGCAGACGACGACCTCCACTTCCAGAAGTTCACCGCCGGTCTCCGTCCAAGCCAGACCGTTGACCACGCCGATCTCCTCCCGCTCCGTGTGAAGAGCGGGGGGGTAGGGCTGGCAGTCCAGGAACTTGGGTAGCTCCTCTTCCGTTACCGTGACCCGCTTCGTCTCGCCGGAGACCAGCTTCATGTCCGTCTTTCGGCACAGGGCCGCCACCCGCCGCTCCAGCAGACGGACGCCGGACTCCCGGGTATAATCCCGGATAATGGCCCGGAGCACGCCGTCGTCCACCCGAAGGGCGGACTTTTTCAGACCGTGCTCCGCCAACTGCTTGGGCAGCAGGTGCCGGCGGGCGATTTCCACCTTTTCCTCGTCGGTGTAGCTGGTGAGACGAATCACCTCCATTCGGTCCAGCAGAGGCTGGGGAATGGTATCGGTGGTGTTGGCCGTTGTGACAAACATGACCTGGCTCAGGTCCACAGGAATCTCCATATAGTGGTCCCGGAAGGCGTGGTTCTGCTCACTGTCCAGCACCTCCAGCAAAGCGGAGGCCGGGTCTCCCCGGTAATCATTGCCCAGCTTGTCGATCTCGTCCAGCAGCAGCAGAGGATTCATGGACCCGCCCCGGATGATGGCGTCAATCACCCGGCCGGGCATGGAGCCGATGTAGGTCCGGCGGTGTCCCCGGATATCCGCCTCATCCCGGACGCCGCCCAAGGAGAGGCGGGCCAGCTTCCGGTTCAGCGCCTTGGCGACGCTGATGGCAATGGAGGTCTTGCCCACTCCCGGCGGACCCACGAGGCAGAGAATCTGCCCTTTGCCCTTGGGATTCATCTGCCGGACGGCGATGGTTTCCAAAATACGCTCCTTCACCTTTTCCAGGCCAAAGTGGTCCTTCTCCAGTACCTTCCGGGCGGCTTCCACGCTGACCCGTTCCCGGGTCGTCTTGTTCCAGGGCATCTCCAGGCACACATCCAGATAGTTTCGGATCACCGACGCCTCGGTGCTGCCATAGGGCTGGCGGGAGAGCTTCCCCGCCTCTTTCAGCAAGTGCTTTTCCGCCTCTTCCTCCAGACTTAGCTCCAAAATTTTACGGCAATAATCCTCCACCTCGTCCTCGTCGTCGTCCTCTCCCAGCTCGTTCTGGAGGACCCGAATCTGGGTTCGGAGAATCTGGTCTCTCTGGGTGCGGATCAGCTGGTCTCGAATCTTGCCCTCCATCTCGTGCTCGAAGCCCAGGAC
>CATOKC010000029.1 GCA_951800675.1 uncultured Oscillibacter sp.
TTTTCAAGTTCGATCCTCAAACCCTTGCGCCCCAACCGCCTCGGTCAGACAGCTTTGCTAGATTACCACGTCTTTCCTCGTTTGTCAAGTGCTTTTTTCGATTTCTTTTTGAATTCGACTTTTTTCACTTGACGCCCGCCTGTCCTCCCGGACAGCTTTGCTAGATTACCACGCTATACCCTGTTTTGTCAATCCCCTTTTTTCTCTTTTTTCGCCTTTTTTGGAAAATGCCGGAGATTGCTCTTTTATTTGGTATGACCTATGGGTAATTTTAAAATCCGCCTGTGCAAATCCGGCGGTTTGTGCTATACTGTCCTCTATGGTCTCCGCCTTTCGCCGGAACTATGTAAGGCGGAGCCTGGAAAAATGTTACATAAGAATGATCAAAGGAGCTGATTTCTTTGCTGATACGCCGCATGACCGCCACCTTCGGAAAGCTCCGGGAGCAAACCCTGGAGCTTCAGGAGGGACTGAACATCCTTCAGGCCCCCAACGAAACGGGGAAATCCACCTGGTGCGCCTTCCTCCTCGCCATGCTCTACGGCGTCAATACCAAGGAGCGGGACCGGGCCGGCGTCCTTGCGGACAAGAACCATTACGCTCCCTGGTCCGGCGGGTCCATGTCCGGCCGTCTGGACTGCCGGACGGGGGACGACGCTCTGACCCTGTTCCGCACCACCCGCCGCCAGACGGCCCCCATGGGGGACTTCCAGGCCCTCTACACCGGCACCGCCGATCCGGTCCCCGGCCTCACCGGGGCCAACTGCGGGGAGACGCTGCTGGGGGTCAGCCGGGAGGTCTATGCCCGCAGCGCCTTTATCCGTCAGGGGGGCGTGGCCGTCACCCAGGACCCGGGACTGGAGCGGCGCATCGCCGCCCTGGTCACCTCCGGGGAGGAGGACACCTCGTATACAGAGGCGGTGGAGGCCCTGAAAAAGCAGCTCAACCGCCGCCGCCACAACAAAACCGGCCAGCTCCCCACTCTGGAAGCGGAGCTCCAGGAGACGGAGGCGCTGCTGGCCTCCCAGGCGGAGCTCTTCCGCCAGCGGGAGAGCCTGCTGTCCCGCTCGGCGGAGCTGGAGGCCCGGGAGACCTCTTTAAAAGAGGAGCTGTCCGCCCTGGACCGCTGGGACCGCCATCAAAAGCGGCAGGAGCTGCAACGGGTAGAGGAGGCCGCCCTCCAGGCGGAGGAGCAGGCCGCCGCCCTCCGCCGCCGCCTGGAGGAGGAGGGTATTCCCGAAAACGACCTGACGGGCCGCCTTCGGGGGGCCATCGTGAACCTGAACACCCTCCGCAAAAACGCGGAGAAGGCCCAGGGGAAATACGACGAGGCCAAAGCCGCCCTGGCCCAGGCGGAGGAGGCGCTGTCCGCCAGCCCCTTCGCCGGGCAGACGGCGGAGGAGGCCCGGCGAACCGCCGCCGATCCCCTTCCAGCGGCCAAGCGCCCCCTGGCCCCCCTGCTGCTGACGGCTCTGGCCTGTCTCTGCGCCGCCCTGGGGGCGGGATACGGCGTGTACTTCTATTTTCACGACCTTTATGCCGGCCTGGGGACTGCCGCCGGTCTGCTGGTCCTGACCGCTCTGGTCTCCCTGCTCCTCTGGAAACGGGCGGGGAACAAGGCGAGAGCCGCCGCTCTCACGGCCCGCTATCAAACCGCCGACCCGGTGGCGATCTCCGCCCTGGCGGACGCCTATGTAACGCTTCTGGCAAACCGGGACGCCGCCACGCGGGAGGCCGCCGCCAAGGCCGCCGCCGCCCAGGGCCTCTGGCAGTCCGTGGACGTGAACGCCGACGGCATTTTAGAGGAGGTCCGCCGCTTCGCCCCCGCAGCCTATGATATTCCCTCCGCCGACGCGGCCCTCCGGGCCAGCGCCCTTCTCCGCAAGGAGCTCCGGGAGGCGGAGAAGGCCGCCCACGAGGCCCGCCTTCGGGCGGAGTTCCAATCCGGGGGCACCCCCGCGCCGGAGAATCCAGACGCCCCGTCCCCCACGCCGCCCCCCCGCAGCCGGGAGGCCGCCGCCGAAGAGCTGGAGGCCGTTCAGGCGGACCTGACCCTGCTCCGCTCCAATCTGGACCGCGTCGCCGGCCGGCTGGCCGCCGCCGGAGACCCCCTGACCCTCCAGGCCGCCGCCGAGCGGCTGACGGATGAAATCGCCGCCCTGGAGGGGGAGTACGCCGCCATCGAGCTGGCCATGTCCACCCTGGCCCGCGCCAACACCCAGCTCCAGGGCCGCTTCTCTCCCGCCCTGGGAACGCGGGCCGCGGAAATCTTTGGCCGCCTCACCGGCGGAGCCTACACCGGCGTCATCCTGGACAAGGCCCTCCATGTCTCGGCGGAATCCGCGGACGCCGGCGTCCCCCGGGACGCGGGCTATCTCTCCGCCGGGGCGGCGGACCAGCTGTATCTGGCCGTGCGCCTGGCGGTCTGCGACCTGGTTTTGCCCTCGGAAAACGCCGTCCCCATCGTCCTGGACGACGCCCTGGCCAGCTTTGACGACGCCCGCTGCGCCGCCGCCCTGGACTATCTGCGGAAGGAGGCGGAAACACGCCAAATTCTGCTCTTCACCTGCCACAGCCGGGAGGCGGCCCATTTCCAAAACGATCCCGCCGTCTCCATCCAGCACTTGACGGCCCCGGCGGAGAGGGTATAAAATGAACTTCATCAACTTGATTTAAGAGGAGAACAGCACCATGAGCGAATGTACCCACGACTGCTCCACCTGCGGCGAGTCCTGTGCGGACCGCCAGGAGCCCCAGTCCCTTCTAAAAGAGTGTAACCCCCACGCCCGGGTGGGCAAGGTCTTTGGCGTCGTCTCCGGCAAGGGCGGCGTCGGCAAGTCCATGGTCACCAGCCAGCTGGCGGTGACCATGCGCCGCCGGGGCCATGCCGTCGGCATTCTGGACGCCGACGTCACCGGCCCCTCCATCCCCAAGGCCTTCGGCGTCCACGGCCAGGCCGTGGGCGGGGAGGACGGCATTTACCCCATGGAGTCCCGCTCCGGCATCCAGATGATATCGACGAACCTGCTCCTGCCCAACGAGACGGACCCGGTGATCTGGCGGGGGCCCGTCATCTCCGGCGTGGTCCAGCAGTTCTGGACGGACGTCCTCTGGAACTGCGACTATCTCTTTGTCGACATGCCTCCCGGCACCGGGGACGTGTCCCTCTCCGTTTTCCAGTCCATCCCCCTGGACGGCATCGTGGTGGTGGCCTCCCCCCAGGAGCTGGTTTCCATGGTGGTGGAAAAGGCCGTGAAGATGGCGGAGATGATGGAGGTGCCCATCCTGGGCCTCATCGAGAACATGAGCTATGTTCTCTGCCCCGACTGCGGGAAAAAGCTCCGCCTCTTCGGCGAGGGCAAAACGGCGGAGGCCGCCCAGCGCCATCAGCTGCCCCTGCTGGCGGAAATGCCCATCGACCCGTCCCTCGCGGCCCTTGTGGACGGGGGGGACATCGAGTCCTTCCAGGGCAATTGGCTGGACGCCGCCGCCGATCTGCTGGAGAAAACATAAGCCAAAATTGCGCTCCGTCCCCGGAATCCCAGGGCGGAGCGCGGCCTTTTTCCAAAAATATGTACTGACCGCGCAAGGCGCTCCGCCCTGATTTTGTCGGGAACGGCAATTGCAAAAGCCGCCGGGATTCGACATAATAAAGGGGAACAATCTGATAAGCAGGAGGAATGTACCATGCAGGAGCTGAAAGACCGCATCGTGAAGGAGGGCAAGGTCCTCCCGGGAAACATCATCAAGGTGGACGGATTCCTGAACCACCGCGTGGACACGGAGCTGATGGACCACATCGCCCAGGAGCTGGGAACGCATTTCGATATGGACGGCGTGGACGTGATTCTCACCGCCGAGGCCAGCGGCATCGCCCTGGCGGCGGTAGTGGCCCGCCATTTCAAAAAGCCCATGATCTTCGCCAAAAAGGCCAAGAGCGACAACATCGAGGGCGGCCTGTATCAAAGCGACATTTTCTCCTATACTTATAAGAAAAAGGTCACCCTCCTGGTCAGCAAGGAGTGGCTCCACGCCGGGGACCGGGTGCTGGTGGTGGACGACTTCATGGCCAACGGTGAGGCCATGCGGGGCCTGTGCGACATCGTGGAGAAGGCCGGGGCGAAGCTCGTGGGCATCGGCTGCGCCGTGGAAAAGGGCTTCCAGGGCGGCGGCGACCGCCTCCGGGAGGCGGGGGTAAACCTCCACTCCCTGGCCATTATTGAAAGCGCCGAGCCCGGCAGCATCGTCTTCCGGGAGGAATAATTCCCCCTCCCCGCAACCTCCCCGCACCTTTTCTCGTCTTTACAGATAGACGGATTTTGAAAAGGAGGCTTTCCCATGAAACGAATCTTGTTCCCCCTGTGCCTCGCGGGCCTGCTGCTCCTCTCCGCCTGCCGGGGGAAGGAGACGGCCGACGCCAAGCCCGTGATCTACCTCTACCCGGAGAAGGAGACGGAGGTCACCGTCCGCCTGGACTACGACGGAACACTCACCTGCACCTATCCCGCCTATGAAGACGGCTGGACCGTCACCGCCGCCCCGGACGGCGCCCTGACAGACGAAGCCGGCCAGACCTACAGCTACCTCTACTGGGAGGGCGTGACCCGGACAGAGTACGACTTCTCCCGGGGCTTCTGCGTTCCCGGCGGAGAAACCGCCGCTTTTTTGGAGGACGCCCTCAGCCGCCTGGGCCTCACCCGCCGGGAGGCCAACGAATTCATCGTCTACTGGCTTCCCCGGATGGAGGCCAATCCCTATAACCTGATCGCCTTCCAGGCGGAGGACTACACGAATCACGCCCGCCTTACCGTCACCCCGGAGCCGGACAGCCTCCTCCGGGTCTTTATGGCCTGGAAGCCTCTGGAGGCTCCAATGGAAATTCCGCCCCAGGAGCTTCCCGCCTTTAAGCGCGCCGGCTTCACCGTGGTGGAGTGGGGCGGGGCGGAACTCCCCTCCTGACGCGCTTCCCTAATCTAGGGCGGCGTCTCCGTCCCCTGGACGGCCAAATCTAACGAAAGAACCGAGGAACTGTTTATGCCCCATCAAACCGTCGTCATCCTGGACTTTGGCGGCCAGTACAACCAGCTCATCGCCCGCCGGGTCCGGGAGCAGGGGGTTTACTGTGAGGTCAAGCCCTATACCACCCCCATCGCGGACCTGAAGTCCATGAACCCCATCGGCGTCATCCTCACCGGGGGCCCCGGCAGCGTCTACGACCCTTCCGCCCCCCAGGCGGACCCGGAGCTTTTCCATCTGGGCGTGCCGGTCCTTGGCATCTGCTACGGCTGCCAGCTCCTGGCCCATCATCTGGGAGGCCGGGTAACCCCCGCCCAGAGCGATTCCGCCCGGGAGTACGGCAAGACCGAGACCTCCTTCGACACGAACTGCAAGCTCTTCCGGGGCCTTCCCGCGAAAAGCGTCACCTGGATGAGCCACGGGGACTACATGGAGAAGGTCCCCGAGGGCTTCCGGCTCTATGCCCGCAGCGCCGCCTGTCCCAACGTGGCCACCGCCGACGAGGCCCGGGGCTTCTACGGCGTGCAGTTCCACCCGGAGGTAAACCACACCGAACAGGGCGCGGCCATGCTCCGGAACTTCCTCTACGAAATCTGCGGGGCCTCCGGCGACTGGACCATGGAGGACTATAAGGAAACCGCCGTCCGCCGCCTCCGGGAAACGATCGGAGACGGAAGGGTCCTCCTGGCCCTCAGCGGCGGGGTGGACAGCTCCGTGGCCGCCGCCCTGCTGGCGGAGGCCGTGGGGCCCCAGCTCACCTGCGTCTTTGTGGACCACGGCCTCCTGCGCCTGAACGAGGGAGACGAGGTGGAGGCCGCCTTCTCCCAGTGGGACATTCGCCTCGTCCGGGTCAACGCGGAGGACCGCTTCCTGGAGAAACTGGCCGGCGTCACAGAGCCGGAGGCCAAGCGAAAGCGCGTCGGCGAGGAGTTCATCCGGGTCTTTGAGGCGGAGGCCCGCGAAATCGGCCAAGTGGATTACCTGGCCCAGGGCACCATCTACCCCGATGTCATCGAGTCCGGGGCGGGAGACGCCGCCGTCATCAAAAGCCACCACAACGTGGGGGGCCTGCCGGACTGCGTGGATTTCAAGGAGATTTTAGAGCCCCTGCGGATGCTCTTCAAGGACGAGGTGCGGCGGCTGGGCCGGGAGCTGGGCCTGCCGGAATACCTGGTAAGCCGCCAGCCCTTCCCGGGCCCGGGCCTTGCCATCCGCTGCGTCGGCGAGGTGACGAAGGAAAAGCTGGGCCTGCTCCGCCGCGCGGACTTCATATTCCGGGACGAGATCGCCAAGGCGGGCCTTGCCGGGACCATGGACCAATACTTCGCCGCGCTGACGAATCTGCGCAGCGTGGGGGTCATGGGGGATGGCCGGACCTATGACTACGCCCTGGCCCTGCGGAGCGTCACCACCACCGACTTCATGACGGCGGACTGGGCCCGGATTCCCTATGAGGTCCTGGACCGGATCAGCGTCCGGGTGGTGAACGAGGTGCCCCATATCAACCGGGTGCTGTACGACATCACCTCCAAGCCCCCGGCGACGATTGAATACGAATAAATCTTTAAAAGCAGAATCCCGTTTCGTTACAATGGCTCCGCAGTTTTAAGCCTTTTTTGACAACGATTTGATAGCGCTCCCCTTAGGCCGTATCTTTACTGTATCCCCGGTGGACCGCGGGTGAAAAGTGTTCCTCCGCGGCTTGTAGGTGACAAAAACCATATTAGAAAGCCCTTACCGATGACAACATCGGTAAGGGCTTTTTGCTGTCTGTCAGTCCCTGCCCAGCCTGTCCTTGAACGCTTCCGCAAGGAAGTCGCTCAATTCCCTGGAGGGGACTTTGCCCCATTTCCGGGTGGTGTCGTACTTGGGGTAGTTGTCGCGCCAGCGGTCATAGTCCTCCCTGGCGATTTCCTTGGCCTCCAGCTTCTTGGCCCGCTCCGCCCATGCGGACAGCATTACAAGCATATCAGCATAGGTCTTGCCTCTGGTCTTATCCAGCCGCAGACAGATTTCACCGTCAATCTCCCCAGTGGTCAGGCCCCGTATGTTCTCCAAGGCAAAGAGAGTGAAGCGCGGCTTACCCGCAACCTCGACCGCGCAGAGGCGCGGAACAGGACAAAAAGAAGGAGCCGCAACCGGACGGTAAAGGGGAAATCATGACTTGAAAAGACAATTTGACACTTACCAATCAGGTTATGAACAAACCGCCGCTCCGAATCTCGGAGGGCCGATTTCATAAATTGTAGATATTTCTTGTAAATCCTGTCGAGGTATGCCATAATTATTCTTATCTATTCTGTCAATTCTATCCACACCAATCTGGAACAGCCTTTAGGAAGGAGGCCATTTTGTGACAAGAACGTTCAGAATACATGGCGATAATATTGTAGAATGTGAACGCATCGCCAAGATTATTTTAGCCGAAACAAATCCGACCCACATTGAAATATCATTGCTGTCGCCGTCTACCATTGTTTATAACATTCAATTCAGTTACCTGGGTCACTATTTTAAGTGGCAATTAGAATTGCTTCCGGGTTTTAACAAGGGCGGAAGCGGAAGATGGGAAGCCAATATTTTTTTGGGGCTCAAAGAGAGCGGCGGTTTCCTTGATGAAACACCGGACGCAATTGTCACCTATGTTGAAAATGGTTTGGAGACCATTCTCTACGCGATTGAGTTTTGCGGCGCTCTGCAAGCCGGCAATCAAGCGTGGCAGCGAAGCGGCCGCGCCTTCTCTACAGGTCGTACCGGCTGCCCGTATCTATACGTTGTCGATTTTGTAAATTATGAATTAGACCCCGAAACTCGTGAACGAAAGTCTCTTCGTTTCCCCAATCCCGCAGTTCCGTATAGTTATATCAATTTCTCAGAGAATTCGGGAAATTTTGTTGCTCAAGTATATATTCGATCAGCGGAATTTAATAAACATCTTGATCCTAAACTGGAGCGTTTTGATGAAACGGACTTTGCGGAAGCAGAGCTTTCTCGATATATCATCAAACGGATGTGCGGGTTTGATACAAACGAGGAAGAATCTGTCATTCTCCAAAAAGGGCTTAATATCGTAATGTTCCTTGCCAGCGGCTTGTGCCCAGCCACAAACCTTACGCCTGTTCAGTGGAAACGGCTGCGTACATACCAGCAAGGTATCGTCGAGTTTTCATTAGAAAACTCAGGTTTTAATTTCCGTAAAAAAATAGCGGCGAAAAGCCATCATGGAAATTCAGCGGATTTTCTCGATTTAGCCAGCCGGTTTAGTGTTGGATTGGTGTCCAAAGAGCTTCCCTTTGGAATCATTCCCGCAGCTAAAAGGAGACAATTCGCGGACGGAGCGCGACGTTTATATCCGACTTACGATGCTGATATACTTGATAGAATTGCCTCCGATGATTCGGACTTAATTCTTTGCGTGATTAAAGGCTTTAAGCCAAGAGGCGACGATAACCGGCCAGATAGAGGAATTCTTCCGTTAACTGTCATGCTCGCTTCGCCTGACATCGAAGTGATGACTTACATTTACGGACCGGTTAGTGATCGCAATTTCAACGCGCTTATCAAAGATCCAAGCCGTCTCGCCGCGTCCAACGGTTTTTGGCGCTCCATTCTTGCCCTAAGCGATTTCGTTGCGCTGGATGTTCCGATACTCGCCGTTCCTTCTCGTGATGAGGAGTTACTTTTGGACACTTCCGCATTGAAGGAATATTACGTGGAGCAGCTTCCTGTGGGAGGCGGCTTGACGCAAAACGGCTTTTCCAGCGTCCCGCAGTTCTTCCATGAAAACGATGTCGATACGGGGATTCATTTCCTTTTCGCGCACCTACTCCAAAAAGTCTGCTTTGAGGGTATGTGTGATCCTCCCGGCGGCGATTGGAGCGGACTTTCTGTCCTTTATGAAAACCATGAGGTGCGCTGGTTGTCGCTGCCTCGTGTAAGTGAGGAAGTCAATGGCAAGCGTCCGGATCATGTTTTGGAGCTGCTCGGTGTGTTCGACCGCCCGGTTCTGCTTTCTATTGAATCAAAGGAGCGTTCCCTTGATCTGGAAATAAATGTTGGAGAAGAGCTTGTAAACTATATCCGAAACCTTATGGATTATGTTCCGAATGTGGAACGCTTGGCTTATCCTTACACCGGACCATGGACACAATCAGAACGCGCTGTCGATTTTAACGCATTTGAAACAATCTCTGCCGCGGCCTATCTGCGAAGCTCCGCGCGGCCAAATCACGCGGTTTTCGAACGCAGCAACTGCGACATGCTGTTCATCATGAATCCAGTTGAATATGGATGGGATATCGAAATTGTTACCGCCACCCGTGCCTCCGAAATTTTGAAAGCGTTTATCTGTGAAAAGATTGAAGAGAGCGGATTCAACGCCATAACCATTTTCTAGCGCGGTTGCCAGAAATAATGAGAAAAAAGGAGGCGGGGAGCAAGGCGAAGGACGCGGACAGCAACGCGGCTACGCGGCCTCTGTCCCCGCCGAACTTTTCTCAGTATTTTGGGGAACCGCTCTAAACGGCTACCAATTCAGATACAGCGATTCTAAAACTTGAATATTCTCCTTATCCATAACTTTTTTGAAGCTGGAATTGCCCGAGGGAATCAGCTCATGGCGTTTATATACTTCCCTGGGCAATTCAACTGTAAAGTCATCTTCTCCTCTGACGCCGTCAAAGGAGAGCATATACTTAATGTCCTTGCTGTTTAAATACTCAAGATAAGTAAGAAACGCGTCAAAATCAATCGTCCCATAATAACGGCCCTTCGTATGAAAGTACGGAGGGTCTAAATAGATCAGGTCGCCCGCCTTGGCGGTCTCAGTTGTAACCGTATAGTCCGCGGCAATAAACTCCGCGCCATGAATATGGGCAGACCAATCCAGAATGATTTCTTCCAAACGGTCAGGAGATATGCCAGGACGCGTATGATGCAGAGAATTGTTAAATTCTCCGTTTGCATTAAAGCGAATCAGACCGTTGACGCATGTTCTGGACAAAAAAAGAAGATCTTCCGGCGAGTGATTTTTGTTGAAATCACCTCTTATGTCATAATATACTTGATAGCTTTCCGCTTGCAGCCTTGTCCAACGGAGTCTATACGCTTCGGATAATTTGTTTGGATTGTTTTTGATCTCATTCCACAAATCGATGAGCGGCACACAAATATCTCCACAAATAGCATCTGTTGGATTGATCGCGTATAACATAGAACCGCCGCCAATAAACGGCTCATAGTATCTATTGAACTTTTCGGGCAAAAATTCTTTTATTCTTGCGGATTGGCTGCGTTTACTGCCGCTCCATTTAATAACCGGCTTGAACATTTCAGTCCTCCATAGGCGCCGCTTCAGTTTCCATTAGAATTTCATATGGATTAGCATTTCAATAACCGCGCAAGCGGATAAACGCAGCTGAAAGCAGCGCTTTTCCGTTTACATATTCATATATTGCAGGTTTGGCCGCTTCAGCCTTTGCCGCGAACTCATTTACGGCTTTGATATCTGGAGCAATCATTTTTGGCGAGGCTCCTTTTCATTAAGTCTCCAAATCTTCATTCAGCGGTCTCGCCTTCAAACAGGCTCAGTCTAAGCTGCCCCAGCTGATTCTCGTTTTTCTCGACATGCTTCAAGCGATTCGCCGCGATTTCACAGTAAGAATCATCAAGCTCAATGCCGATATATTTTCTTCCTGTCATTTTTGCGGCAACGCATTCACTTCCAGAACCCGAAAAAGGAGTAAGCATAATATCGCCTTCTCTTGAAGTCAGATTGATGATTCGTTTAAGGATTCTAAGCGGCTTTTGTGTAGGATGTTTGCCATACGCAAGCTCAGCTTTTTCCTTGTTGTTTGATATATCCCATACGGTTCGCATTTGTTTCCCCGGGGTTTTCAATACATCATAAGAAAAGTCGCCATTTTTTGAATATTCATAATCAAAAAAGTATTCTCTTCTCCTTCCTCCTCTATTGCACCACAAAATCGTTTCGTGACTGGCCGTCAATCTTCTTCCCGCCAAATTCGGAAAAGCGTTTCTTTTGTACCATACAACTTCATTGATGATCTCAATTCCCAGCATTTGACAAACAACATTGACAATGCCAATATTATGATATGAGCCGAAAATCCACATGGAGCCGGTTGGCTTAAGTATTCTCTTAGCTTCCGTAAGCCATGCTCTAGTAAATATCATATAGGATTCAAGTGTGAAGTCATCCCATTCTTGCATAACCTTATTCCAGTTGCCACCCATGCCTTGAAGTTCTATGCTATTATCCCATTTCCATTCGCTGCCTTTAGAAAGATTATACGGCGGATCCGCAATAATCAAATCAACGCACGCATCGGGAATTTTTTTCATTTCAGATACGCACTCGCCGTTGATAATACTGTTGACCGGCAATGTCTCCATATGTCACGCCTCCTTACTTAATAAGTATATCACCATTCGCCCGGAGGGGCAATATGCTCTTACAAAAGGTAAAAATATATCGGCTTCTATCGGGGAATATATTCTATCTAGCGCACACAAAACGAGAAGAACAGAAATCTAGAGCAGTTCCCAGAAATAATGAGAAAAAAGGAGGCGGGGGACGCGGTTGCATTTTCCCGTCTTTTGTGATACTATTTTGCCGCCAAAAAAGAAGCGAAAAAACAGCAGGCGGAATATCCGCAAAGCCGCGAAAGCTCCACCTGTGAGCGTGCGGAAACGATACCCTCCCATAACAGGATTTATCGAATACGAATAACAGGAGGACTCCCCCATGTCCATCACCCTCTCCAACGCCTCCCTCACCGCCGCCGTCCGCCCCCTGGGCGGCGAGCTGACCTCCCTCCAAGACCAGACCGGCACGGAATACATCTGGCAGGGAGACCCCGCCTTCTGGTCCGGCCGGAACCCCATCCTCTTCCCCATCGTCGGCAGCCTGAAAAACGGCAAAACGGACGTCGGCGGTCGGACCTTTGAAATGGGCCGCCACGGCTTTGCCCGGCAAAGCACATTCACCCCCGTGGACCAGGGCCCGGACTACGCCGTCCTGGAGCTCCGGGAGAGCCCGGAAACCCTGGCCCGCTTCCCCTTCCCCTTCGTCCTCCAGGTCCGGCATCAGCTTCTCGCAAACGGCTTTTCCACCACCTTCGCCGTGGAGAACCCCGGCGAGGCCCCCCTGCCCTTCTGCGTCGGGGCCCATACCGCCATCCGCTGCCCCCTGTTCGGAGGCGAGCGCTTCGAGGACTATGAGCTGGTTTTCGCCCGGCCCGAGGACGCAAACACCCTCCTTCTCACCCCCCAGGGCCTCCTCCGAAGCGGCGAAACGGAGCCCATGCTCCACGGTGGGAAGGTCGCCTTGGACTATGCCGCCTTCCAGCGCCTGGACACCCTGATTTTCCAGGGCCTCCGGTCCAAAACCGTCCGCCTCCAAAACCGGGAAACCGGCCGGGGCGTCTCCCTGGACTTCCAGGACTTCCCCATGATTGCCTTCTGGACCAAGTCCGGCGCGCCCTTCCTCTGCATGGAGCCCTGGCAGGGCTGCGCCGCCTATGAAAGCGAATCCGGCCGCTTCCAGGACAAGCCCCACGTCCTCACCCTCGCCCCCGGTGAGCGGAAGGAGCTGGCCTATACCTTCACCCTACTAAACGCCTGACAAAGCGGCTCTCCGGCGCACGCGCCGGAGAGCCATTCTTTTTATTCCTCTATGGGCCGAATCTCCAGATAGTAGTGCTCTTGCTCCAAATCCAGCTCCACGGAGGTGATGCCGTTATTCGGCTCAAAGCCGAAATTCTGCCCGGTAATCTCCACGTTCTCCAGATTCACCAGATCGGCGCTCTGCCGGGTAAATGCCAGAGACGACCCTAGCTTTGTCATCAGATCATAGCCCTGGAGCCCCTCGTTTTCCGCGCCGGAGCAGCCAAAGTCAAAGCTGGGCGCTTTCCAGAAGGCGCACGCCACCTCCGCGCTCCCCCCGGCGGGCACCGTCACCGGGAAACGGAGATACAGCACCCGCTCCTGGCGCAGGGTCTCTTGTATCAGCTCGTCCAGCCGCCCGTCGGCATAGCGGTCCACAGGCGCGTCGGAGAGGGGCCCATACCGGGCCAGCAGCTCCGCCGCCGCCCCCCGGTACATCGCGAAGGTGACGGGTCCCTCCTCCGTAACCCAGTCCTTCCCGTACCGCTCAACAAAATCCCGGCAGGCCAAATCCAGCACCGCGTCCAAGGTGGTCTCCCGCCGGGTGACGGAGCAGGACACCCCGTCAATTTCCTCTCCCCGGCCGCAGCCGCCGTCCTGGTAGCCCTGGAGGGTATATTCCCCGATGTCCTCCCCCCAAACCACCAGTAATTTCCGCTCCGTCTCCCGCCGCATGCCGTCGGGAACGAAATAGCTGTACCGCCGGAAGCCGCCGTCCCACTCGCAGCCGTTGAAACCGTAGGTAAACACGGTGGTCCTCTCCGGGTCGATGGTAAAGGAAACCGCCTGGGTCGCCGCCTGATATTCCTCGTGGGGCGCTTCAAAATCCGAGAATTCGTACACCGTCACCGGACTGTCCAGCGCCGGGTATTCTCCCAGCGCCCGTTCCCGGTACGCCCCGCCCTCCAGCAGGGCCTTGTACTCCCTCCAACCGCTAAGGCCCGCCAGGTTCAAGGTATCCGCCCCCTCCGGCCCGGCGGCGCTTTGGAAGCCCCCGGAGTAAGGGCCGACGTACAGCGCAGGCTCCGCGGACTCCCCGTTCACCGTCACGGCGGGCAGGGCCAGCTCCGCGAAGCTTCCGGCAAAGGGGTACAGGGCCGTCACGGCGAGGTCCTCCTCCGTGCCGTTGCGGAGGATATAGGCGTCCGTTACCTCCGCCCCCCACTGCCGCCGCTCCCCGTCGGGATAGGCCCCGGGAGCGAAGTCCCAGGTGACCGTCCGCTCCGCCGTCAGCCCCGCGGGATTTTCCAGCGTGTCCAGGGGCAGCACCGGCCCGGCGTAGGATAAGAAGGCAGCGCCGTCTTCCGCGCCGCCGGGAGCTCCGGCGTTCCCATCCATCATGCCGCCAGAGCTCCCGGCATCCGCGCCCGGAGACATGCCTCCAAAGCCCCGAAAGCCTCCAGAGGCCAACCATCCAAAGCCCAGGCCCATCACCAGCGCCAGACACGCCGCCAGGGCCGCCCAGCGCTTCCATTCCCTCCGCCGGACCGCCAGCGCCTCTTCCACCAAAGCCGCGTCCACCAGCCCCAGGGCCCGAAACAGCCGTTCCGCTCTCATACCGTGATTCCCTCCTTTTCCAGATACTCCCGTAAAGCCTTCCGGCTTCGGAAGAGGGAAGATTTCACCTTCCCCTCCCCGCAGCCCAGGGCCAGGGCTACCTCCGCCACGCTCTCGCCGTACCAATACCGCCGCAGGAACATGGCCCGTCCCTCCCGGCTCAGGCCCCGCAGAAATACGTTCAGCAGCTCCGCCAGCTCCCCGTCCTCCACGCTCCGCGCCCCGCCGCCGGGGGCCGGGAGGCAGTCCTCCAGCTCTCCCAGCAGCAGCTCCGCGCCGCCGCCCCGTTTTTCCGCCCCCCGGCTCTTCCAGCGGTCCAGGGACAAATTCCGGGTAATCCGCCCCAGCCAGGTCCGAAAGGCTCCGGGCCGGGCGGGGGGGATGGCCTCCCAGGCCCGAAAGTAGGTGTCGCTGACGCACTCCTCCGCGTCCTCCCGGCTGTGGAGCAGGTTCCAGGCAATGCCGTGGAGCAGCTTCCCATACTTGCCATCGGTCTCCCGAATGGCCCGCTGGTCCCGGTTCCAGTATAACTCAATGATCTGCCCGTCCTCCAAGCGCTCCGCCTCCTCTCCCAATTGTTCTGCCCATAAGGACGAAAAAAACCGTCCCCAGGTTTTGCGGCCCTTAAAAAATTCCCGCCCTGACGCAAAGCCGCCCCTCTGGGGACGCCGGCTTTCCTTTTTCCCTTCGCTTCCGGGCGAAAAAGGGCCCCCTCCCGGACAGGAGGGGGCCTTGCTCATTTCAGCTTCCCGTTCTTCTCACAGGCGGCGATCACCGCGTCCATCACCGCGCCCCGGAAGCCCGCCTCCTCCAGCCGCCGCACGCCCTGGATGGTGGACCCGCCGGGGGAGCACACCGCGTCCTTCAGCTCCCCGGGGTGCTTCCCACTCTCCAGGGCCAGCCGGGCGGAGCCCACTGCCATTTGGGCGGCAAGCTCCAGGGCCTGGGCCCGGGGCAGCCCGCAGGCCACGCCCCCATCCGCCAAAGCCTCTAAAAAGAGGTCCACAAAGGCCGGGCCGCAGCCCGCTATGGCGGCCCCCGCGTCCATCAGCCGCTCCGGGATGAGGGAGAAGCGCCCCGCCCCAGCCATGGCCTCCAGAAAGGCCCGCTCCTCGTCCGGCCTCACGCCGGGGCCGGGGGTGTAGAGAATCATCCCCTCCCCGATGGAGCAGGGGGTGTTGGGCATGACGCGGAGGACGGGGTAATCCCCTCCCGCCATGTCCTGAATGTCCCGGATGCTCAGCCCCGCCGCCATGGAGACCAGAAGGAAGCGGTCTTTCCGAGCCCCCAGCTCCGGGCCGATTTCCGCCAGCAGCTCCCCCATCATCTGGGGCTTGACCCCCAGGAAAATGTAGTCCGCGTTCCCCGCGATGGTCCGGTTGTTGGACAGCGGGGCCCCCAGCTCCTTTGCCAGGGCCGCCGCCTTGGCCTCCGTCCGGTTGGCCAGGAGAAGCCGCTCCCCCTCCAGCCGCCGCCGGGCCGCCCGGGCCAGGGCGCCCCCCATATTTCCCACGCCGATGAAGCCCAGCCTGGCCCCGCCGAATCCCTTGTCCTTGCTCATAGAACTCCCTTCCGTCAATCGCATTGCAAAACCAGCCGCACCCGGTCAAACCGCCGGGCGGCCAGGTCCTCGGTTCGAATGTAGAAATAGACCCGTCCACAGTCTCCGAAATCCAGGGAAAACCGCCCCTGCTGAATGGTATCCAGCTGGAGCAGCAACCGCCAATCTTCCAGAGACGTCTCCTCCGCCTCCCGTATCTGCTCCTCTGGAATCTTCTGTCCGCCGCCCAGATTATAGCCCCGGCTCACCAGCTCGCACTCCACGGTCATGTTGCTTTGGATGATGTCGGGCCAGCCCAGAAGCCGGTGGGCGGGCCAGTCCGTTTCCTGCTTCCCCGCCGTCATGGAATACGCGGTCTCAAAGGCTTTCCGCCCTCCCTCCGCCTTGTCCGCCGCCATCCCGGCGTCGTCGTAACTGGGAAAGCGGCGCTCCATCCGTCCCCGGATGGGCAGGGCGGGAAGCCGGAATTCCTCCTCCAGCGCCGCCGGGAAGCCCGCCGGCAGGGGGCCGGGCGGACACGCGGGTCCGCCTCTGCCATCCGTTTACCGGACCTGCCCCTCGCCGTAAATCACGTACTTGCAGCTGGTCAGCTCCTCCAGCCCCATGGGGCCCCGGGCGTGCATCTTCTGGGTGGAGATGCCGATTTCCGCCCCCAGGCCGAACTCCCCGCCGTCGGTGAAGCGGGTGGAGGCGTTGACGTACACCGCCGCCGCGTCCACCGTGTCCAGGAAGCGCTGGGCCTTGAAGTAGTTGGTGGTAATGATGGCCTCCGAGTGCCCCGTGCCGTGGGCGTTGATAAACTCCACGGCCTCCTCCATGTCCTTCACCGTCCGCACGGCCAGGATGTAGTCGTCATACTCCGCGTCCCAGTCGCTGTCCGCCGCCGGGACGGCCCGGTCCCCCAGAACCGCCAGGGCGCTTTCGTCGCACCGGAGCTCCACCCGGTTCCGGTCCAACAGGGGCACGGCCTTTTTCAAAAACGCCTCCGCGACGTCCGCCTGGACCAGCAGGCATTCCACCGCGTTGCAGACCGAGGGCCGGGAGCACTTGGCGTTGTAAAGAATCTCCGCCCCCATGTCCAGGTCCGCCTCGCTGTCCACATAGATATGGCAGACCCCTTCTCCCGTCCGAATCACCGGGACGCCGGCCTCCCTGGCGACCGCCCGGATGAGCCCCGCGCCGCCCCGGGGAATCAGCACGTCCACGTACCCGTCCAGGTGCATCAGCTCGTTGGCCGTCTCATGGCTGGTGTCCTGGACCAGGGACACGCAGTCCTCCGGCAGTCCCGCGCTTTTCAGCGCCGCGCGCATCAGCTCCGCCGCCTTCCGGTTGGAGCGGATGGCCTCCTTCCCGCCCCGGAGGATGCAGACGTTGCCGGACTTGAGGCACAGGGCTGCGGCGTCCACGGTGACGTTGGGCCGGGCCTCGAAGATGATGGCCACCACCCCCAGGGGCACCCGCCGCCGCCCGATGATAAGGCCGTTGGGCCGGGTCTCCATCTTATCCACCTTTCCAATGGGGTCCGGCAGGGCGATGACCTGCCGCACGGCCTCCACGATGCCGGAAATCCGCTCCTCCGTCAGGGTCAGCCGGTCCAGCATGGCCGGGCGCATCCCCGCCTCCCTGGCGGCGGCCACGTCCGACCCGTTGGCCGCCAGCCACTCCGCCGACCGCTTTGTCAAAGTCTCCGCGATGGCCTCCAGGGCGGCGTTTTTCCTGGCCGTCCCGGCGGTGGCCAACGTATAGGACGCGGCCTTGGCCCGCCGTCCCTGTTCCCGCAACGCTGTCATCGCGCGCCTCCCTTTCCTGCGGCAAACCGCGTCCCGATGTCCTGCCCTTCCACAATGCCGTACAAATCCTCCGGCCTTTGGCCGTTGGTAATCACCATGTCACACCCGGCCTCCATGGCGATTTTCGCGGCGGAGAGCTTGGTGGTCATGCCGCCGGTGCCCCGCCAGGTGCCCGCGCCCCCGGCCATCTCCAGAATTTCCGGCGTCAGCGCCTCCACACGGTGGAGGAGCCTCGCCCCCGGGTCCCGCTTGGGGTCGGCGTCATAAAGCCCGTCGATGTCGCTGAGGAGCACCAGCAGCTCCGCCCCGCAGAGCTCCGCCACAATGGCGGAAAGGGTGTCGTTGTCCCCCAGCACCTTGTGGCGGCCCGTCTCAATCTCGGCGGAGGACACGGAGTCGTTTTCGTTTACCACCGGGAGAATCCCCAGCTCCAGGAGGCTGGTGAAGGTATTTTTCAAATGCTCCGCCCGAACCGGGTCCTCCACGTCCTCCCCGGTGAGGAGAATCTGGGCCACGGTGCAGTTGTACTCGGAGAAGAGCTTGTCGTAAATGTGCATCATCCGGCACTGCCCCACGGCGGCGGCGGCCTGCTTCATCCGCAGGGCCCTGGGCCGCTCGTCCAGGCCCATCCGGGCGGTGCCCACGGCGATGGCCCCGGAGGTCACCAGAATCACCTCATGCCCCCCGCCGCTGAGATCCGCCAATACCCGGACCAGCCGCTCCATGCTCCGAAGGTCCAGACTGCCGGAGCTGTGGGTCAGGGTGGAGGTGCCCACCTTGACCACCACCCGCCGTTTCTTGTTATTCATAAAAGACCGCCTCCCGCCCCACGGGCCTGATTTTCCCCCAGTATAGCACGCCGGGGCAAAAAAGAAAAGCCCGGAGAACGCGGGAAACCGGCGGATCAATACGGTCCGCCGGTTTTTGTTATCCGTTCTTCTTCGCGCTTGCTTCCCGCCGCTTCCGGCACATCCGGAAGATGGTGTAATAAAGCAGGAAAGCCAGAGCCGTTCCCCCGGCCAGCTCCGCGGTGTGGAAGCCCACCGCGCCGGTCAGGGCCGTCTGCCCCGCGATGACCGCCGCCACCAGCAAAATCCCAAGCGCGATTCCCTTCAGCATATCCTTCATCGTATTCTTCATCATTTTCTCCTCCGTTTCTGTTCTCTTGGAACTGATGTCAGTATAGCAAACCGCCGCCGGGGCTGCCATTGATTTTCCTTACAATTTCCCGCCGTATCTTACAATGCTGTAAGATTCCGCCGGGCGCGGGTAATTTCCGAAAAACCGCAAAAGCTACCCTTACGAAAGGAAGGTTGCTGACTATGACCAAACCCACCAAGCCCACCGAACCGGAAAACGATACACAGAAGGAGGCCGTCCAGTCCATCCTGGACTTCGGTTCCGCCATGACGGCCACGCCCCACGGAAATCTCTACTGCCTCACCATCATCGGCCAGATCGAGGGCCACATGGCCGCCGACGACCGGGCCAAAACCACCAAGTACGAGCACGTCCTCCCCCTCCTCGCCAAGCTGGAGGAGTCCAGCGAAATCGCGGGGGTCCTCTTCCTCCTCAACACCGTGGGCGGAGACGTGGAGGCGGGCCTCGCCATCGCGGAGCTCATCGCCGGCATGACCAAGCCCACCGTCTCCATCGTCCTGGGGGGCAGCCACTCCATCGGCGTGCCCCTGGCGGTGGCCGCAAGGCGGAGCTTCGCCGTGCCCTCCGCCGCCATGACCATCCACCCCGTCCGCATGAGCGGCACCGTCATCGCCGCCCCCCAGACCTACAGCTACTTCCAGCGGCTCCAGGACCGGATCGTGGCCTTTGTCGCCGGACACAGCCACATCTCCGCCGGGGACTTCCAGGACCTGATGCTGAAAAAGGACGACATGGCCGCGGACGTTGGAAGCGTCGTCTACGGCGAGGAGGCGGTGCGCCTGGGCCTTATCGACGAAATCGGCGGCCTCTCCGACGGGCTCCAATGGCTCTATAGGGAGATTGACGAAGGAAAGAAAAAGCGGAAGAAGAAATAACCCCTGTCCCCCCGGAGGCATAGCGTTACCGGAAACACGGGCCGCCCCCCTGGGCGGCCCGTTTCCCCCTCTATCAATCGAACACCGGGCGGGGGCGGACCTGCGTGTCCGCTTTTCCCCCGCTCCGCGCCGCTTTCCAGCCGGGCGGAAATTTTATTGTTCTTTTAGTAAAATATACTTGACAAATAGTCGGGTTAGCTATATACTGGCTTTACCAGCACAGAATAAGGAGTAACTTTATGAATCGCTTTCAGAAAGTATATACCCAAGGAACCATTGATGTCATGGAAATCTGGGCAGACACGGAAACCGGCGTCCACTACGTATTCCACCGAAACGGCAGCGCGGCGGGCTTCACGCCTTTGCTGGGCCCCGACGGCAAGCCGGTTATTGCCAGCAAATAACCCGAAAGGAAGAAAGGACGGATTTTTATGGATCTCCACCATGCCGGAGTTTTCGTTGGCCTTACGGCGGGCCTCCTCGCCGGGCTGGCCTTCGTCATGTTCCTGTTCAAGAAAAAAGTCCTGGACACGCACTTTGACGAGCGGCAGGAGCGGGCCCGGGGCAAGGCCTTTCAATACGGCTTTTTCACCCTGCTCATCGCCGCCTATGCCTACGGCATCTCCGACGTGCTCCTGGGCCGGTGGTGCGACGTGCTGACGGGAGTGACCCTTTGCATCGCCCTGGCCCTCTGCGTCTTCGCCGTCACCTGCATTTTGAAGGACGCCTACCTCAGCCTCCGGGAGAAGCCCCGGACCGTCATGACCATGTTCGCCCTGCTGTCCACCATCAACCTGGGCTTCGGCGGCATGTATGCCCTCTCCGGTGATCTGGTGGAGGACGGCGTGCTGACCTTCCGGGCGGTAAATCCCATCATAGGGGCGGCGGTCCTGGTGATTCTCATTGTGTACATCGTCAACTACCTCCTCCGCCCCCGGGACGAGGAGGCGGAATGAAAAACCTCCGTATGAAAGCCGCCCGGGCCGCCCTGGACCTGAGCCAGCAGCAGCTGGCGGACGCGGTGGGAGTCTCCCGCCAGACCATCAACGCCATTGAAAAGGGGGACTACAACCCCACCATCAAGCTCTGCGCCGCCATCTGCCGCTGCCTGGGCAAGACCCTGGACGAGCTCTTTTGGGAAGATTAAGCAAGCAGGGAGGGGAGGGCCCGGGGGCCTTCCCCTCCCCCTATAAGCGTTTGCGGAAACACTTTCACAGAGACTAAGCTAAACGATTACGTAAAATTTATGGAATTCTAACCTATCCAGCGGGGAAAGACTCTTGTATAATAGGAGACTGCAAGGAAGCATTTATCTTTGGTTCGGCTCCCCGCCGGAGGGGGCCTATAGGAGGAATTTCATATGCTGAGAAAAACGAAAATTATCTGCACCCTGGGCCCCGCCGTGGACAGCGAGGACCTGATTGTCGCCCTCATCAAGGGGGGCATGAACGGCGCCCGGTTCAACTTTTCCCACGGCAGCCACCCGGAGCACCTGGAGCGGCTGAACCGCCTCAAGGCCATCCGGGACCGGATGGGCAGCCCCGTGGCCACCATCCTGGACACCAAGGGCCCGGAAATCCGCATCAAGAGCTTTGAGAGCAAGACCGTGGAGCTCACCGCCGGGGAGGAATTCACCCTCACGGTGGAGGATGTGCCCGGCACCGCCCAGCGGGTTTCCGTCACCTATCCCAAGCTCCACGAGGAGGTGTCCCCCGGCCAGGAGATCCTGATTGACGACGGGCTGGTCGCCATCCGGGTCCAGGAGATCCGGGGCGGCGACATCGTGTGCCAGGTGGAAAACGGCGGTACCCTCTCCGCCAACAAGTCCATCAACATCCCCGGGGCCCATATCCAGCTCCCCGCCCTGACGGAGAAGGACGTGGCGGACATCCGCTTTGGCGTGGAGAACGACTTTGACTTCATCGCCGCCTCCTTCGTCCGCCGGGCCGCCGATGTGGAGGCCGTCCGGGAGGTGCTGCGCCAGTGCGGCGGGGACAATGTGAAAATCATCGCGAAAATTGAGAACCAGGAGGGCATCGACAACCTGGACGGCATTCTGGAGGCCGCCGACGGGGTGATGGTGGCCCGGGGCGATTTGGGGGTGGAGATTCCCGCCGCCAAGGTTCCCGCCCTGCAAAAGCAGATGATCCGCAAGGGCCTCCAGGCGGGCAAGCCCGTCATCACCGCCACCCAGATGCTGGACTCCATGATGCGCAACCCCCGCCCCACCCGGGCGGAAGTCTCCGACGTGGCCAACGCCGTATACGACGGCACCAGCTGCGTCATGCTCTCCGGGGAGACCGCCGGGGGCAAGTACCCCGTGGAGGCCCTGGCGGCCATGCTGGAGATCGTCACGGAGGCGGAGGCGTCCATCGACTACTGGAAGCGCTTCCAGAAGCAGCTGGTGGTTACCACCTCCAACAACATCAACGACGCCATCACCCACACCTGCTGTCTCACGGCCCGGGACCTGAACGCCACGGCCATCCTGGCGGCCAGCAGCTCCGGCCGGACGGCCCGGATGATCTGCCGCTTCCGCCCCGCCTGCCCGGTGGCGGCGCTGACCATGCAGGAAAAGACCCGGCGGCAGCTTTCCATCTGCTGGGGCGTGATTCCCTTCCTGACGGGGGAGGTCAACTCCACGGACCGGATTTTCTCCCTCTCCGCCGAGGTGGCGGTGAAGGAGGGGCTGGTCCAGCCCGGGGATACGGTGGTCATCACCGCCGGGGTGCCCCTGGGGCAGAGCGGGTCTACGAACCTCATTAAGGCGCAGGTCATTGAGGATAATACCCTCTAATACCGCTCTCCCAAGCGGGGGAGATTGTACTCGCCCTGACGGGCGGGGGAGATTGGATACCAGCGATGGCCGTATTTCTCAATAGGAACTAATGTTTAAGCTCTCATCATCCTCGCCCTTTTCAATCTTCCTGATTTCCACGAAATACCGCATATTGGGACTGACCACAATCTCCACCCGCTCGCCAACCCGGCGGCCGAGAATCGCCTTCCCCACCGGGGACTCCTTGCTGACCAGGCCTTTCAGTGCGTCCTGGCGCAATGTGGTGACAATCCGCACCTCCATTTCCTTCTTTGCCATCTCGTTGTAGATGGTCACCCGGTCGAACAGCCCCACCGCGTCCTCCGCCCCCCGGACCTCAATCACCTTCGCCGTGCGGATCATCCGCTCCAGATAGCGGATCCGGCTGTCGTTCCGGTTCTTCGCCTGCTTGGCGCATTTGTACTCAAAGTTCTCGCTCAGGTCCCCGAAGGCCCGGGCGGTCTGGACCTCCTCGATCAGCTGGGGCCGCAGCACCCGGACCCGGTGGTCCAGCTCCTCTTTCATCTTTTTGATATCCACCGCCGTCAGCTCGTCATACACGGCGCATCCCTCCTTTTTTGTGCCGCTCCATCATAGCCCCTTCCGCCGCCGCTGTCAAGAAGGCCCCTTGACGCCGGTCCGGAGGGGTGCTATTCTATACAAAGAACAACGAAGGAGGAGGCGCCGCCATGTGCTTTGCCGAGCTGCTGTCTATCCGCCCCGGCGTCACCGCCGTCATCGGCGGAGGGGGGAAGACCACCCTCCTGCGGACCCTGGGAACGGAGCTGGCGGCGGGCGGGGCCCGGGTCCTCCTCTGCGCCACCACGAAGGTATTTCCCTTCGGGGGGCTCTTCAATCTGCCGGACCCTACGGAGGACTCCCTGGCGCAGGCCCTGGAAGCTCGCCGCCTGGTCTGCGCCGGATCCCCGGTACCGGGAACCGGGAAGCTTGCCGCCCCGGCCATTCCCATGGCCCGTTTGATAGAGCTGGCGGACTACGTGCTGGCGGAGGCCGACGGCGCGGCGGGCCGTCCCCTCAAGGCCCACGCCCCTCACGAGCCGGTAATTCCCCCGGAGGCGAACCAGACGGTTCTGGTGATCGGAGCCTCCGGCTTCGGCCGTCCCATCGCCGAGGCGGCCCACCGCCCGGGCCTTTACGCCCGCCTGGCGGGCGCGGAGGAGAGCGCCCCCGCCTCGCCGGAGACGGAGGCGGCGGTGCTGCTGGCGGAGGGCCTCCACACCCGGGTCTTCATCAACCAGGCCGAGACGGCGGAAGCCCGGCGGCAGGCCGCCGCCCTGGCGGCGCGGCTGCCCTGCCCCGTCCTGGCCGGGTCCCTTATGAGAAAGGAGCGTTACCCATGCTAGTCGTGATTCGAGGCGCCGGGGACATCGCCACCGGCGTTGCCCTCCGCCTCTGGCGGGCGGGTATCCAGGTGGTCCTGACGGACCTGGAGCAGCCCACCGCCATCCGGCGGACCGTGGCCTTTTCCCAGGCCATTGTCCACGGGGAGGCCGTGGTGGAGGGCGTGACCGCCCGCCGGGCAAGGTCCCCGGAGCAGGCCCTGGAGCTTTTGCGCCAAAGGCTGATCCCCGTCCTGGCGGACCCGGCGGGGACCTGCGTCCCGGCCCTGGGGCCCGCCGCTGTGGTGGACGCCATCTTAGCAAAACGGAACCTGGGCACCAAAATCACCGACGCTCCCGTGGTCATCGGCGTGGGCCCCGGCTTCACGGTAAGAGTGGACTGTCACGCCGTGGTGGAGACCATGCGGGGCCACACCCTGGGCCGGGCCCTCTATGAGGGCTCCGCCCTGCCCAACACCGGCGTCCCCGGCCTCATCGGCGGCTTTGCCGGGGAGCGGGTCCTCCGGGCCCCGGCGGACGGGGTGTTTCACCAGCTTCTGGACATCGGCGCCCAGGTGAAGCTGGGGGACGTGGCCGGCGAGGTAAACGGCCTCCCCATGGCCTGCACCCTGGACGGCGTGCTCCGGGGCATCCTGCCGGAGGGGACCCCCGTTCACAAGGGCATGAAGGCCGGGGACGTGGACCCCCGTTGCCGTGTCGAGCACTGCCACTGCGCCAGCGACAAGGCCCTGGCGGTGGGCGGCGGAGTGCTGGAGGCAGTGCTGAACCTGTCCGGTGCGTTGAAATCTGACAGTTAATTACCATTTGTATTCCGATCAGGAGGGTTTTTATGGCGGAAAACCAAGTGAAGCTGACCAAGCTGGCCAAGTGCGCCGGCTGCGGGGCCAAGGTGGGGGCCGGAACCCTGGCCCAGCTGTTGGAGGGCATCCAGGTCCATCAGGACCCAAACCTGCTGGTGGGCTTTGACCGGAGCGACGACGCCTCCGTCTACAAAATCTCCGACACCCTGGCCCTGGTCCAGACGGTGGACTTCTTCCCCCCCATCGCCGACGACCCCTATCTCTTCGGCCAGATCGCCGCCGCCAACGCCCTCTCCGACGTGTACGCCATGGGCGGCGAGCCCAAGCTGTGCCTGAATATCATGGCCGTCCCCAAGGACATGCCCCCGGAGGCGGTCCACGACCTACTCCGGGGAGGCTATAACAAAGTGTATGAAGCCGGGGCTTTGATTACAGGAGGTCATAGCATTTTGGACGATGAGCCCAAATACGGCCTGGCCGTCACCGGCTTTGTCCACCCGGACAAGATGCTCACCAACGCCGGGGCCCGGCCCGGGGACGTGCTTCTTTTCACGAAGCCCCTGGGGCTGGGGGTCCTGACCACCGCCGCCAAGGCGGAGCTGGTCCCCCCGGCGGTCATGGCCCGGGTCTATGGGCTTATGACCACCCTGAACAAGGCCGCCCGGGACGTCATGGTCCGATACCGGGTCCACGCCTGCACGGACGTGACGGGCTTCGGCCTCCTGGGCCACGGTCTGGAGCTGGCCCAGGGCGGCGGCGTAGCCTTGGAGATCGACGCGAAGGCCGTGGACTTCCTTCCCGAGGCGGCGGAGCTGGCGAGCATGGGTATCCTCCCCGAGGGCATGTACCGAAACCGCGCCTTCGCGCAAGACGCCGTGGCCCCCGGCGAAACGGAGCTCTGGCGGCAGGACCTGTTCTACGATCCCCAGACCTCCGGCGGCCTCCTCATGGCGGTGGACCCAGAGGATGCGGAGGCCCTGTATCAGGCGCTGAAGCCCGCCGTCCCCAGCGCCCAGCGGATTGGGACCGTCCGGGAATATCAGGGCGGACGGCGAATCTTCTTGAAATAGAAAAAGCGGACGGCTATACCGTCCGCTTTTTCATTTAGCTCATATCCGTCACCGTGCCGATAAACGCGGGAAGGTTCGTCTCCGTATCCACCAGCATGTACAAGAAGGGCCGGTCCAGATAGACCTCCGCCGCCCTGGGCATATCGCCTCCGCTGTCCGCGGTTACCACCGTGGCGGCCCCGGCCTTGGTGCCCTTCTCGTCTACGGAGAGATAGGTCTTGTGAAGCGCCCGGCTGATGAACAAAGGCCCCAGCTCCGAGCGCCCCAGGCCGGAGAGGTCCGCCAGCCCGGGGACAAAGGCGTCCGTCATGCCCATGGCCTTCAAGCTCTCGTTCAGCTCTGCCGCGTAGGCGCTGTTGAATTTCGGAATAGCGGCGTAGACCAGGGTCTCCTCCGCGTTTGCCAGCACCTCGCGAAGCCGCTCTCCCGTCAAGGAGCTCAGGTACTCCCCCAAGGCCAGGCCCTCCTCGGGCAGAAGGGCGGCAAAGGCCCAGCGCCCGCCCTTATAGGGCTTCCAAAAGCCCTGGGCATGCTCGTCCCGCAGATAAGCCTCCTCCGAGGAGATCATCAGGGTCACGGGCTGTTCCGCACCGTCCTCTGTGGTAAAAACCCGGTCGTCCCAGACCTGATCCGCCGTGTAGGTCTCCTCCCACTCGGCCTCCAGGGCCAGAGCGTTCACCAGGACCAGCATGGTCTCGTCCCGAAGCTCGCTCAGAATCTCCGGAATCATGCCGCGGGTGCGCTTCTCCACCCAGCCGTTGACGTCCCGGACGGCGGAGCCGTCAAATCGGGAGGCGTAAACCTCCGCCTTATACCAGCCCGCCGCGGTCTCCAGAAAGTCCTGATCGGCCTCAAAGCTCCCGTCGTCCCGGACCCAGACGGAGTTCGCCAGTTCCACCCGGCAGTCCTTTTCCCTGGGCAGGTCCGCCGCCCAGGCGGCCAGAACCCCGTTCAGCTCCTCCACCGGCAGGCCCAGCACGGCCTCCATTTGTTCCAAGGTCTCCCCCCGGGCCCCGTTCGCCGTCATGCCCAGGGCGCAGAGCACCGACAGGGGGGATATCAGGGTGTTCTCCCCCGCCCAGCTTTCCCGCAGCAGCTCCAGGGAGAACCCCGCCAGGGCGGCGGCGTCCTCCGGCCGAATCTCCCGGGGAATCTCCGCCGGCGCGGGTCTCACCGATTTCGTCAGGCTTCGGGCGCCGCCGCTTCCGCCGCATCCGGCGAGGCACAGCAGGGCCAAAAGCAGGGCGGCTACGCGTTTCCATGCCTTCATGGCGTGAACCTCCTTCGCGTCCTTTGCCCATATAGACGGCAAAGCGGCGCCGGAGGTTTCGCCTGTCAAGAAATTTTTAGTACCAGTCCACCACCCGCACGGAGCAGGTGGCCATCGCGCCGGAGGGCGTGGAGGCAATGATCAGGGCGGTGCCGGGCTGGATGGCGGTGACGGTGCCGTACTGGTCCACCACGGCGGTCCGGGGCTCGGAGGAGGCCCAGGTCACCGTCTGGGCCCGGATGTTGTTAACAGGATACACCACGGCGGTAAGCCGGTCGACCTGTCCCGGGGAGAGGAGCATGGCGTTTCGGTCCAGATAGACCCGGTAGGAGTCCACGTTCATCAGCGTGGTCCCCCGGCGGAGGGCGGGCTCCACCATCCGGGCGGTGGCCACCGCCGCCGTGTCCCGGGTAATCAGGCTGTTGGGATAGAAGGTGCCCCAGTCGTCGCCGCCCACCAGAACGCCCGCCCGGTAAAGGCGGTAAATGCCCTGGGCGCCGGGGTCCGACATGGGCACGTCGGGGATGGTCCCGTCCATAACAATGTTGATGCCCCGCAGCGCCTCGGAGGGCAGGGCGTTGGCCATGATGGCGGCAAAGCTCCGCCGGGTGGCGGGGGCGGTGTAGTCGTCGTATTGGTCGGCGGTGACGATGCCGGTATTCAGCGCGTATTGGAGACCGCTCATCCCCTCCGGCATGGCCCAGCCGTTATAGGTCCGGTGGAGGAGCACCGCCATGGACACCACCTCCCCCAGGGTAACCCTGCCCTTGGGAGCGAAGCGTCCCCCCTCCATCAGTCCCCGCTCATAGAGGGTTCCCACGCCGTTTTCGTACCAGGCCCCGGCGGGCACGTCGAAAAAGACCCCGGGATAATAGTCCCGGCTTCTCCGGAAGTTGTTCAGGCCCAGGGCCATGCCGGTCCACAGGTTCGAGGAGACGGCGGTCCGCCCGTCCCAGGGGCCGTAGGACGCGGCCTCGGCCGCGGGCGCGGCCAAGCTCAGGCACAGCAGCGCCGCCAGGAATGTTGTGATGGTCTTTTTCATAGGAAGCCCTCCTCCGCATTGCGCGTCTTATCCGGTGGATTCTTTATGGAATAAGAATAATCCTCCCGCCGCCTCCCGTCAAGGGGTTTTGGTAAAGTTGAAGAAAGTTGGAAGAAAAAGGGAAGGGCGCAAACCGTAAGAAATTTGTAAGAAAGCTGTCAAGCCGTTCGTAAGATTTGCCTGGTATGCTGGAGGCATTTCAACAAGGAGATGATACATCATGAAAAACCGCAGACTTTTGCGTCCCGCCCTCTGCCTTTTGCTGGCCCTGCTGGCGGGCTGCGGGCCGTCCCGGGAGGAACCCATGGAGCCGGAGGCGGAAAGCCGGGCCCTTTTGTCCTCCGGCGATCTCCGGGGGGCGGACCTCCGGGAGCTGGATCTGACGGGCCTGGGGGAGGCGGCGTACCGCTGGGATTTTGACACCCGGACCCAGTGGCCGGAGGAGCTGCCGGAGGGCTTTGACCCGGCGCGGCTTTTGGAGCTGGGGAAGGACCCCGGCCTGGGCCTCCGGGCCCTTCATGGGCGGGGAATCACCGGCAGGGGCGTTGGGATTGCCATCATAGACCAGGCCCTGCCGGCGGACCATCAGGAGTACGGGGACCGCCTCCGGTTCTATCAGGAATATCACACCGCCGCCCAGGGCCCCGCCTCCGCCCACGGCCCCGCCGTGGCCTCCATCGCCCTGGGGAAGACGGTGGGCGTGGCCCCGGAGGCCCTGCTGTACTTCCTGGCCGACGATTTGGGAACCGGGGAGGGCGCGGCGTTTTCCCGGGACCTGAGCTGGTACGCCGAGGACGTAGACCGCCTCACGGCCCTGAATGAAACCCTGCCGGAGGGCGAGAGCATCCGGGTGATTTCCATGTCCGTGGGCTGGATGCCGGGGGACCCGGGGGCGGAAGCCCTGGAGGCCGCCATCGCCCGGGCCCGGGCGGCGGGCATCGCCGTGGTCTGCGTCAACAGCCGGGACCCCCTGCTGGAACCCTGGATGGGCATGGGGCGGCGGCCCTATGGGGACCCCAACCGCCTGGAGGACTGCCTCCCCGGGGCCTTCTGGGAGGAGAGCCTTTACAGCGGGGAATACCGGGGGACGGACGGGTCCCTTCTCCTGGTCCCCATGGATGGCCGCGCCGCCGCCTCCCCGGCGGGCGAGGCGGAGTACGCCTATTTCGCCGGGGGCGGCATGAGCTGGGCGGCGCCCTATGTGGCGGGGCTCTACGCCCTGGCCTGTCAGGTGAAGCCCGAGGTGACGTTCGAGGAATTCCTCGCCGCCGCCCGGTCCACCGCCCGGCCCGTTTCCGTTTGGAGGGACGGGGTGGAATATCCCTATGGGAAGGCGGTGGACCCGGCGGCCCTGCTGGAGGCTCTGGGGGCATGAGAAAAGCGGGGGGGGGCGGCGCGCCGCGGTGGGG
>CATOKC010000030.1 GCA_951800675.1 uncultured Oscillibacter sp.
TATCATCCAGAACAACGTGGGCAACAAGTACAGTCCCACCGTTATCATCGCCGCCATCACCAGCAAGGCCAACATCAAGGCCAACATCAAGGCCAACATCAAGGCCAAGCTGCCCACCCACTACTACCTGGACGCCGGGAACGGGTTGACACAGCCCTCCCTTGTCCTGTTGGAGCAAATTCGCACCGTGGACAAGCGGCGGCTGTCCGGCTACATCGGCAGGCTGGACGAGAAGCATATCCGGGGCATCAACCACGCCCTGGCGGTCAGCATCGGCTTGATCGAACCCGTACCCCCGAAACTGACCCTCTGCTTATGCGGCGCTTGTGCTGACGCTTTTCGCGGCACAGGCGCTTTTACTTTGCGGGAAGCTGTACCGGGACTGGCTGAAAAAGAGGTATGCGTCTACTGCGGCCAGCGCCCTGGTATGGAGTATGTGGTCACGCCGAAAGGAGGGGCGGGCGCATGTGTCAGCGCCATTTGAAAATGTCGTTTTTCGCCGAAATAAAATGTCATTTTTGGGCGATTAGCATACAGCGGGTATGCAGCCTTGATTACCCGTTACTTGTCGGCTTGAAGCCCGTCAAGTCCTGATTTATCAGTGCATTTCAGACTTGACGGGCGAAAACGACAAGTATAATGATTCAAAGGCTGCACACCTTTACCCGCCATTTTCTTACATTCCCTGTTCGGCGTAAAATGACAAAATCGCATTGGCGCTGACACACACGGCAAATGGCGGAAACGCCTGAAAATCAAGGCTTTGCCACCATTTGCTGAGTTACATAAGGTTAGGGCTGGAAATTGCAAAATCTTTAAATTGAACTGCTCTATAATTCCTCCCAGCGGCCCGGCTCCGTGAAGAGGATGACCTTTCCCCGCTCCGGCGGCCATCGCTCCACGTCACGCTTTAGGGTGAGGCGCATCTGACCACAGTCGTCCTCGGGGAAGGGGATGTGGTACACGCAGACGGCCTTTGCCGGGAGAACCCCCTGGAAGAACTTTTCAGCGCGCAGGGCCCGGAAGAACAAGGGATTGACAAAGACGGCGTCCAGCGGCGGAAGGCCCGGGAAGGTTTCCGACGTATAGTCCACGTCTGCCGTGAAAAGGACCCGCTTTTCGCCGAGGGTCAGCAGGAGGCAGGAATGGGGTACCTCCCAGTATTGCCTATCTAGGTGACGGGTGGAAAAGGAGCGGACCGTGACACCAGGAGCAAGGGTCCGCTCGTCCATGCCGCTGGGCAGGACGTATGGGATGCCCTGCTCCCCCAAATAAGCCCGCAGCCAGCTTTGAGACTCCCAGTCTCCCGGGGGGAGGAGAAGTGCCTTTGGCCGGCGCCGCTGGGTGTACTCCAGTGTTAGTTCTGCCGAGAAATGATCTGAATGCCTGTGGGTGAACAGGAGGCAGTCAACGCCGTCATAGGGCGGCTCTCCATCTAAAAGCCTTTGCAGAATATCCGGCGGAATGTCGCTGAAGGGGTTGTCGGTCACCTGGTAGAGGCCGTCTATGAGGATTTTGGTACCTCGGTATTCCAGCAGGATGCCCGCATTCGCGATCAGCATCCCGTGAAGCGTTTCGTCCATAGTGCGCTCCTTGCTTGTTCTGGGCTATAGAGGGGCGGCGAGGGCGGCAGCGGATTTTACCTGTCTGCCGCCCTGTATTTTGGGTGTCACATAAGGGACTTGGGATTTTCCAGGTAGTTTTTTACGTCATTGATGAAGTTTGCCAGAGGAACGCCGTCGGTGACGCGGTGGTCACTTCCGATGACCAGCTTCATCATCATCCTGGCCGTGATGGTGTCTTTGCCGTCGTCCAGGACCACCGCCATTTTTCTCGCCGTGCAGGCGGTCATAATAGAGGACTGAGGCGGAAGAGGGCGGGGGACGGAGTCGTAGGAATTCAGCTTGCCAATGTTGGTCAAGCCGAAAGTGCCGCCAGAGCAGTCGTCGGGGCGCAATTTTCCCTCGTTGGCACGGCCCACCAGTTCCCGCATCTCCTCGGAAATTTGAAATACACACTTGTCTTGGGCATCCTTGATGACCGGGGCGACCAGCCCCTTCTCGGAGGCGGTCATAACGCTGACGTTAGAGGGCTTGTATATCTCAATGGCGGTTTTGTCCGCGTTCAGGGAGGAATTCAGAATCGGCGTTTTTCGCAGGGAGAGAGCTACCGCCCTGACGATGAAATCGTTGACGGTGACCGTGGACCCATGCTCCGCATTGACCGTTTTTCGGAATTCCAGCAGGTCCGTCACGTCCACATAGATTCCCTGATAGTGCAGGGGAATGGAAAGGCTGGCCTCCATGTGCTTGCCCATGGCCTTTCGGATGCCCTTATAGGGGATCGACTCTAAAATTTCCGTCATATGCCAGCCCCCTGCTCACACCAGGGCGGAGATGTCTTCGCCCTCTTCACCGATGACGCAGACAGGAGTGCCACAATCATAGTCTTCTTCCGTCTCCACCAGAATCTTCAGCAGCGTAGCGCTCTCGGGGCAGGGGAACTCCATCGTGGTCTTGTCGGTCAAAACCTCGAACAAGGGCGCGCCCTTTTCCACCTTGTCGCCCACATTGGCCATCCAGGATACAATTTGACCCTCTTCCATACCTTCGCCCATTTTGGGCATCTTGATTACTCTTGCCATTTTGCTACCTCCTGCTTTCCTTCATTTAGAATTAGAATAAATATATGTTATGCGTTGATCAGTTCTTTCACCTTGGCGGCAATCTTGTCCGGGGACAGCATCACCCAGTCCTCCATGACAGGGCCAGCAGGGATGATGGTGTCCGGCAGGGTCAGTCGCTGGACCGGCATTTTCAGATCCTTGAAGCAGGCCTGCGTTACCTGAAAGGCGATCTCACCGGTGATACCGTAGGTTTCGGTGAATTCGTCCACGATAAGCAGCTTGCCGGTTTTCTTTACCGAATCTACCACCGGGTCCAGGTCCAGAGGCCGCAGGCTCCGCAGGTCGATGAGGTTGATGTCGATACCCTCGTCCGCCAGCATTCCGGCAGCCTTCGTAGCCTTTAAGACAGCGGTGCCAAAGCCGCAAACAGTCAAGGCGTCGCCCTCGTGTACGGTCCGGCTTTTACCGATGGGAACGATGAAATCCGGGTCCAAGGGGACCTCTCCCTTCATCCGGTATGCCGCGGACTCCTCGCAAAAGAAGACTGGGTCCATGTCTCGGATGGCTGCCTTCAGCAGACCCTTAGCGTCCTCCGGCGTGGAAGCGCACACTACCTTCAAGCCAGGGAAGCCCGCGAACAGGTGGTAGATGGACTGGCTGTGGTGGGGACCAGAGCGGGTACCGCCGCCAATGGCTGTGCGGACCACCGCCTGCATGCGCCCCACCTGCCCGCCGGACATGTAGCGGTACTTGGCTAGATGGTTGACAATCGGGTCCAGGGCCACCATGCTGAAATCCATTTTCATAATCTCCATGATGGGTTTCCAGCCGTACATGGCGGCGCCAATACCGAAGCCTACGATGGCGTTTTCCGCCAAGGGGGAGTCGATGATGCGGTCGGGGCCGTATTTGTGATATAGATCACCGGTGACGCCGTAGGCGCCGCCCAGGATGCCCACGTCCTGGCCCAAGAGGATGACCTTATCGTCGCGGGCCATCTCCTCGTCCATGGCCATGCGGAGAGCCTGCATATACGTCATTTTCTTCGTTTCCATGGGGGTTCCTCCTTTCAAGCCTTGTTCTCAGACCAGTAAATGTCTTTCATGGCGACCTCCGGCTGACTGTAAGGAGCCGCCTCAGCGAAGGCCCAGGCCTCGTCAATTTCCTGTTCGCACTTGTCCTCGATGGCCTTGAGCTGTTCATCCCCCACACCGTACTGCTCCTTTAGCTTGGTGGAGAGCAGGTTAATAGGATCCCGCTTCATCCAAAATTCCTGCTCCTTTGGGTCCTTGTATTTTGTGCCGGGCTCGTTGACGGCGTGCCCCCGCTGCCGCCAGGTCATGACCTCCAGGATCATGGGGCCGTTTCCGGCGCGGACGTACTCCACCGCCTTGACCGCCGCATCATAGACGGCTTCCACGTCATTGCCGTTTTCCACCGTCACACCGGGGATACCGAAGCCCGAAGCCCGGGTACTAAGGCGCTGGAGGCCGGTCATCTTTCGGAAATCCTCGGAGATAGCGAAGAAGTTGTTCTGGATGATGAAAAGCACGGGGAGCTTAAAAGCTGCTGCCATGTTCACGCCCTCGTAGAACGAACCCTCGCATGTGCTGCCATCTCCGGAGTAGGCTACCGCGATGTTGCCTTTGCCCTCGTGCTTGAAATGGTAAGCAAAGCCCACCGGAACGGTGTAGCAGGGACCCAGGGTGCCGCCAAGGACATACAGGTTCTTGGACGCGTCCACAAAGTGGGCCTCGCCGGCCTTACCCTTGCAGGTGCCGGTGGATTTCAGCAGCGTCTCCGACAGCATGGTATTCATGTCGCATCCCCGCATGAGCAGGTGAGGATGGGAGCGGTGGTGGGGACAGACTGCGTCTGTTGGCCGGAAGGCCATCATAGTGGCCGTTCCGCAGGCTTCCTCGCCCATGCCCAGATGGGTCATGCCCAAGGGCTTGCCGTCCACGTAGGCGTCCCAGAGCCGTTCGTCAAACCGGCGGGCTTTGTACATGTTTTCGTAGAACGCGAGCAGGATAGAAAGATCTGCCATAACGTATTCTCCTTTTCTCCAACTTTTATCTTCTCTATGTTATCCATTTTGCGGGATGTTTTCAAATAGACAGAATTCATATGCGGCTATTCCATTGAATTATAGTGAGCCGCGGCACAGTGGACTCGGGCTGAAATAACCCTAAGGAATAGCATTCTAAAAAGGATTGGTATTGTACAATTTTGGCGGGACCGTGTAAAATTTACTATAAATTAAAGGAAAGAGGTATGCGTCATGGGAAAGATCAAGTTTGGCGTTTGTGAGTTCAGTTTTCCGTATTGGGGCTCCCAGGCCATTCAAATGGCCTACGAGGCCGGATTTTCTGGGATACAGCTTGCGGACGGCGGCGGTTCCATGTACTCCTATCCGCTGAACAACAAGTGGATTCAGGAGAGCTATCTGGAGAGCGCCGCCAAGTATAACATTACCCTTCAGTCCATTCATCTGTATACGCTGGTACGTCAGGGTTTCATTCGCAGCAGCCCACGCGGCGCCGATGGAAAAGAGGGCATGGAGAGCATCAGAATGGGCATCATCGCGGCCTCGGAGATGCACATTCCCACGGTGATGATCGAGGGAATGCGGATGTACGGCGCCGCCCAGCATCAGCACGTTCTGGACATGTACAAATATGCGGTGAAGATAGCCGACGACTACGGCGTCCAGATTGCCATGGAAACCGACGTGACGATGGAAAAACACTTCGAATTTCTGGACCAGTTCGATGGGAAACTGAAGCTTTGCTTTGACACCCACAACCCAGTTATGTACGGCACGGGCTATCCGCCAGATATGATCCGGGAACTGGGAAAAGAGCGGATCGACCACTTCCACATGAAGGAGTCCCAGCCGGACGCGGAGGGCTTTGTAACCAAGGAAACCGCGCCCATTGTCCTGCTGGGCCAGGGCGGGACCTTCTTTCGGGAATCTGTGCAGGCCATCAAGGACATCGGCTATGAAGGCTGGATCATCTCCGAGACCTTCTACACCCGTCCAAATCTGAACGTGAACGGAGAGGACTACATCTCCCTGGCGCAAAAGGACGTGGAAACGCTGAAGGCCACCTTCGGCGGGTATTGAACTTTGCTGGAGAAAGGGAGAACACGATGATCTATATCGAGTCGGAAAGCCGGGACCCCTATTTCAACCTGGCGCTGGAGGAATATGTTTTTGAGGAGCTGGACCCGAGCCAACGGTATTTCATGCTCTGGCAGAACGACAATGCCATTGTAGTGGGGAAATACCAAAACACCGCTCAGGAGGTTAACCAGGAGTTTGTGGATGCCCATCAAATTCGGGTGGCCCGCAGGCTCTCCGGCGGTGGCGCGGTCTATCACGACCGAGGAAATCTGAACTTCACGTTCATTGTGAATGAGGGGGACGTCGAGAGCTTCAACTTTCAGTATTTCATCCGGCCTGTCCTCACCGCCCTGAACCGCTTCGGTGTCCACGCTGAATTTACAGGGAGGAACGACATCACCATTGAGGGGAAAAAAATCTCGGGCAGTTCCCAGTATGTGAAGCGGGGGCGCGTGTTGCACCATGGCTGCATCATGGTGGACAGCAATTTGACGAACGTGGCTGCGGCCCTGCGCCCTAAGGCGGCAAAGTTCCAGTCCAAAAGCGCGAAATCTGTGGTCAGCCGGGTGACAAGCATCAACACCCACAGCCCGGAGTTGGTCACGGTGGAGCGGTTCAAGGCGGCGCTTTTGGAGGAGGTGGCGTCCACCGGGACGATGGAGCGGTATTGCTTAACGGGAGAAGACTTGACCCGGGTCGAGGACCTGGCGGAGAAAAAGTATCGCGCCTGGGAGTGGACCTACGGCTGGTCCGGAAGCTACAACTATCGTAAATGCGAAAAGTTCGGCTTTGGCCTGGTGGAGGTGGACGCCGAGGTAGAGAGCGGCGTCATCGAAAGAATCCGTGTCAGCGGCGATTTCTTCGGTCGGGGCGACATCGCCGATTTGGAATGCGCCCTGATGGGTGAGCGGATCGACGGGGACTTGGGGAAGCGGCTTGGAAAAAAGCTGGATGTGGGGTATTACATCCAGGGAATGGACCCGGAGCAGATACAAAAACTCCTTCGATAGGGCGTCTCTGGAGCAAAAATGGAAAGGGATGGTAATACGATGGAGCTGTTCTGTGTGAAACCCACGGTCCACTATTTGGAGAGCTTCCATGCCTTCACGGAGGAATTCGCGCTGGCGGAGACAGACCTGATCCTGACAGAAAGGGTCATTTACGACCGTGCGCTGGTGGGCGAGAAGGGCCTGAAGGCCCATGTGATATTAAAAGACGACTATGACCCGGCGGAGCCGAAGGAGGAGACCGTCGACGCCATCCTAAAGGATATGGAGGGCCTGTCGGCGGAACGGATCATTGCCATCGGAGGAGGGAGCGTCATTGATATTGCCAAGCTCCTGTGTGTAAAGGACGCCTATCCCATCGGTCAAATCATCCGGCGGGAGCGGGACATCCGGCTGGATAAGACGTTGATTGCCGTCCCCACCACCTGCGGAACGGGAAGCGAGGTCACCTATGGCGGTGTCGTCACCATGCGGAGCACCGGATACAAGACGGCTCTCATCGATCCCGCGCTTACCGCCAACCACGCGGTCCTGATTCCGGAGCTGCTTTACAGTTTGCCGGACAGGGTGTTCTTCCATTGCGCGGTGGACGCCCTGGGTCACGCCATGGAGTCCTACGTCTCCAGGACCCGGGGAAACGAGATGGCCCGGGCGGTGGGTGCCCGGGCAGTCAAGCTTATTACAGAGGGCTGCGCCGGATGGCTGCTGGCGGGCGGGAGTCGGGAGGTCCGTAACCGTTTGACAAGCCAGTTCCTCACGGCCAGCTGCCTGGGCGGCATGGCGGTGAACAACGGCGGCGCCGGTCCAGTCCACGCTCTGGCCTATCCGGTGGGGGAGGTCTATCACATGTCCCACGGCGAGTCGATCTATCAGTTCCTGCCGGAGGTGTTTCTCCACTATGAGCGAACGGCGGACAGCCCGCTGTTGGCGGAGCTGCGGGATATCATCCGCCCCGCCCTGGCTCCGGCGGGTATTCAGGCCCCATCCGTATTCCAAGGGCTGGAGGAGCTGATGAACGCTGTCTGTCCGGCCAGGCCCCTGCGTGCCTGCGGCATGACGGAGAACGACGTGGAGGGCTTTGTAGAGAACATATTTACGGCAAAGCAGCGGCTGCTGGCGGCGAGCTGCACGGAGTTTACCAGGAAGGACGCGGCGGACATCTACCACCGGAGGCTGGGCGGCAATCAATAATTATAAGTAATATTCTCTCATAATTGATATCTATTTTACTTGCGAAAGCCTGAATGCTATACTGAAACAAGCAAAAAGGGCTTCCCCGGAAGGGTAAAACGAATTGTGAGGCTGCGTATGGAAAAGGCAAAGGCGGAACTTGTATTTCAGGTGGGGATGGTTGTCAACAGCGTGGACGAGGTCCTGGGAAACCTGAGGCGCTGCTTCGATCTGGAAGAGGACAGCGTCGTGGTGAAATCCACAAAGGAGCGAGCGGAGCAGGGCATCTTTGTTGAGAACACCTACAACGGCCGGCCGGTGGAATTCTATATCAAAACCGCGCGATTGAACTTCGGCGGCATCGACTTCGAGTACATCGAACCCCTGAACAAAGAGGGAGGGGACCCCTACTCCGACTGGCTCCGCGCCCACGGACAGGGTATTCACCACATCAACCTGAAGCTGAAGGACCGGAGGGTCCTGGACAGGATGATGGAGGAGTGGAATGTTCGGCCTCATCTGGTGGCAAAGGAGGGGGGACTGGCCCTGGAGACCTATGACTTCCGCCAGCTGTTTGGCTTCATTGGGGAGCTGGGCGACATGGTGGTGGGCCCTATGGCAAAAGCATACTACGAGGAAAAAGCTGATTAATTTTTGAAAGGAGACAATACAAAATGGGCAGAGTACAGGATAAGGTCGCGATTATCACCGGAGGCGCAAAGGGCATAGGCTTTGTGGCGTCCAATACCTTCAGTAGGGAAGGCGCTTCCGTAGTCATCGTGGATATGGACGCCGTGGCGGCGGAAAAGGCCGCCGAGGAGATCAAGAGCAACGGCGGAAAGGCCATCTGGGTTGCCGCGGACCTGACCAAGGAGGACGAGCGGAAGCGTATCTTCACCGAGGCGGTGGAAGCCTTTGGCAAAGTGGATATCCTGGTCAATAACGCCGGCTGGGGCTGCAAGCTGCCGTTCCTGGAGACGGACGCCGCCTCCTTCGACCGTTCCATCAATCTGAATATGCGGGCTACCTATTGTATGATTCAGCTGGCCTGCAAGCAGATGATCGAGCAGGGAACCGGTGGGAAAATTGTCAGCACCGCCTCCACCGCCGCCTTCCAGGGGGAGCGGAACAGCTCCATCTACGCCGCCACCAAGGCCGGCATCATCGCCTTCTCCCGGGCCATCGCCCTGGAGGTGGGTGAATACGGCATCAATGTCAACTGCGTGGCGCCGGGATTCACCCGGACCAACAACAACAGCCACATTCCCGACAGCATCGATGAAAACTTCCTGGGCATCACCCCCACTAAACGGATCAACCAGGCTCAGGATATTGCCAATGGCTATCTGTTCCTCTGCTCTGAGGAGGCCCGCCAGATTACGGCCCAGGTCCTGCCCATCGACGGTGGTTTCTCCGGTACCCGCGCCATGCAGGCCAGCCAGAACGCCTCCATGCAGGTGAAGTAAACGGACTGCGCCATCATGGGACAACAGCTTGGCATTTGCGAATGGTCGTTCCCCGTCTCCGGGCCGCTGGCCATGCGTTTGGCGGCGGAGGCTGGTTATGACGGCATGCAGATCGGAGAAGCGGGCGGCAGGCTGATGGGATACCCCCTAAACATTCGCCGGGTGCAGGAACTTTACCGGGAGGAGGCGGAGCGCTGCGGCCTCCAGCTCCACTCCCTGAATCTGGGCGCCCTTCTGGCGGAAGGTACCTTGAATGACCGAGAGGACACGGAGCGGGGCGGCTGGGCCAGAAAGAGTCTTTCCAATGGCTTCGCCGCATGCGAGGCGCTGGGTATCCGCACGGTTGTGATCACCGTGGAGCCCCCGACGGAGGATGCCTTCGCGAATGTGGTCCGCCACCTGCGGTTTGCTGGGGAACTAGCGAGGGAGTCCGGAGTTGAGATCGCCATCGAGTCGGCGCGGCCTGTGGAAGAGATCCAACGACTCCTAGACGAGCTGGGCACAGAGGCAAAAGTCTGCATGGACCTCCTCAATCCGCTGCGCTTCGGCACCGGCGTTCCCCAGGAGCAGATACGGCTTCTCGGTAGAGAGAGAATCAGCCACTTTCACATGAAGGACAGCGTGCGCGCTCTGTTTCAGAGGGGCCAGCGGGGCTGTGTCCTTCTGGGCCAGGGCGACGCGGGCTACAGGGAGTCCGTGGAGATCATCCGGGAAATGGGCTTTTCCTGCTGGATGATTACGGAAAACTACTACCATCTGCCGCCGATGAACGACGGGGAACAGGACTTTACCGCTCTGGCGGCTGAGGACCTGCATACGCTGAGAGCGTCGTTCCCCTCCTAAAAACGACTGGCATGAGAAGGGTCCCGCCGGGCGTCAGCCTGGCAGGACCCTTTACCGTGTCTGCGGCCGCCTGATTATAACCAGTGGATATATTTCAGTATTCCATATGGTGTTTTGCACATTTGCTATAATACTGGTAAGATTTTAGCAAGCAATCTATTGGTTTTGCATGAATCAAAAAGGAGGAACAGGAGTATGGTGCGGCGAAAAGAGTGGATGAAGCAAATTTTCCAGGTCACCATGGTGGTGGAAAACCTGGACGAGACCCTGGAGAACTGGAAACGGCTGGTGGAATTTGACACGGCCTCCATCAAAACCGGCGAGACACCTCCGGATGCGCGGTGCGTTTACCGAGGAAGGGCTGTTCAGTGCCCGGTGAAATACGCCGTGTTCGATTTGGGCGGCGTGGAGATGAAGCTAGTGGAGCCGCTGAATGGAGTGGGCCCTTATGCCGACAGCTTGAAAAAGGGCGGCCCGGGGATACACCATTTAGGCTTTTATACGGAGGACTACGGTGAGCTGCTGGAACGCTGTCAGACCCGGGGAGAACTGCCGGTCTATGAAGAGACCAGCGGTGGCAGAAACTACGCCCTCTATGATTTTACCGCTGGAACCGGAATGATAGTGGCGCCTTGGGACCACATGGAAGGCCCCTGCGCTAGATAAGGAGGGCTGCCATGGGAAATGTAAAATTTGGCGCATGTGAATACAATTTCCCCGTCTGGGGTTCTCTGGCATTGGAAATGGCCCACGAGGCTGGCTTTGATGGTATCGAGATCACGGACGGAGGCGGCTACCTCCAGCCTCACCCTATGAACAAGGGCCTGTTTGTGGAATACGAGCGACTGGCGCTAAACCTGGTTCGGTTGGATGGCTTCCCGCTGACAGATCGGATCATTCAGGAGGATTATCTGGAGGCACAGGCCAAGACCGGCACGCGGATCACTGGCATATACCTCTACTTCCTGAATAGCCAAGGTTTTGTGAATTGTGACAATAAGACTCTCCAGGGTCAGGACGCCCTGAAAACCATCAAAAACGCGATCATCGCGGCTTCTCAGATGGGGGTTCCCTTGGTCTGTGTCCCAACGAAGGGGATGTTTGGCGTGGCTAAGAACGCCTACGCCCTGCAAAAGCTGGAGTATGCGGTCCAGGTGGGAAAGGAGTACGGCGTACGGATCGCCAACTCCTTCGACACCAGTCTGGCCCGGGAGCTGGAGGTCATTGACCGTCTGGGCGGCAGTCTGAAGGCGGACTTCAACACCATCGACCCGGTGGTCTGCGCCCAGGGGGACCCGGTGGAGATGATCCGGGCGCTGGGCCGAGAACGGATCGAGCAATTCAAAATCAGGGACCTGAAGGCAGACCGGGAGGGCTTTCTTACCAGGGAAACCAGTGGCGACGCGTTGCTGGGCCAGGGAGACGCCCCCTGGAAGGACTGCGTACAGGCGGTGAAAGAGATCGGCTTTGAGGGCTGGGTCATCAGCGACACGCCCTTCAACAGCGCCGCACTGCGCATAAACGGCGAGGATTATGTGTCCCTGGCAAAAAAGGACGCGGCCATCCTGCGGGACGCATTCAAGGGATGAAGGGAGGCGGAAGCATGTCAAGATTTAAGTTCGCGGCCTGTGAGTGGACGTTCCCCTGCTGGGGCTCCACGGCGGTAAGGATGGCTCACGAGGCCGGTTTCGAGGGGGTGCAGCTGGGAGATGTCGGCGCGGTGATGCACGCCCATCCGTTGCGGGACAAGCGTGTCCAGGAATACTATCTGGAGGCCGGCGCCAAGTACGGCGTCGAGTTTCCCCAGATTCATCTCTACACCCTGGGGCATCTAGGCTTTTACCGCAGTCCTTTTGACTCTCCAGAGGGGAAAATTTGTCAGGATATCATCAAAAACGCTGTGATCGGCGCCTCGGAAATGGGCGTTCCGGTGGTTATCATTGACAGTATGCGCATGAACAATCCCGCGAAAAAACGGCACGCCCTGGACATGGCCAAGTTTGCGGTGAAGGTAGGGGCGGACTATGGAGTCAACATCGGCATGGAAACGGACATGACCCTGGAGGACCACTTTTCCTTTCTGGACGAGGTGGGTGGAAACCTCAAGCTATGCTTTGACACCCACAATCCCTGTATGTATGGGACAGGCTATCCGCCGGACATGATCCGCGCCCTGGGGAGGGACCGGATCGACCACTTCCACATCAAGGACAACGGTGGAGATGAGCGGGGGTTTGTCACAGTGGAAACGCCTTTGGTGGAATTTGGCGCCGGCGTTACCTTCTTTGAGGAAGCGGCTCAGGCGGTCAAGGATATCGGCTTCAGCGGTTGGATCGTGTCGGAAAATATGTATTTCCAGCCGGCGCTGAAGCGGGACGGCGATTACGTGGAGGCCGCTAAAAGGGACGTGGCGGCGCTGCGGGGAGTTTACGGCGTGGACTGACGCCGGGGGAGGAAAGGATTGCTATGACGAAACTGAAAATGGATCTGGTCTGTCAGGTGGCGGTGGTGGTGAACAGCCTGGAAGAGGGACTGGCGGCATTCCGGGAGATCTTTGGGTTTGACGAGGACTCCCTGAGCTTCTCCGATTCCAGGGACGCCTATGCTGAGGGACGGCTGAAAAACGTGATGTACAACGGCGTCGAGGGGACGTATCACTATTTGCAATATAATTTCTACATGGGTGGCATGGACATCGAGATGTTTGCGCCCACGCCTGGCTATGAGGATGAATCCAATCCCTTCACCGACTTTCTGAGAACCAACGGAGGACCCGGCATGCACCATCTGAATATCCGGCTGGTGAACCGACAGGAGGGCGTGAACTACCTGGAAAAGGACCTGGGCTATGTTCCAATGTACGATGTGACCCATTTGGGGCGAAACTGCAAATACTACGATTTTCGCAAGGAACTGGGCCTGGTCATTGAGTACGGAATGCGGGTAGTGGGGCCCCGGGCGTCCATGAGCGGGGAAGAGATTGCGAAGCTGACGGCTTACAGGGAAGCGTAATCAAAAAGGGGAGGTTTTATAATATGAAAGCGATTTTATACAAAAAGGGTGGACGGGCCAACGCGTCATTCACGGAGGTCCCCGAGCCGGCAGTTGGTCCCAGCGACGTACTCATCAAGGTCTATGCGAGCTGCATCTGCCGCCCTGCGGACTGCGCCCACGACGGCGGCTACTCCGTGTTCGGCAAGTATCCTCTGATCCCGGGCCACGAGTACGCTGGGGTTGTGGAAGCGGTGGGCAAGGATGTAACCCGCTTTAAGGCCGGTGACCGGGTCACCGCCGACGCCAACAAACCCTGTGGAAAATGCTACTACTGTATGCGCGGAGAGGTGCGTTTCTGCGAAAACAACACTGCCTATGGACAGGTCTTAAACGGTGGCTTTGCCCAGAAGGTGTCGGTGGACGAGAGCTTGGTGTACCGGGTCCCCGACGGCGTTTCCCTGCGAGCGGCGTCCATGACGGAACTGGTGGGCTGCGCCTATAATGGTGTGGAGGTGGCCGGCTTCAGCACCTCCGACGAGGTGCTGATCCTGGGCTGCGGCGCCAGCGGCATGCTGCTGACCCAGTTCGCGAAGCACTCCAACGCTTCCGGAGTGGCTGTCGTTGACTGCGTGCGGTCCAAGCTGGACCTGGCGGCGAAGCTCGGCGTGGACACGGTGCTGGTGGACAAAAACGACTACAGCAAGCACGAGGCTGTGCTGAGGGAGAAATACCCCCACGGATTTGACGTCATCATCGATGCCACCTCTGATTCCGAGCTGATTACCCGGTCCCTGGACCTTTTGAAGCGGGGCGGCCGGTTTGTCAATTACTCTTTTGTGAACAACACGGACATCGCCAAGCCGGTGGAGATCAACCCCAGGCTGTTTGTGACCAGGGAGCTGTCTTATCTGGGCGCCAGCTTCCAGCATTTCAAGTTTGAGCAAAGCCTGCGGGCCATCGAGTCCGGCAAGGTCAACTGCGAGGAGCTGATCACCAGCGTTCTGCCTCTGGAGGGCTTCTTCGAGGGAATGGACAAGGTCTGGAACGACCCGGAAACCATCAAGGTACTGCTGGAGCCCAACGGCTCCTCCGAGGGGCTGTAAGCCATGGCGTGCACCATCCGCAAATGGCGCGGGCTCGGCTGCGTGCCGGGGAAGGGTTCGAAGCCCCTGGCCCGCTATTTGGTGATCCTTGGCCACCACCGATAACACCGTCCCCTGTATTTTTGGGTTGCTTTCACGAAGGTGCGTCTTATAATAGAAGGGTATGACCAAATGACAAAGACAAGGAGTGCGGCACCATTGATTGAGGTAACAAATCTGACAAAACGGTACGGTACGCATCTGGCGCTGGACCATCTGACCTTCCAAGTGGAGGAGAACGAGATATTTGGCTTTTTAGGTCCCAACGGCGCCGGAAAAAGCACGACGATGAACATTCTCACCGGATATCTGGCTCCTACAGAGGGAAGCGTCAAAATCGGTGGCTATGACATTGTGGAGGATTCGGTGCGGGCCAGGGAGCTTATCGGCTACCTGCCGGAGCTTCCGCCGGTCTATATGGATATGACGCCGTTCGAGTACTTGAGGTTTGTGGCCGAGGCGAAGGGAATTGCCCGGGAGCGGCTTCGGGGTGAAATCCAGCGGGTCATGGAGAGGACCGGTGTCACAGATGTGAAGGATCGGCTGATCAAGACCCTCTCCAAGGGCTATCGGCAGCGAATCGGTATGGCCCAGGCCATCCTGGGGGACGCGAGAGTGATCATCATGGACGAGCCCACCGTGGGACTGGATCCGATCCAGATCATCGAGTTCCGGGAGATGATTCGGGAGTTGGGGAAGGACCACACGGTGATCCTCAGTAGCCATATTTTGCCGGAGGTATCTGAGGTCTGTCAGAAGATCATGATCATCGTCAAGGGCCGCCTGGCGGCCATCGACACGGCGGAGAATCTGGCGAAGCGGATTGGGGAAGCGAAGTCCGCCCTTTCGTTGGAGGAGATTTTCCTGAAATTTGTGGAAAGGGAGAGCGAGCATGAGGAAGATGATCACAGTCTATAAAAAAGACCTGCACATCTATTTTTCCACTCTGTCGGGATATATCTTCATCGCGGCGGTGTTGCTGGCGGGCGGCGTGTATGTGTATATGAACAACTTTTACTACGGCTACGCCAGCTTTGGGGAATCCATCAACTATGTGCCCTTCTTCTTTATTTTCCTGGCGCCGGTGTTGGCGGCGGGAGTCTTTACCGATGAGCGCAGGCAAAAGACAGATCAGCTTCTATACACCCTGCCTCTAACCTCCGCCCAGGTGGTACTGGGAAAGTACCTGGCTCTGATCACGGTGCTGGCTGTGCCTCTGGCGGTCCTCGGGCTGTACCCCATTGTCATGTCCTTTTACGGGAAGGTCAACTTCGCCCAGGCTTATACGAACCTGTTGGCGGTGTTTCTTCTGGGCATGGCACTCTTTGCTATCTGCATGTTCATCTCCTCTCTGACGGATAATATCGTTGTCTCGGCGGTGCTGTGCCTCGCGGTTACCTTCCTGCTTTACCAGATGAACGGCTTTGCCAGAGCCTTCAGCCCTTCCGCCGCCCGCTCCTATCTGGGCCTTGTACTGTTGGCGGTGCTGTATGGCGTGTTTGTCTGGTATTTGACCAAGAACATCTATATTGCGGCAATCCCATCCGCGGCCATCATTGTGGTTTTGACTTTGGCGCGGCGCTTCAGCCAAACACTGCTGGCTGGGAAGATCAATCTAATGATGAACGGTATCGCCCTCTTCAAGCCTCTGGAAAACTTCAAGGCAGGCATTGTGGACGTATACGCGCTGATTTACTATGTGTCGATCACTGTGCTGTTTGTCCTGTTTACGATGTTTACCTTTGAGCGGCGGAGGTGGAGCTGATGAACTGGTTCAAGAAGTATTTTGATAACGACCACTATCAAAGCGGGATGCGGGTAGTGGCCATCTGCACCCTGGCGGTAGTCTTGACCCTGGGCGTCAATCTGCTCAGCGGCGCGCTCCCGACAAAAACCGCCAACATCGACGTCTCCTCTGACAAGGTGTATTCTATCTCAAAGGAGAGCGAGGAGGCGCTGAAGGTGCTGGACAAGCCGGTAACGCTCTATTATGTCTGCGAGGCGGGCAGCGAATACCACAACACGGAAGTTGTGCTGAATCTGTACGCCGATGCGTCGAAGCAGATCACGGTGGAGAAGGTGGACCCCGCTTTCGATCCAGTTCTTGTCACGAAATACGCGGGTAATACGACCCTGGCGAACAACAGTGTAATCGTCGTATGTGAAAATCGGCGGCAGGTCATCCAGTTCTCGGACTATTACACCAGCGGCTCCTTTGTCTTAGAGGACTTCATGAACAGCGCCATTGCCTATGTGGGCTCTAACCAGTCGCGGGTGGCTTACGCCTTGACCGGACACGAGGAGCAGAAGATCCACGCCTCCACCGCGGCGTACATGGGCTTAGACGGCTTCGCCCTGGAGGAGCTGAATCTGATGGAAGTCGGCGCCGTCCCGGAGGATGCCAGTCTGGTGATCATCAACGGCATTGCCAGGGATATCACGGAAAAAGAGACGTCGGCCCTGCTGAAATACCTGGGGGAGGGCGGCGGCCTGCTGCTGTCCACGGACTATACGGCCGCTCCCATGAAGAACCTGGAACGAGTGACGGGCTATTTTGGCGCCTCGCTAGGGCAGGGGCTGATTATGGAATCGGACCCTGCCCGATACACCGGCAACAACCCGGCGTACCTGCTGCCTACGATTTACTCCGGGGACTACACTCTGACCAAGGGCATCAACTATATGCTTTTGCCAAACACCATGCCGATCCTGTTTGAGCAGAGCGCGTCGCCGGAGACCGTGTTCATGAATCTGCTGGAGGCGCCGGAAAGCGCATTCTCGGTTTCCACCAACATCTTTACCGGAGAGACCGGCACTGAATACGGCCCCTGGACCGTCGGCGCGTCTTTTGAAAAGGAAGAATACGGGGCGGCGGGAAAGCTCATTTGGGTAACCTCCAAGTATCTGGCGGACGTGACTGTGTCCGAGACGGTGGGCGGCGGCAATATCACTTTTTTTCTCAACTCCGTCTGTTGGCTGGGCAAGGATGAGCCGGTGGAGTCGGTCCATGCGAAGAAGATTTCCACCCAGTATCTGGATATGCCCGACAGTGTCCGCGATGTGTGGAGCGTAATCCTTATTGGCGTGGTCCCTCTCACGGCACTGTTCCTGGGAGCTGCCGTCTGCATAAGGAGGAGGAAGCGGTGATGAACGGTCAAAGAGTTAGCCGGGAGCGAAAGCTGATCGTTTGCCTTGCGCTTTTGACCGTTGCCGTTTATGGGGCTGCCTTCGGCGTGCGGGCGCTGCGGGCGGGGCAGGACGCGGCGGAGCGGGCGTACACCGCCCTAGCGCGGCTTCCAGAGAGCCCGATGTCTGTGGAAATGGTCAACGATACGGAGCCCTACGTTCTCACCCGGGGAGACGGCGGCTGGGTTTGCCAGGGAAACGAGGAGCTGAAAATCAACAGCGTGCTGATCAGCTATATGAGCGTCACCTTGAAGGAGCTGAGCCCAAGACGAATTCTTCCGAATAGCCAGGTGTACTTGGAGCGGTTCGGACTGACGGAGCCGTCGGCGGAGCTGACCCTCCGGATGAGCGAAGGGAGCAAGCGCTACCGTATCGGTGGGTATAACCCGGTGCTGGACGAGCATTATATGATGGTGGATGGCGGGGACTGTGTGTTTTTGGTCAGCCGGGAGGATATGAAGCTGATCGATCGCACGCTGCTGGAGCTTGTTGCCGGGCCGGACTTCGTGGGGACCGACGTTGGGTCCATCTCCAAAATCTACGTGGTGAAGGAGGGTACGGAGTACACAGCGGAGCGGACGGGGAAGGGCTTTCTGATCCGGCAGGGGGACCGGGAGTTTGAGCGCGGCGAATATGCGGTGTCTGGCGTGTACGCTGTTTTTAACTCCGCTCCTTACGCCTGCTGCGCCCATGACGTGGATGGAGCGGCGCTGGCATTGTACGGCCTGGACGAGCCTGAGATTTGTGTGGAGTTCACAACCTCCGACGGAGAGACCACGCTGCTGGAAATCGGCACGGACGAGGAAGGGAACTGCTATGTGCGGGAAAACCACAGCCAGACCATTTACCGACTCAGCCCGGACTACTGCGCCCAGATACGGGAGCGAACCGATTTCGCCTATTTGGACAGCCCGGAATGAGGCGTGGACGGTGAGGGGAACGCCAGCATGAAAAAAAGTAATATGAAAATATGCTGTATGGTGATTTGAAAACGTTGTGATATTTTGATAAACTTATCACAGAATCAGGAATGAATCAGAGAAGAAATACCAAAAGAAGTATTTCCAAGAAAGGATGGAGAAAAATGAAGAAGATTCTTGCGACAGTCCTGGTCCTCACGATGCTGTTCTCCCTGGCCGCTTGCGGCGGAGGAGACAAAAACGGAAACTCCAGCGACGCTGGTACCAGCACCAGCACACCCGGCGAAGCCTCTTCCAGCGAAGATGTGAAACCCGTCAACGTCGTATTCTATTCCGCCAACACCGGCAACGCGGCGGAAAAGGCCCTGAAAGTGATGGTCGAGCAGCTTGAGACCACCTCTAACGGAACGCTGAAGGGCGTCCTGATTGATGCTGGCACCGCCGGATACCAGGACGAGGCCGTGCAGGCCATGATGGCGGGGGACATGAACGTCATTGTAAATACGGTGGACATGCTGGAAAACTACGTTCCCAACGTGGGCAACTGGATGTCGTGGCCCTTCCTGTTCAATTCTGACGCGGAGGCCCAGGAGGTTTGGGACAAGGGCGGCTGGATGTTCCAGAGAGTCCAGAAGCAGGCCGCTGCCGAGGGAGGCATTCACCTCTTCACTTATATCTACAACGGCTGGAAGAACCTCTGCTTCAAGGGCGATGTCGACGGCTGGGACGCTTGGCAGGGCCTGAAGTGCCGTGTTCCCGCCACAGACCTGTTCCACACCCTCTGCGGCGCTTACGGTTTGCAGACCGTGTCTGGCATTGACCCCTACACCTCCCTTCAGAACGGTACGGTTGACTCTGTGTACTTCAGCGAAGAGGCTTTCCAGACCTTTAAGCTGGAGGAAATTATGAAGAGCTGCGTCATCACCCACGATACCTACGGCTCCAACCTGTACACCTGCTCGGAGGCGTTCTGGAACTCCCTGAGCCCCGAGCAGCAGGAGGCCCTGAATGAGGTTGTGGTCGGGATCGGCACGGAGTATAACGATATGTCCCGTGAGTCTGCCGAGGGTGAGTACATGGATTCCCTGCCCGGACTGGGAATCAACGTGTACCAGATGGACGACTACACCAAGCAAATGATGAAAAAGGCCACTGTCTCCTTCTGGGAGCAGAAGCTGCAGGACGAAGCCTATGACCAGGACTTCCGGGACACCTTCAAGGAAGTCTTTGAGAAGAACTATGCGGATGTGATTTGATCCCCAGGGGGTCATGCGTCAAGTATAAGAAGTAGGCTACTAAAACGGGCGGGATGGTCACACCGATCCCGCCCGCTTTTTAAGACTATGGAAAGGATACACCGTATGAAAAAGTTTATCAGGGGTGTTATAAGAGTAAACGACACCATCGGCAAAATCGAAAAGATGTTTGCCATCACCTTGATGATCGCTTTGGTCACCGCCTGTATGATTTTCATCACCTGCCGGTACGTCCTGCGTATCTCCGTGCTCTGGGCCGATGAAAGCGCCCGATATGTTTTAATCGCTATGGGCTGGGTCGGCGCGTCCTACTGCACATATCACGACGATCATCTCCGCATCCAGGCTCTCAGCTCCCTGCTGAAAAGCAAGGTCAAACACGCGCCGCAGATTCTGACGGGTGTAGAGGCATTCACCCAGGCCTGCATGTGCGGCTTTATGGTATTTTTCCTGATCAACTTCTGGAATTATCTGAACAATGCGGTCAAGGCCCTGAACCCTATGTCGTCTGCCTTGCACATTCCCCTGTGGTGGCCCATGTATCCCATCGTCGTGGCAGCTATTATGATGATCCTGCACTCGTTCTTGAAGGTGTTCATTCAAATCGGCAAGTTGACAGGAGCCGTTGAGATCGAACCTCCTGTAGAAGGATAAGCGATAAGGAGGACAAAAAATGGAAGCGTTTTTGCTTTTTCTAATCATCTTTTTGGGACTCGCCATGATCATTGAGTTCCCGCTGGCGTACTCCCTAGGCATTGCGGCCTCCGTGACCTTCGTGACTCACGGCTTTGCCCTGAATAACCTGGCCGGGTCCGCGTTTTCCAGCCTGGATAATTTCGATCTGCTGGCCATGCCCTTCTTTGTTTTCGCCGGTTACATCATGCAGTACTCCCGGCTGGCGGACGGCCTTTTTAAGTTTATCAATTCCTTCGTGGGCCGGTTCCGGGCCTCCTGCGGCGCAGTGGGCATCGCCACCTGTGCGCTCTTCGGCACCCTGACTGGCTCCATGGTAGCCACGGTGGCTGCCATCGGTCAGATCATGTTCCCCGAGATGAAGAAAAAGGGCTATCCAGGTGCCTACGCCGGGGCTATCGTGGCAAACTCCGGCATGTTGGGCCAGCTGATTCCGCCCAGTTCCGTAGGCATCATCTACGCCATGGCCACCTCCCTGAGCATTTCCGACGTGTGGCTTTCCACGGTAGGCCCCGCTATCATCATCGTGATCTGCTACTCAATTTACAATTACATTGTCCGTAGAAAAGTCGAGGAGAAGTGCCAGGAGAAATTCGAGTTTGCTCCTTATGTCAAAAATATTGGTGTCTGCACCAAAAACGCCATCTGGTCCTTGCTGATGCCGATCATTATCTTCGGCGGTATTTACGGCGGCATCTTCACCCCGACGGAAGCCGGCGCCGTGGCGGCAGTTTACGGCGCGGCCTACTACTTCATCAAGAAGAAGAGAGACCCGAACTCTGTGGACGGTACCTTCGGCCAGATCTGTACCTCTGCTGTGGGCGTGGTGGGCAGTATTATGCTGATCATGGCTTTTGCCACCGCGGCCGGCCGGGCCATGTCGTTTGCTGGTGTGTCTGGGGCCATTAAAACCTTCTTTGAGGCGAACCTGACCGCGCCTTGGCAGTTCATGCTGGCAACGGTGATCCTCTTTACCATCTGCGGTATGCTGGTAGACGGCAATGTGGCCATCCTGCTGTTTATCCCTCTGCTGACCCCTATGCTGGAGTTCTACGGCATCAACCCGATTTATTACGCCGCCGTGGTCCTGCTGACGCTGGAGTTTGGGAATGTGACTCCACCCTTCTGCGTGTCCCTGTTTATGGCCGCGAAGCTGACGAACGAGAGCTTTGTCTCAATTTTCAAACAGACGATCCCGTTCCTGATCATCAACTACGTGGTCTTAATCATTGTCATCGCGTTCCCACCGATTTCTACGTTTTTGGTGGGCTAACATCCAACAAGGAAGGAGCCGCAAGGCTCCTTCCTCGCCCCAGACGGCCGTCAAGCGGCGTTGGAAAGGGGCGCGTCAATAATTTTGCGGGAGGAAACGACGATGAAATTACATTTGCTAGACAATGGCATCCTGGTTTTGGGAAGCGAGAACCCGGTGATCCGCGACGGTGGAAAGGAAGGCGAGGCCCCGAAGATTCCGGTGCATTCCTTTCTTTTAGAGACGTCGGTGGGCTATATGCTGTTTGACTGCGCCTGTGACGATCAGGGTATGGAGGTCTGGCCCCAATGGCTACGGGAGACGCCCTATGTTGCCGGAGAGGGCGGCACGGTAGTTGAGCGGCTGGCGGAGCTGGGCGTCCGGCCGGAGGAGATCCGCTACGTTGTACTTTCCCATATGCACGTGGACCATATGGGCTGTGTGAAATATTTCCCCCGGGCCAGGACGTTGGTCAGCGCCCAGGAATTCATCGCGGTGATGCGGGAATACTCCCTGAACCGGCTAGACGGCACTTTCCATGTTAAAACGGACGTTGACAACGCGCTGCGGGCGGAAACACAATGGCAGTTGGGGTACGAGGACCGCCTGCCGCTGGCGGAGGATGTGACGGTGTACAACTTCGGCGCAGGTCACTCCTACGGTATGCTGGGCCTGCTGGTGAGGACCGAACACGGCCGCTACCTGCTGGCCGCGGACGCGGTGTATTCCAGGGCGCACTACGGGCCGCCGGCCCGGATGGCCGGCGTGTGCGGCGACGAGGCCGGGTATTACCGGACCGTCGAGAGAATCCGGAAAATCGCGGAGGAGAATCAAGCGGAGGTTCTCTTTGGGCACGACATGGAACAATTCAGGACTCTGGCGGAGCGGGACGCCCAGGGAAAGCTATGAACAGGCTTTCCTTCCTACAGAAAAACGCGGCGGAAGGATTGCTTTCCGCCGCGTTTGCTTTTTGTTCGCTTCCGCCGTATTCAGCGCCACTTTTTTACCTTCTCGGCGGCATATGGAAGCAGTTTCCGAACACGCTGTGAGCGGCTTCCTGTAGGGACTCGCCCACGGTAGGATGGGCATGGATGACGGAGAGGATATCCTCTACCGTGGCTTTTTTGCTGATTGCCAGAGCCCCCTCTACGATCAGCTCGGTGGCGTTGGGGCCACACATATGAAGTCCGAGAATCTCGTGGGTGTTTTTGTCCGCGATATACTTCACCAGGCCGGTGGTGTCGCCTAAAATCAGGGATTTTCCGTTGCCCATCAGGGGAAAGACCCCCACGGCGATGTCCAGACCGCGGGTGAGCGCTTCCTTTTCCGTCAGTCCAACGCCGGACAACTCCGGAGAGGTGTAAATGCAGGAGGGCACAATGTCCATTTGAAGGGATGGCTCCAGACCCATGCAATGCTCCGCCGCGCAGATACCCTCCGCGGAGGCCACATGGGCCAGCATGATCCCGCCGATGCAGTCCCCGATGGCGTAGATGCTTTCCACACTGGTGCGGTAATGGGCGTCCACAAGGATGCGGCGACGCTCCGTGGCGACGCCGATTTCGTCCAGGCCCAGATTTTCCGTGGCTGGGCGGCGGCCTACGCACACGAGGACCTTTTCCGCTGTGACGGAGGACTCCGAGCCGTCCGGCGCAGTCACGTGGACCGTCAGTCCGTTTTCAGCCTTCTCAATGCGGTTTACCTTCGTCTCCAGCAGAATATCTGTTTTGTTGGCCTTCAGGACCTTTTTCAAAGGGGCGACTACCTCGGCGTCCTGAGTCATAAGGATGTCAGGCAGCATTTCCACAATGGTAATTTTCGTACCCAGCCGACGATAGATATGGGCCATTTCCACGCCAATGACACCGCCGCCGATGATGCACATGCTCGCCGGGACCGCCTCCAGAGAGAGGGCGCCGGTGCTTTCCACGACGCCCTCCAGATCCGCGCCGGGAATGGGCACGGAGGAGGGGACGGAGCCGGAGGCGATGATGGCCTTGTCAAAGGGAATCTCCAACGAGCCCTCCGCCGTTGTGGCCTTGATGAGGGAGGCGGATTGGAATTTCGCGCTGCCCTTGACTACCGTGATCCGGTTGGCGCTCATCAGGCCGGACACGCCGGACACCAGTTTTTTCACGATCTTGGCTTTCCGTTTTTGCATGGCGTCGAAATCCACGGAGACCTCTCCCACGGAGATGCCGTTGGATTCGGCCTCGTGGGTGATGGCGTGGTATAGGTCTGCGGAGTGGATCAGGGATTTGGTGGGAATGCAGCCCACATTCAAACAGGTCCCGCCAATGGCGTCCTTTTCAATCAGCGTAACGTCCGCGCCCAGCTGGGATGCCCGGATAGCGGCCACATAGCCGCCCGGCCCGCCGCCGATAATTGTAACCTTCATCTTTTATGCCTCCATGTCATTTTTTGCCCGCAATGCGCTTTTATTCTGAAATCAATTATATCACCGTTGCATTTTTTGTAAAAATACATTATAGTTATTACAAAGTATAAAATATAACAATTTGTGTCTCGAAAAGAAACATGGTATCATGAAAGGGATAAGGTTTAAAAACTATGGATATCCGTCAATTGGCTTATTTTGTCCAGATTGCCGAGTGCGGCAGCTACTCCCTGGCCTCTCAGAAGCTGTATATCACCCAGCCAGCTTTGAGCAAGGTCATTAAAAATATGGAGGAGGAGATGGGGTTTCCCTTCTTCTATACATATCAGAGGCGGCAGCGCCTGACGGACGCTGGGCAGGCGTTTTACGAGCGGGCGGCGAAGCTGCTGAAAAGCTATAACGAGCTGATTGAGACCACCTATGTAAATGAGCAGATCGATAAGGGACACCTGAGTGTGGGGCTGTCCGTCGCTGCTGGAGGTTCTATGTTCGCCCATGTCCTCTTTCCTTTTACGGCGGCTTATCCAATGATTACGTTCTCTATCCTTGAGCGGGAGACAAACCTGCTGAAGGAGGAGGTTTTGAAAAAGAATCTGGACCTGGCCTATATCGACCTCTTTTATTTCGATCAAAACAAGGATGCGGAGAATTTCGACGTGTATCCCCTGGTGCAGTCGGAAAACGTGGTAGTCACCTGTGTAGACAACCCTCTGGCGCGGATGACGGACCTGGATTATGAGGACTTGAGGGATCAGAATATGATCCTTTACAACGGCGGCAAAGAGGTTGCCAGCCAGACAGAGGTAGAAATGAGGAAGCTGGGTATTGTACCCAACATCGTGCTGATTAGCACCCAGTGGAATTTCATTCTAGACGCTGTGGCCAATAACATGGGGGTGGTATTCTGCCCCTATTATATCTATTCCCGGTATCAGAATCCCCGCATCTGCGCCATCAAGCTGTGCAAGCACATTGGCTTCCGGCAAACCGGCATCATCACCAAGAAAAACGAGTACCAGACCAGAGCGTGTACCTGCTTCTTGGATTACGCGACGGATTTGACCAAGTACGACGGGATCAAGGATTGTCTCATGTATCACGCCGCTCCTTAAAGCCTGTTTTCCGAAAGCCGGAACGGGCCCGGGGACGGCTGGAGGAAAATAAAATTTAAAGGAGAAGATCGCATGAAAGGAAAAATCGCGTTTTTTGAGGGCAGTAAGAAGTTTGGGATCGTGGAACACGACCTGCCGGAGCCGGAGGAAGGCGCGTTGCTGGTCAAGGTTCTGTGTACGAACATCTGCGGCTCAGACGTGAAGAACTGGAAAGGCGCCTCCTCAGTAGGGGTGGGGGAGAAACCCACCTGCCAGGGCCATGAGTTTGTGGGTGAGGTCTATAAGCTGGGCAGGGGCGTGGCGCTGGATAGCATGGGCGACCCCGTCAAGGTAGGAGACCGGATCGTGGCGCCCTATTACATCACTTGCGGTGAATGTGGGCCCTGTAAGGCGGGCCGGGCGGATCTGTGCGAGAATGCCTACATCCATCTGGGCTCGGCGCCGGATCAGTGGCCGTATTTTGGAGGTACCTTTGCCACCCATTACTACATCTACCCCCACCAGAAGTTTTATAAAGTGCCTGACGATGTACCCAACGAGCTGGCGGTAGGTGCCAACTGCGCCTTTTCTCAGGTTTACTATGGCCTGGAGCGGGCTGGGCTGAAGGCCGGTGAGACACTGCTGATCCAAGGCGCGGGTGGCTTGGGCCTGTACGCGGCGGCGATCGCTCGGGAAAAGGGAGCTGCCGTCATTGTCGCGGACGGCGTCGGTGAGAGGCTGGAGCTGGCGAAGCGGTTCGGCGCAAATCATACAATTAACATCAGCGAGGTGGCCGATCTGTCTGACCGGGAGGCCCTTATCAAGGAGCTGACCGGCGGCAGGGGTGTGGACGTGGCCATGGAGGTGACGGGCTTCGCTGGTGCCTTCGAGGAGGGAATCCACCACCTGGCGGTCATGGGACGCTACATTGTAATTGGTATCAACTCCACCGCCGTCAGCGCGGATATCCACCCGGGCTACATCACGAGAAAGGCGCTGACCGTTTACGGCGTGGTCCGCTATCTGCCGGAGTATCTGTATAAATCCCTGCAATTCATTGAGAAATTCCAGAACAAGTATCCCTTCAAGGAGTTTTCGGAGCGGACCTTCACCCTGGAGGAGTTGGGAGAGGCGTTGCGGCTCTCGGCGGACCGCAAGATCACCAGGGCTATCATCAAACCGTAATACCGGGCGGAATGACTCCCGCTTTTCGAACTTTTTTCGAAGAGCGGGAGTCATTCCACCTGGAAAGCTTTGCGATTGCGCGTTTTTTTGTTTTCAGCCTCCCGCGTTCAGTTTCCGAAATTTTAAGAATCCAAAGTTCCTCGCGCAACATTAGATGGTGTCGACAATAAATAAGGAGCCAAATAGGAATGTGGCGGATTTGGACAACGGCAGTGAAAGAAGCGGCGTTTTTGGCGCGGCGCGTAACAATACCACGCCACCTTTTGAGAAGAAGGAAAGCATTCTCCACGAGATGGCGGAGTTTGTAGAGATATTTGTCGTATTCCCGCGGGGCAAGTTGTATATTGAAAATGGACAGTCGGACAAGCCATGTCCGGCTGTCAAATTATATTTAGGGGGCCGACCCTCAGCCCCCGTAAGAGAAGAAAGTCAGGAGGCAACATGAAAATCATAGGCATCAGACCCTCGTCCTTCACCGGAGAGGACAAGACCCAAATCAGCGGCAGGAACATCTACCTGACGTATCCCCTGGAAAAAGGGGAAGGTCACGGTTCCGAACGTATCTTCGTCACGGACGCTAAACTCAACCAGTGGCCGTACCAGCCGAAAGTGGGCGACAAGGTGAACGTCTCGTATAACCGCTTCGGCAGGTGCGACGGTATGGCGAAAGCCTGATGGTCCCCGGCAAGCTGGATCCTTGCGATCTGTGCCCGCTCTTTCCCCAGGGGCATGACGCTTCCCCGGTTCCGCCGTCCTGTCTGGAATGCCCGTATTTCTACGGCAACAAGTTCACCCAGGCGGCGGACCAACCCAAACCCTAACCTGTAACCTTCCTCGCCGGTGAATGTCGGGAGATATGTACGGTCGAGGCCCTCGAAAAAAGCGGGGCGGAAGCCCCGCGGAGGGTACTTGACTCCATAACGTTTTGCGGGAAGTGATTGCGCTATGGGCATTTCGCCTCTTTACTCCATTCACCAGTACGGCGAGGAAATTTACAAGGTCGTGGCCTTCTTCTACATAACCAAGTATGTCAGCAAGGAAGTGTCCCTCCGGGGCAAGGACGTGGGGAAGCACCTGTATTTCCATTCCCGGCCACTCAAAAAAGCGGAACACGCCTCCAACGTCTATTTCTACAATCCCGGCCTGGACGCCGTATGCGTCCATGACCATGATTTCTGCAAAACCGGCATGGTCCAGGACGCAAGCTGGATGTTCCCATACCAGTGGGATGGCGTGGAAGCGATAAACGAAACTCCGCTGGACCCTCCAAAGCCCCTGGAGCCGGAAGCGGACTTCCGGCCCTCGGAAATAGACCCATTCCGCAAACAGCTAAGCATCTTTTGAAAATGCGTTTTCAGGGCCCCAGTGGGAAAGGCTCGGCGCACTGTCACATACCGGGCAGAGGTAAAGTTATCTGTGCGCTAATCTTACTGATACGATTTTCATGCCTATCATGATTAAAAGCAAAGCGCCGCCCGGCGTTGATGCAAGCCCGCCGGGGCCTTGCAAGCGCATTTTCAATCCGTAACACAATCTGCCGCCGCTGCGGATCTCACCTGAAGGAAAACCGTGTTACAAAGGAGGCGCTATGTATTTTTTCGTTTACGACGCAAGCGAGAAGTCCGCTTTAAAAGCGATAATTGGCCCATGGCCCGCTCCGCTCTGGATTTGGTGATTTCAGAGGCTCCTGTCCCAAATTTCCCAGATGAATGTCCCCGCCTCGAAATCTGGCCGAACCACGAACGCATTGCAAGGGAAATGAACGTAGAGGGGGCCGAGGAATGACCGCCCTATTCGTCTTTGCTCTGCCTTTCGCCCTCTATGGTATCGCCTGATGATTACTATGTTGGCGGTCCCTCCCATAACGGAAAGCGCGGTCGGGGAACAGATAAGATCAAGGCCGTAGCAGCAATATCCAAGACGGAGGACGGGATACCCCTGTTCGTCCGGATGAAGGTTGTGGACGGCTTCAAAGGAAAGACCTTGCGGCAGATCGTGGACCAGTGCTTCGCGGAGCACGCCAAAGTAGAGTGCGACGGATATCACAGTTACCGCAGTCTGGAAAATGTCGCACTTAAATATAGCCTCTATGAAGCTGGTGATTTGCATTGGCTTCATACGGCAATCAGCAATTTCAAGGCGTTTCTACTGGGAACCTACCACGGCAGATGCGTTCATCCGCAAAGCTATATGGATGAGTTCTGCTTCCGCTTCAACCGCAGAAACACAGCTAATCAGTTATTTTTCCGTCTTACCAGGGCTGTTGCTACATCTTGTGCCTTGCTGTGTTAAGTCGATAAGCATATTTAAATATAAAAAGTTGACAGACTACTCCCCTGGTGTAATCTGTCAACTTATCATGGTTGCGGAGACAGGATTTGAAAAGGAAAAGGCGTTTTTCGTTTCGTTCCACAAAGCTATGTATCCCTTGCAATCAGGACGTTTACGGCGTTGTGTCTTTCACGCTGCCTCCTTCTTGGTCGTTGCGTTTCACCAAAATAACGACCAAACAACGACCAAATTTCACGCCTGTTTCTTCCGCCCGAACTTCACCGGCAGGGCTTCCGCCAAGGCATCACAAGCCCTGGCCTGGGCCGTCTCGAAGGTATGGGCATAGATGTTCAGGGTGGTCGATGTCTGGGAGTGTCCCAGGGCGGCGGAGACGGCCCGCACGTCCTCTCCGTTGTAAATCAGCAAGGAGGCGTTCAGGTGCCGGAATTGATGAACCCCATAGAAAGGGAGTCCCTTTTCCTCACAGAACCCCCGGAGCCATTTATAGGCCCTCTCCGGGTTGACGGGGCTTCCGTCCTGCTTGGTGAACAACCGCCCGCACTCATGCCATTGGTCCCCGAGCGCCAGCCGTTGACGGGCCTGTTCCACCCTCAGCCGCTTCACAAGGTCGAATATCCAGGCGGGGAGCTTTAATGTCCGGCGGCTCTTGGTGGTCTTCGTGGGAGCCGTGAAAATGCCCCAGAGGCCGTATAGAGCGACGCCCGCCGGACCGACACGGTACAGC